>NZ_JBEYTI010000013.1:0-54494 GCF_040642975.1 Micromonospora sp. NPDC047548
GCCGCCACCGGGCCGGCGGGGGCGGGGCGGGGCCACCGACGCCGTTTGCGGCGTGTCGCGGTGTCCCCGCCGCCGGGATGCCGCGACACGCCGCAAACGGCGTCGATCGTGGCCGTCCGACCCGACGCGCCGGGCGGCTGGTTGGCACTCTCCTTGACGGAGTGCTAGCCGAGGAATAACCTGCGATTAGCACTCTCACCCTGAGGGTGCCAGCTCCCGGGCCATCCGGCGCGGGCGCTGAACGCCAGGCGGACCGGCACCCGCGACGACGGCCCCGCCCGGTGGCATGTGGCAGATTGACGCTGGTCGGCCCAGCCGACCGGCAACGAAACCAGTACCCCAGGAGGGTATGCCCGTGACTACCGCGACCAAGGTTGCGATCAAGCCGCTCGAGGACCGGATCCTGGTCCAGGCGAACGAGGCTGAGACCACCACGGCGTCGGGCATCGTGATCCCCGACACCGCCAAGGAGAAGCCGCAGGAGGGCACCGTCCTCGCTGTCGGCCCGGGCCGCATCGACGACAAGGGCAACCGGATCCCGGTTGACGTCAGCGTCGGCGACACCGTCATCTACTCGAAGTACGGCGGCACCGAGGTCAAGTACGCCGGCGAGGAGTACCTGGTGCTCTCCGCCCGCGACGTCCTCGCGGTCATCGAGAAGTAAGCAACCGATCAGTGTCGTTGCCCCGGTCCGGCTCGCCGGGCCGGGGCAACGCCGCTTCGAAGGGACATTCATGGCGAAGATCCTGAGCTTCTCGGACGACGCCCGGCACCTGCTCGAGCACGGTGTCAACGCCCTCGCGGACGCGGTCAAGGTCACCCTCGGCCCGCGCGGGCGCAACGTCGTCCTGGACAAGAAATTCGGTGCGCCCACGATCACCAACGATGGCGTGACCATCGCCAAGGAGATCGAGCTCACCAACCCGTACGAGAACCTCGGCGCGCAGCTGGTCAAGGAGGTGGCGACCAAGACCAACGACGTCGCCGGCGACGGGACCACCACCGCGACCGTGCTGGCCCAGGCCATGGTCCGCGAGGGCCTGCGCAACGTGACCGCCGGGGCCAACCCGTCCGGTCTCAAGCGGGGCATCGACGCGGCGGCCGCCAAGGTCTCCGAGGCGCTGCTCGACCGGGCCGTCGAGGTCTCCGACAAGGAGTCGATCGCGCACGTCGCGACGATCTCCGCGCAGGACGCCACGATCGGCGAGCTGATCGCCGAGGCGATGGAGAAGGTCGGCCGCGACGGTGTCATCACCGTCGAGGAGGGCTCCGCGCTCACCACCGAGCTGGAGGTGACCGAGGGTCTGCAGTTCGACAAGGGCTTCATCTCGCCGAACTTCGTCACCGACGTGGAGTCGCAGGAGTCGGTCCTGGAGGACCCGTACATCCTCATCACCACGCAGAAGATCTCGGCGATCGAGGAGCTGCTGCCGCTGCTGGAGAAGGTCCTCCAGAACAACAAGCCGCTGCTGATCATCGCCGAGGACGTCGAGGGCCAGGCGCTGTCGACCCTGGTGGTCAACTCGATCCGCAAGACCCTCAAGGTCTGCGCGGTGAAGGCCCCCGGCTTCGGCGACCGCCGCAAGGCGATGCTCCAGGACATGGCGATCCTGACCGGCGCCGAGCTGGTCGCTCCGGAGCTGGGCTACAAGATCGACCAGGTCGGCCTGGAGGTGCTCGGCACCGCCCGGCGCGTCGTGGTCGACAAGGAGAACACCACCGTCGTCGACGGTGGCGGCCAGTCCTCCGAGGTCGCCGACCGGGTCGCGCAGATCCGCAAGGAGATCGAGGCCTCGGACTCCGAGTGGGACCGGGAGAAGCTGGCCGAGCGGCTGGCGAAGCTCTCCGGCGGCATCGCGGTCATCAAGGTGGGCGCGGCGACCGAGGTCGAGATGAAGGAGCGCAAGCACCGCATCGAGGACGCCATCGCCGCGACCAAGGCCGCCGTCGAGGAGGGCACGGTGCCCGGTGGTGGCGCCGCGCTGGCGCAGGTCCTGCCGGTGCTCGCCGACGACCTGGGCCTGACCGGCGACGAGAAGGTCGGTGTCTCGATCGTCCGCAAGGCGCTGGTCGAGCCGCTGCGCTGGATCGCCCAGAACGCCGGCCACGACGGCTACGTGGTGGTGCAGAAGGTCGCCGGCAAGGAGTGGGGCAACGGCCTCGACGCCGCCAGCGGCCAGTACGTCGACCTGGTGAAGTCCGGCATCATCGACCCGGTGAAGGTGACCCGCAACGCGGTCACCAACGCCGCCTCGATCGCCGGGCTGCTGCTCACCACCGAGAGCCTCGTGGTGGAGAAGCCGGAGAAGGCCGAGCCGGCCGCCGCCGGTGGGCACGGCCACGGCCACGGTCACGGCCACCAGCACGGCCCGGGTTTCTGACCCACGGCGTACGCCGACTCAGGGCGCACCGTCACGCGACGGTGCGCCCTGACGCGTTCAGGGGATTACGGAACGCTGACATGGTTGGCCGTCGGCCCGGTTGATCGACAACACTGATCCGATGAGCAGCACGCCCCGCGGCCTCGCCGCGCTCGCCGGGATCACCGCCGCCGCTGTGGCCATCGGCGTCGCCGAGCCGGTCGCGGTCCTCACCGGCCCCCGCTCCGCCCCGCTGATCGCGGTCGGTGGGCTGGTCGTGGACGTGGTACCGGGGCCGTTGAAGCAGTTCGCCATCGCCCTGTTCGGCAGGTACGACAAGATCGCCCTGCTGATCGGGACGGCGCTGCTGCTCGCCGCGTTCACCGCGCTGCTCGGGCTGCTGGCGGTCCGCCGGCTGTGGGTCGGCCTGGCCGGCATCGCGGCCTTCGCCGCCCTCGGCGTGGCCGCCGCGCTGACCCGGGCCGGCGCGGACGCCGCCGACGCGCTGCCCTCGCTGGTCGGCGCAGGGCTGGGCGGGCTGGTGCTCTGGGTCTTCCTCGCCGGCCCGCTGGAGGTCGACCCGTGGCCCTGGGCCCCACCGACGCCCCCACCGACGCCCCCGCCGACGCCCCCGCCGACGCCGCCGCTCGGCCCGCCGTCGACGCCCCCGCTCGGCCTGCCGTCGACGCCGCTGCCGGCCGGGCCCGGCCCGGAGGCCGACGGCTCGGCGCCGGCCGACTCGGACGTGGTGACCGGCCGGGGTTCCGTGAGCGGTCCGACGGCCGGGTGGGAGCCGTTGGAGAACACCGACCCCGAGTCGCGGCGCCGGTTCCTGCGTGGGGTGGGCGTGCTGGCCGGCGCGGCCGCCGTGGCCGGGCTGGGCGGGCACTGGCTCGCCGGCCGCCGGGGCGTGTCGGCCGCCCGCGAGGCGGTCGCGCTGCCCACCCCGTCGGCGGTGGCCCCGGCCGTCCCGGCCGGCGCCGACCTGTCGCTGGCGCAGCTCGCCCCCTACGTCACCCCGAACAGCGGGTTCTACCGGATCGACACCGCGCTGGTGGTGCCGCAGGTGGACCCGGAGACCTGGCGGTTGCGCATCCACGGGCGGGTGCGCAACCCGATCGAGCTGAGCTTCGCCGATCTGCTCGCCCGGCCGATGGTGGAGCGGTACGTCACCCTGGCCTGCGTCTCCAACGAGGTGGGCGGGGAGCTGATCGGCAACGCCCGGTGGCTGGGCGTACCCATCCGGGAGCTGCTGGACGAGGCGGACCCGGAGGAGGACGCGGACCAGGTGGTGGGGCGCTCGGTCGACGGCTGGACCTGCGGCACCCCGACGGCTGTGCTGCGGGACGGCCGGGACGCGCTGCTGGCGGTCGGGATGAACGGCGAGCCGCTGCCGGTCGAACACGGCTTCCCGGTCCGGATGGTGGTGCCCGGCCTGTACGGCTACGTCTCCGCCTGCAAGTGGGTGACCGAGCTGGAGCTGACCAGCTTCGCGGACTTCGACGCGTACTGGGTGCCGCGGGGCTGGTCGGCGCAGGGGCCGGTGAAGACGCAGTCGCGCATCGACACGCCCCGCCCGCGTAACCGGCTCACCGCCGGCCCGGTGCCGGTGGCCGGGGTGGCCTGGGCCCAGCACCGTGGGATCAGCCGGGTGGAGGTACGCGTCGACGGTGGCCCGTGGCGGGAGGCGACGCTCGCCCCGACGGTGTCGGTGGACACCTGGGTGCAGTGGTCCTGGCGCTGGGACGCCACCCCCGGCGAGCACACCCTCCAGGTACGGGCGACCGACGCTGCGGGCGAGACGCAGACCGGGCGGGAGCAGCCGGTCGAGCCGGACGGCGCCACCGGCTGGCACACGGTGAAGGTGACCGTCCGCTGACCCTGAGGGCACCGAGGGCGCCAGCGGGTGAGAAGCCTCACCGGCCCGGCTGATCCGTCCACGTCATCAGCTCCACAGCGTCTCCGACCCCCCTCTCGTCCTCCCGGACGGGGACCGTCCCGCCGCAGGCCGGGGGAACGCGCCGACGCCGTGCCCCGGTGCGGGGAACGGCGTCGGTCGGGGTTTGTGGGCGGGTCAGGCGATCTTCCGCTGGTCCGGCACGGCGGACTTGTGGGGGCGGCCCAGGCGGGCCTCCAGCCGGGCGACGTCGACCCGGGACTGCCGGCGGTCGGCCAGGTCCTCCCAGCCGAGCGCGAGCAGGCGCAGCCGCTCGGACTCGCTGAAGCCGCCCCAGACGCCGTACGGCTCGCGGACGGACAGGGCGTGCGCCGCGCACTCGGCCCGGACCGGGCAGGCCCGGCAGACGGCCCTGGCGCTGGACTCGCGGCGCAGCCGCGAGGAACCGCGCTCGCCGTCCGGGTGGAAGAACTGGGCGCTGTCGCGGCCCCGGCAGGCGCCGAGCCGCTGCCAGTCCCACAGGTCGACGATGGGTCCGGGCAGTCTACGTACGTTCGACATCAGCACCCCTCCTCCCGCGCGGCACCGCGGAGGTTCTCGTTCGCATCCGGTGTCCGGGCGGCGGTCCGCGTGGGCGCACCGTTCCGGCCTGGCGTCTCGGTACCCGACCTATCCCCGACTCACACGTCTGTGATCGAAAACGTCGGACAACTCGCGGCATATGACCTAGATGTCGGAAAAGTTCGGAGGATTGCCGGGAACCTCCACCCCGGCACAGCCCGCCATGGTCTGCTCTCTGCGGAGAGGAGACCCACCGTGCGTACCGTTCTCGTCTGCGTCCGGACACCACTCGCCGCGCAGCAGTTGACCTCGGCGGCCGCTCGGCTCGGCCTGGCCGCGGTCGTGCGGACCGCCGTCTCCGACCCAGAGGTGATGCTGCGGCTGGCCGAGCGCCCGGTCGACGTGGTGCTCGCCGACACCGCCCTCACCCGACCCGACAGCGCCGGCTTCGTCCGCCGGGTGCTGGCCCGCGCGCCGCAGGCCGCCGTGCTGCTGCTCGGCGCCGAGGAGTCCGAGGCCGCCGCCGCGACGATCAACGCCGGGGCCCGGGGGCTGATCCAGGGCACCGATCACGACCTGACCAGCGCGGTGGCCAAGGCCCTGCTGCTGCTCTCCGCCCCCGGCCGGGCGGCCCGCCACCGGGTCACCGACCCGGCCCGGGACACCGCCGCGGTCGGTGCGCCGCCCCGGCCCCCGGCCGGGCGTACCCCGGGCAAGCCGGGCCAGGGCTGGTCCCCGGGACCGGCCGAGGGACCCGGCGGCGCCCCGTCGGTGGTGCCGGTGCAGCGCGGCGACGACGAGGCCGAACCGGACACCGCCGAGCCGGCCGCACCCGCGTCCGGCGGCCGCCGTGGCGCGCCCGGCGCCCGGGGCGGGCGGAGCGCGGTCGGGCTGACCGAGCGGGAGCTCCAGGTGCTGCTCGGGATGGCCGAGGGGAAGAGCAACGCCGAGATCGGGCGGGAGTTGTTCGTCTCGGAGGACACCGTCAAGACCCACGCCCGGCGGCTGTTCCGCAAGCTCGGCGCCCGGGACCGCGCGCACGCGGTGGCCGCCGGCTTCCGCGCTGGCCTCGTCGCCTGAGCCGGCTTCCGCGCCGGCCTCGTCGCCTGAGCCGGCTTCCGCGCCGGCCTCGTCGCCTGAGCCGGCCGCCCGGCGGTCGGGCTCAGTCCTCGGAGGGGGACTCCTCCTCGGCGGACTCGGTGAGCGTGTCGTGCACCCCGTCGGCGTAGCCGCGCGCGTAGTCCCAGGTGACGTAGTGGTCCGGGTCGGGGTCGTAGGCCGGCTCGTGCACCCGGGGGCGGCCGGAGCTGAGCAGGTGGCGCAGGTTGCCCCGGAGCAGGTCCCAGTCGAAGTAGTGCGGCTCGCGACAGTCCTCGCATTCGATCACCAGCCCGCGCACCCCGATCGGCGCCAGCAGGGCCTGGTAGATCTCCAGGTCGGCCAGGTCCTCCAGGACGTCCTGGCGCTCGACCTCGGTCAGCGGGTCGAGCGCGTCGTCCTCACCGGGATCGTCCAGGCCAGCAGCCGGATCGGCCGGGTCGCCGTTGAACGGGTCGATGGGCTCGTCGTGCACCCCCTCACCGTAGTCCCAACGCTCGCCGGACGCGTCCCCCCGGCCGCCCCGGTGGCCCAGCCGACCCGCGCCGGCACCGCCGGGGACGGCCCAGCTCAGTGGGTACGATGAAACGACGCGCCGTCACCGTGGCGTGCGCCGGTGCCCGCGCGCGCCACCTCGCTGAAGCCCGTCCGAGCAGCTCAGGAGAGCAATCGTGGAGAATTCGCCCAGCACTGATCTTCCTGGCGGCGCCGGCGGCGGCGAGCCGGGTGGTCACCTCCCGGAGCTGCCGGCCGGTTCGGCGCGGGTGGTGCCGCTCGGCCTGACCTTCGACGACGTGCTGCTCCAGCCGGGCGAGTCGGACGTGGTGCCCAGCCGGGTCAACACCCGTACCCGGCTCACCCGCAATGTCGAGCTGACCGTGCCGCTGCTGTCCAGCGCGATGGACACGGTCACCGAGGCGCGGATGGCGATCGCGATGGCCCGCCAGGGGGGCATCGGCGTGCTGCACCGCAACCTCTCCGCGGACGACCAGGCGCTCCAGGTCGACCTGGTCAAGCGCTCCGAGTCCGGCATGATCACCAACCCGGTCACCGCCAGCCCGGACGACACCCTTCGCGAGGTCGACGAGCTCTGCGGCCGCTACCGCATCTCCGGCGTGCCGGTGGTTGACGGCGACGGGCAGCTGGTCGGCATCGTCACCAACCGCGACATGCGGTTCGTCTCCGACCCGGCCACCCGGGTCCACGAGATCATGACGCGTACCCCGCTGGTCACCGCGTCGGTCGGGGTGAGCAAGGACGAGGCCCTCGACCTGCTCCGCCGGCACAAGGTGGAGAAGCTGCCGATCGTGGACGGCTCGGGCCGGCTGCGCGGGCTGATCACCGTCAAGGACTTCACCAAGAGCGAGCAGTACCCGAACGCCACCAAGGACGACGCCGGGCGGCTGCGGGTCGCCGCGGCGGTCGGCGTGGGCGACGACGCGTACAAGCGGGCCCGGACGCTGGTGGACGCCGGCGTCGACGTGCTGATCGTGGACACCGCGCACGGCCACCAGCGGGCGGTGCTGGACATGGTCCGCCAGCTCAAGAAGGACGTGCGCATCGACATCGTCGGCGGCAACGTCGCCACGTACGCCGGGGCGAAGGCGCTGGTCGAGGCGGGCGCGGACGGCGTCAAGGTGGGTGTCGGCCCGGGCGCGATCTGCACCACCCGGATCGTCGCCGGGGTGGGCGTACCGCAGGTCACCGCGATCATGGAGGCCGCGCGGGCCGCGCGCCCCGCCGGCGTCCCGGTGATCGGCGACGGTGGCATCCAGTATTCCGGCGACATCGCCAAGGCGCTGGTCGCCGGCGCCGACACGGTGATGCTCGGCAGCCTGCTGGCCGGCTGCGAGGAGAGCCCCGGCGAGTTGATCTTCATCAACGGCAAGCAGTACAAGGCGTACCGGGGGATGGGCTCGCTCGGCGCGATGCAGTCCCGCGGCCAGGGCAAGTCCTACTCCAAGGACCGCTACTTCCAGCAGGACGTGCTCGCCGAGGACAAGCTCGTCCCCGAGGGCGTCGAGGGTCAGGTGCCCTACCGCGGGCCGCTGTCCGCGGTCGCCCACCAGCTCACCGGTGGGCTGCGCGCCGCGATGGGGTACGTCGGCGCGGAGAGCATCCCCGAGCTGCACCGCCGCGGCCAGCTCATCCGGATCACTGCGGCCGGGCTCAAGGAGAGTCACCCGCACGACATTCAGATGACCGTCGAGGCGCCCAACTACCACTCCCGCTGACCATCCCCTGCGACAACTGGAGTCCCCATGCGTGACGTGGTCGAGATCGGGCTGGGCAAGACCGCGCAGCGCGGTTACCACCTGGACGACATCGCCATCGTGCCGAGCCGCCGGACCCGGGACGTCGACGACGTCTCCACCGGCTGGCAGCTCGACGCGTACCAGTTCGGCATCCCCTGCGTCGGGCACCCGTCGGACGCGACGATGAGCCCGGCCACCGCCGTGCGGCTCGGCGGGCTCGGCGGGCTCGGCGTACTCAACGTCGAGGGCCTGTGGACCCGGTACGAGAACCCGACCAAGATCCTGGAGGAGCTGGCCGGCCTCGGCGAGGACGCCCGAACGACCAAGCGGCTCCAGGAGGTCTACTCCGAGCCGATCCGCCCCGACCTGATCGCCGAGCGGGTGCGCGAGCTGCGCGCCGGTGGCGGCACGGTGGCCGTCCGGGTCTCCCCGCAGCACACCCTGGCGCTGGCCCCGGTGATCCTCGACGCCGGCGTCGACATCCTGGTCATCCAGGGCACGATCGTCTCGGCCGAGCACGTCTCGACCACCGACGAGCCGCTGAACCTCAAGGAGTTCATCGCAGACCTCGACCTGCCGGTCGTGGTGGGCGGCTGCACCGACTACAAGACGGCGCTGCACCTGATGCGCACCGGCGCGGCCGGCGTGATCGTCGGCATCGGCGGCGACGACTGGTCCACCACCGAGTCGGTGCTGGGCATCCGGGTGCCGATGGCCACCGCGATCGCCGACGCCGCCGCGGCCCGCCGCGACTACCTGGACGAGACCGGTGGCCGGTACGTGCATCTGATCGCCGACGGCGACATCCAGACCTCCGGCGACATCGCCAAGGCGCTGGGGTGCGGCGCGGACGCGGTGATGCTCGGCGAGCCGCTGTCGCTCTGCGAGGAGGCGCCGGCCGGGGGCGCCTGGTGGCACTCGGCTGCCAGCCACCCGTCCCTGCCGCGCGGCGCGTTCGAGGTCGCCGGTGAGCCGATCGGCTCGATGGAGCAGCTGCTCTTCGGCCCGGCCGACGAGCCGGACGGCCAGCTCAACCTCTTCGGCGGGCTGCGCCGCGCGATGGCCAAGTGCGGCTACCGCGACCTCAAGGAGTTCCAGAAGGTCGGCCTGGTCCTGGACCGCTGACCCGGACAAAACCACCCGACGCACCGGTCGCGCCGATTAGGCTCGGCCGGTGCGTCGTACCCGGCTGAGGTCCACCGTCGCCGTCGCCCTGGCGGCGGTGACCGTCGTGGGCGCCGGGTGCACGTCCCACCGGGCCGACCCGGGCGCGTTCCGGCCCGGCGCCGCCGACGCCGGTGACTCGTACGTCCCGGGTCGCGGCAACGGCGGCTACGACGTCTCCGGGTACCAACTACGGGTGCGGTACGACCCGGCGACCGACCGGCTGACCGGCCGGGCGACCGTCACCGCCACCGCCACCGCCGCGCTCTCGCGGTTCAACCTGGACCTGATCGGGCTGGACGTCTCCCGGGTGACCGTCTCCGGGGCGGCGGCCCGGCATCGCCGCGACGGCGGCGAGCTGGTGGTCACGCCGCCGCGCGGGCTGCCCCGCGGCGCCGGGTTCACCGTCGAGGTCGACTACGCCGGGGTCCCGACCGCCGTCCCCGACGGCGAGCTGGGCAACGGCGGCTTCCTGCACACCGCCGACGGCGCGATCGCGCTGGGTCAGCCCGAGTCGGCCGCCACCTGGTTCCCGGTCAACGACCACCCGTCCGACAAGGCCACCTACGACATCGAGGTGACGGTCCCCGACGGGCTGGCCGCGCTGAGCAACGGGGTGCCGGGCGAGCGGACCAGCGCCGGCGGCTGGACCACCTGGCGGTGGGCCGAGCGGGCGCCGATGGCCAGCTACCTGACCACCCTCGTGATCGGCGACTACCGGGTCGAGACCGGCACGCACGCCGGCAAACCGATGATCACGGCGGTGCCGGCCAACCTGCCGGCGACCGGTCCGGAGGCCTCCTCGCTGGCCCGCACCGGCGAGATCGCGGACTTCCTCGCCAGCCGGTTCGGGCCGTACCCGTTCGACTCATACGGCGGCATCGCGGTCACCGACAGCCGGATCGGGTACGCGCTGGAGACCCAGTCCCGCCCGGTCTACGGGCCGGGCTTCTTCCGGGGCGGCCGGCCGAACCCGTCCGTGGTGGCCCACGAGCTGGCCCACCAGTGGTTCGGCGACAGCGTCTCGCTGGCGAGATGGCAGGACATCTGGCTCAACGAGGGCTTCGCCACGTACGCGGAATGGCTCTGGGCGGAGCACGACGGCGGCCGGACCGCGCAGCGGGCCTTCGAGCTGCGGTACGCCGCCACCGACTGGTCCCAGCCGGCGGTGGACCCCGGCCGGGCGGCGATGTTCGGCGACGGGGTCTACCAGCGGGGCGCCCTCGCGGTGCACGCGCTGCGCCGGACCGTCGGCGACGAGACCTTCTTCCGACTTCTGGAGGGCTGGACCGGGCAGCGGCGCGGCGGCATCGCGACCACCGCCGACTTCGTCGCGTACGCCGAGCAGGTCGCCGGCCGCCCGCTGCGCCCGCTCCTCGACGCCTGGCTGGCCGGCGGCGTCGCCCCCGCCCTGCCCTGATCCGGCGGTGATCGCCGGTCGATAGGCTGCCGCGGACGGCACGGGAGGTGGCGGGTGGCCATGGCGCGGATGCGGCGGGGCGTCGGTCTGGTGACGGTGGCGATCCTCGGGCTCGCCGGCTGCGGGTCCGACCCGGAGCCGGAGCGGACGCCGGCCACGGCGTCGGCCCCGATGGCCGTGCGGCAGTTCGCGCCGGGCGCCGCCGGGGTCGGCGACGCCTACTACCCGAACTACGGCAACGGCGGGTACGACGTCGGCCGGTACACGGTCAAGGTCCGCTACGACCCGGCGACCGACCGGCTCACCGGCACCACCACCGTGCAGGCCACCGCCACCACCGACCTGTCCGCGTTCCACCTGGACCTGGCCGGGCTGACCGTGCGGAAGGTGACCGTGGACGGCGCGCCGGCCCGCCACGCGCGCGAGGCCGACGAGCTGATCGTCACCCCGGCCGCCGGGCTCACCTCCGGCAACGGTTTCACCGCCGAGATCAGCTACGAGGGGAAGCCGGAGTCGCTGCGCAACGAGGTGCTCGGCGAGAGCGGCTGGCTGCACACGACCGACGGCGCGATCGCCCTCGGCCAGCCGGAGTCGGCGAGCACCTGGTTCCCGGTCAACGACCACCCCTCGGACAAGGCGACCTACGACGTCGAGATCACCGTCCCGAAGGGGCTGACCGCGGTCAGCAACGGGGTGCCGAAGGGTCGGTCGGACCGGGGCGGCTGGACCACCTGGAAGTGGTCCGAGGCCGCCCCGATGGCCAGCTACCTGAGCACCGTGGTGATCGGGGAGTACCAGGTCGAGACCGGCGAGCACAAGGGACGGCCGGTGTTCAGCGCGGTCAGCACCAAGCTGGGCATGGGGGCCGCCGACGCGTCGATGGCCCGCACCACCGAGGTCGCCGACTACCTGGAGAGCGTCTTCGGGCCGTACCCGTTCGCCGCGTACGGCGGGGTGGTGGTCGCCGACGACCGGATCCGGTACGCGCTGGAGACGCAGAGCCGCCCGGTCTACGGGTCGGGCTTCTTCCGGGGCGGCGAGAACACCGGTGTGGTCGCCCACGAGCTGGCCCACCAGTGGTTCGGCAACAGCGTCTCGGTGGCGAGGTGGCAGGACATCTGGCTCAACGAGGGGCTGGCCACGTACGCCGAGTGGCTCTGGGCCGAGCACCGGGGCAACGGCACCGCCCAGTCGGCCTTCGACCAGCGGTACGCCGGTTCGTCCAGCCGCATCTGGCAGACGCCGCCCGGCGAGCCGGGCCGGGAGAACCTGTTCAGCGAGTCGGTCTACCAGCGGGGCGGGATGACCGTGCACGCGCTGCGGGTGGCGGTCGGCGACCCGGCGTTCTTCACGATCCTCAAGACCTGGGCGGCGGAGAAGCGCAACGGCAACGCCACCACCGCCGAGTTCGTCGCGCTGGCCGAGCGGGTCTCCGGCAAGCAGCTGGACAAGCTCTTCGACGCCTGGCTGCACGGCACCGACCGGCCGCCGGCCCCGGGGCGTCGCTAGTTCTTCACCCGCAGCTCGGGGTGGGCGGCGAGGAACGTCTCGGCGTCGCCGGCCTTGAGCGCGGTGAGGAAGGCCCGGCCGACCGCCTTGAGCTCCTCACCCTTGTATGCGCTGCCCTTGCCCACCCCGCTGCCGGGGAGCGCGACCAGGGTGAACCGGTCGACGCCCAGCCCGCCGAGGGCGTACGCGAGGTCGACGATGCGGGGGCCGCCGGCGTAGATCAGGGTGTCGCCGAGCGCGTCGACCACCTGCTGGACCCGGTCCGGCTGCCGGGCCAGGTTCTCGTCGAGGATCTTGGTGGCCAGCGCCCGGAGCAGCTGTTGCTGGTGGCGCTGCCGGGCGTAGTCGCCGCCGGGGATGTAGCGCTGCCGGGCGTAGTCCAGTGCCTGCCAGCCGTTGAGGTGCCGCTCGCCCTTCTCGTAGACCATCTGCGGCCCGACGTAGCCGCCGCCGGAGGGCGCCGGGTCGCGGTGCTTGCCGTCCGGCCTGCGGTGCAGGGAGACCACCCGCTCGTCGACGTAGATGTCCACCCCGCCCAGGGTGTCCACCAGCTTGTCGAAGCCGTTGAAGGTGATCACGGCGCCGGCGTCGATCCGCAGCCCGGTGTAGCCGCTGACCGTGCTGCGCAGCAGCTCGTATCCCTGGGCGGCGCTGGGCTCCTTCGGCTTGCCCGGGACCCGGCTGCCGTAGCTCATCGCGTGGGTGAGCTTGGTCTTCCCACCCCGGTAGTTCGCCTTGGGGAAGGCCGGGATGTCCACCAGCAGGTCGCGGGGGAGGGAGAAGAGGTACGCCCGGTCCAGCCCCGCCGGCACGTGCAGCACCAGCACCGAGTCGCCGTGCGGCTCCCAGCCGGGGACGCTGACCCGGGTGTCCACCCCGACCAGCAGCAGGTTGAGTGGGCCGGTGATGCCGGCCCCGGGCGGGGTGGTCGGGCTGGGCTCGGCAGCGGCGCTCGGCGTGGCCGTGGCGGTGGTGGTGGCGGTGGCCGCCCCCGGCCGGCGCTCCGGCCGTTCGCCGGCGACCAGCCGGCTGACCACCAGGGTGCCCCCGACGACCAGGACGACCGCGGCGAGGGCGGCCAGCAGCAGCGCCCGGCGCGGGCGCCGCGCCCCTGTCTCGTGAGCCATGCAGGACACCCCCGTTGAGGACAACGATCCGACGGGTGCTCCGCGTTGCGGGCCGGACCTGACGGATCGGCTGACGCGAGCATGATCGCGCGTGAACGGCCCCTGGCGCGATGGCTACTCAGCGGTAATGATGCGTCCATGCGGTACGACGTGGTCGTCATCGGGTCCGGTTTCGGCGGCGGCGTCACCGCGCTCCGGCTGGCCGAGAAGGGTTACACGTCGGCGTGCTGGAGGCCGGCCGGCGGTTCGACGGGGTGGTCGACCCGTGGCACCGGGTGTACGGCAACCCGGGGCTGCCCACCCGGCGGTGCCGGCGGGCGCCCCCGGCGCGCTGCACGGCTGAGCGCCCGACCGGGAGCGCCGGGGACCGCGGCGGGCCTGCGGTGCACGGCGCCGGGGTCCGCCGGCTGGCCGGCCGCGACGTGACGCGGCACGCCCGGAACCCGACCCCTGCCCGGGGCCGGGGTGACTGTGGGTAGGCTTTCTGCACATGAGCACGCCTCGCCCCGTCCTCGTGGTGGACTTCGGAGCCCAGTACGCCCAGCTCATCGCGCGCCGGGTGCGCGAGGCAAAGGTCTACTCGGAGATCGTCCCGCATTCGATGCCGGTCGCCGAGATGCTGGCGAAGGACCCGGCCGCGATCATCCTGTCCGGCGGCCCGTCCAGCGTCTACGCGCCCGACGCCCCGCAGATCGACGCCGGGATGTTCGACTCCGGCGTGCCGGTCTTCGGCATCTGCTACGGCTTCCAGGCGATGGCACAGGCGCTCGGCGGCACGGTCGCGCGGACCGGTAACCGGGAGTACGGCGGCACCCCGCTGCGCCCCCGCCTCCTCGACCCCGGCGTGCTGCTCCGCGACCTGCCGGCGGACCTGCCGGTCTGGATGAGCCACGGCGACTGCGTGACCGAGGCGCCCGAGGGCTTCACGGTGACGGCCGAGTCGGCGGGCGCGCCGGTCGCCGCGTTCGAGGACGTGGTCGGCCGCCGGGCCGGCGTGCAGTTTCACCCAGAGGTCGGGCACACCGCGCACGGCCAGGAGATGCTGACCCGCTTCCTGTACGACATCGCCGGCATCGCCCCGACCTGGACGCCCGAGAACATCATCGACGAGCAGGTCGCCCGGATCCGCGAGCAGGTCGGCGACAAGGAGGTCATCTGCGCCCTGAGTGGCGGCGTGGACTCGGCGGTCGCCGCCGCGCTGGTGCACCGGGCGGTCGGTGACCAGCTCACCTGCGTCTTCGTCGACCACGGCCTGCTGCGCGCCGGTGAGGCCGAGCAGGTGGAGAAGGACTACGTCGCGGCCACCGGCATCAGGCTGAAGGTGGTCGACGCGCAGGAGCGGTTCCTCGGCGCGCTGGCGGGGGTCACCGACCCGGAGCAGAAGCGCAAGATCATCGGCCGGGAGTTCATCCGCGTCTTCGAGGCCGCCGCCCGGGAGGTCGCCTCCCACGGCGACGTCGAGTTCCTGGTGCAGGGCACCCTCTACCCGGACGTGGTGGAGTCCGGTGGCGGCACCGGCACCGCCAACATCAAGAGCCACCACAACGTCGGCGGCCTGCCGGAGGACCTGAAGTTCGCCCTGGTAGAGCCGCTGCGCACGCTCTTCAAGGACGAGGTCCGCGCGCTCGGCCTGCAGCTGGGCCTGCCCGAGGCGATGGTCTGGCGGCACCCGTTCCCGGGCCCGGGCCTGGCCATCCGGATCATCGGCGCGGTCGACCGGGAGCGGCTGGACCTGCTCCGCAAGGCCGACCTGATCGCCCGGGAGGAGTTGTCCGCCGCCGGCCTGGACCGGGGCGTCTGGCAGTTCCCGGTGGTGCTCCTGGCCGACGTGCGCAGCGTCGGCGTGCAGGGTGACGGGCGCAGCTACGGGCATCCCGTGGTGCTGCGCCCGGTCTCCAGCGAGGACGCGATGACCGCCGACTGGTCCCGGTTGCCCTACGAGGTGGTCGCCCGGATCTCCACCCGGATCACCAACGAGGTCGCCGAGGTCAACCGGGTGGTCCTGGACGTGACCAGCAAGCCGCCGGGCACCATCGAGTGGGAGTGAGCCGAGCGGCTCACGCGGTCGGCGGCGCAGGCGCCGGACGGGGCTCCGGCTCCGGCCGCGGGGCCGGGACCGACTCGGTGGGCTGGCCGGGCTGCGCGGTCGCGCTCGGCCACGGGTACGGGGCCGGCTGCGGCGCCGGGGTCGGCGTGGTTGCCGGGCCGGCCTGGGGCGCGGCGCCCGCCGGGTGCGGCCAGGCGGGCGCGCCCGCCGGCTCCTCCGGCATCAGGAACCACATGATCGGGTACGCCAGCGCGGCGATTCCGCCGGTGAGCAGGGTCGCCACGGCGAAGACCACCCGGACCAGGGTGGGGTCGACGGCGAAGTAGCGGCCGAGGCCGCTGGCGACGCCGGCCACCATCCGGTCGGTGGTGGGTCGGCGGAGCTGCTTGTACGGGGCCTGGGGTGGGGTCGTCGAGGTCATGTCTCCACGTTCCGCGCGGGGCGGTCGGGCGACCTCGGTGGTCGCCCGGATCCTTACCCTGACCGGCCCCTGACCTGCCAGCGCTGAGTCAGGAATCTGACTCTTTTCGATACAGGTAACCGTGGGCTGGGAGAATTTGGCTCCGTGACCACCTTGCTGGAGCCGCTCCGCAGGATCGCGGCATACGCAGTCTGTGCTGATTCAGTCGACCGGGTGTTGCTGGTCCGCGCGTCGGAGCGCTCCGGCACCCCCGGAGTGTGGTCCCTGCCCGGCGGGGCGGTCGACCACGGCGAGGACCCGAAGCACACCGTCGTCCGGGAGACCGCCGCCGAGACCGGGCTCTCGGTCGCCGTCTCCGCACTGGAGGACGTCCTCGCCGACATGCGGGCCCTGCCCGAGCGGGGCATCACCATCCACACCGACCGCCTGCTCTACCGGGTCTCGGTGCGCGGCGGAACGCTCACCGACCGGGTCGAGCGCCCCACCGACCTGGCCCGCTGGTACACCCTCGAAGAGGCCCGCGAGCTGCCGCTGCGCTCGTTCACCGCGCGCGCCCTCGGCCTGGCCGCCTCCTCCGCCGACATCGTCCCGGACGAGCCGCCGGAGTTCCCCTCCTTCTACGCCGTGCCCGGGCCGGACGGCCTGCACCGGGCGCAGCGCTTCGCCGCCTACGCGGTGGTGACCGACCCCGACGACCGGGTGCTGCTGACCCGGGTCTCCGACGGGTACCCGGGGGCCGGCTGCTGGCATCTGCCCGGCGGCGGCACGGACTACGGCGAGCAGCCCGGCGCCGCGCTGATCCGGGAACTGGTGGAGGAAACCGGCCAGACCGGTCGCCTGGTCGAGTTGCTCGGCGTGGCCAGCCACCGGGACGCCGCCTCGCTCGGCCCCGAGGGCTACCCGATCGACTGGCACGGGGTGCGCGCCTTCTACCGGGTGGTGGTCGACAAGCCGGCCCCGCCCACCGTCGCCGACGTGGGCGGCTCGACCTGCGAGGCCCGCTGGTTCGCCCGTGAGGAGCTGGGCGCACTCCCCACCGACCGCCTCACCGAGGTCACCGCCGAAGCCGTCCAGGCCGCCCGCCTGACCTGACCCACCCGCCCCTCCCGCGCAGCCCCGCCGTCGACCACGGGGCCGACCACCTGATACCGCGCCCCGGCTGCCGCTAACGTCATGATCGACGTGGTGGCGGCCGGACGGCGGGGAGTGGTGGGGTTGCAGCGGCGGCGGAGGGTGGGGGCGTACGGGGTGCTGCGGGGGGCCGGCGGGCGGGTGCTGCTGGCTCGGGGAGCGGCGTCCTGCCCGTTTCCGGGGGTGTGGCAGCTGCCGGGGGGCGGCGTCGAGCATGCGGAGCACCCGGCGCGCGCGGTGGTCCGCGAGTTCGCCGAGGAGACCGGGCTGGTTGTCGAGGTGACCGGGGTGCGGGCCGCCCTGGCCGACGTCACCACCTTCCCTGCCACCGGCGTCGCCGTGCACACCGACCGGCTGATCTTCGACGTCCGGACACGCGGCGGTGAGCTCCGCCCGGAGCCGGCCGGCGGCAGCGACGAGCTGGCCTGGTGCACGCCGGAGGAGGCGGCGGCCGTGCCGCTGATGCCGTTCACCGCCGAACTGCTCGGTCTTCCCGTCACGCCCTTGCCGGCCGACCTGCCGGGCGTCCTGCCGGGCGTCCTGCCGGCCGGGCAGGCCGCCGCCCCGCCGGCCGACCGGCGACAGCGCTTCGCCGCGTACGGGCTGGTCACCGACCCGGCGGGCCGGATCCTGCTGACTCGGATCGCACCCGGCTATCCGGGTGCCGGCCGGTGGCACCTACCCGGGGGTGGCACGGATCACGGCGAGCAGCCGGCCGCCGGGCTCCTGCGCGAGCTGGTGGAGGAGTCCGGGCAGCTCGGGACGGTTGTCGACCTGGTGACGGTCGACAATCTGCACAACCCCGCCGCGCTCGGCCCGGAGGGGCGCCCGCTGGACTGGCACGCCGTCCGGGTGGTCTACCGGGTGGTGGTCTCCGCGCCCACCGAGCCGGTGGTGACCGAGCTGGCCGGCGGGTCGACGGCCGAGGCCGGCTGGTTCACGTCCGTGCAGGTGGAGAGGCTGTCGCTGACCGAGGTCGCCGCGCTGGCAACGGGACGCCGGAGCCGATAGCACCCGCTCACCGGGCCGAGGGTGGGGCGCTCCGGTACAGTCGGACGTGGGGCTGGCGGAGGAAACGGGCGATGAGGCCCGAGATGGGAACAAGGCAGCGGTTTGCGCGGCTTGACGGAGATATAAGTACCGCCGACAGCTATCGCCAATCACCGCTTCCCTGTGCAATGGTGTACTCCGCTTGAACGGGCTGCCGGGCCAAGAGCGGTCCGGCAACGAGACAGCCGGACACCCGCCCCCGTGGGCGGTCAGCCGATCCGGTGATGGAGGAAACGTGCCGAGAGCCCCATGGCGCCGGCGTCGTACGACTGACAGTCCGCGCCCCGCAGGGCGTCGCTGGGCGGGCCCGTTGCGCCGCAGCAGCACGTTCGCCCGCCAGGTGCTGCTGGTCCGGGTGGGCCGCCGCGACGGCGACCCGCGTATCGGCACCGACCTGGTGCTCCCCGAGCGCCTCGTCGACCGGCCCCGTCGCCGGTATGGCCTCGACCGCTTGGGTCGCGCCGAGGTCGAGGCGGTCATGCCGGTGAGCCCCGCCCTCGCCCCCACCTCGCCGGTCGACGACTCGCCCGCGATGTCGATCCCGCTGCTCCCCGGCGAGCGCACCGCGTCGCGCCGGATGAAGTTCGCGCTGGTCAACGCCTGCACCCTGGCCAGCCTGGTGATCGGCATCAACGCCATCTTCGTGGCCATGGCCGGCCAGGCCCGGGTGGCCGCGCTCCTGCTGATCGCCTGCGTCGCCTTCGACGGCCTCGACGGCGCGCTCGCCCGCAAGCTCGGCGTGGCCAGCCCGTTCGGCGCCCAGATGGACTCGCTGGCCGACATGTGCTCGTTCGGCCTGGCTGCCCCCGTGGTGGTCTACGCCTCGCTGGCCGGGTCGGCCCCCACCGCGGCCGCCGCGGTGGCCGCGGCCCTCGTCGCGGCCTGCGCCGCGATCCGGCTCGCCCGGTTCAACGTCTCGCCGAAGGACGGCCGGTTCTTCTGTGGGGTGCCGACGACCATGGCGGCCGCGGTGCTCGCCCTCACGGTCGCCATCGGCCTGCCGCTGCCCGCCGTGGTGCAGATCGCCGGGGTGGCGTTGCTGGCCTTCGCGATGGTTTCCAGCTTCCCGTACGCGAAGCTCGCCCGGCTGCTCAAGCTGCCGCCGTGGCTGTGGCTGGCCCCGGTGATCGGCGCGTTGGTCGACATCCGGCTCACCTTCGCCCTGGTGGTGGTGGGCTACCTGGTCAGCGGCCCGCTGCTCTGGTTGCACCAGCGCCGCACCGCCTGATCCGCCCGTACGTAGGCAGAGGGGGCGCCGCGACCGCGGCGCCCCCTCTGCCGTTCCTCAGCGCCAGCGGGCGATGACGGTCGACCCGCCGACCACCTTGTCGCCCGGCCCCACCAGCGGCTCCGCCGCCTCGGCAGGCAGGTAGACGTCGGTGCGCGAGCCGAACCGGATCAGGCCGAAGCGCTCGCCCCGGGCCAGCAGCGCGCCGATCGGCGCCCGCTGCACGATCCGCCGGGCGATCAGCCCGGTGCGCTGCGCCACCACCACCGTGCCGTGATCGGTGTCCAACACCGTGTACGCGGCCACGTTGTGCTCGGCGTCCGGCTTCATCGCGTTGACGAAACCGCCGTCGGCGACGAAGTAGTCGACCACCTTGCCGGGCACCGGTGCGCGGTTGACGTGCACGTCCAGCACCGACAGGAAGACCGCGACGCGCAGCCACTCGCCGTCGCCGAAGCGCTCGTCGTGCAGCCGCTGCACCGAGAGGACCTGGCCGTCAGCGGCCGCGACCACGGCCGACGGGTCCTCCGGGACGTCCCGCTCCGGGTCTCGGAAGAAGGCGGCCACCGGGCCGGCCGCCAACGCCGGCAGCAGCCAGAGCTTGGACTTCGGGCGCACCACCCGGGCCACCGCGGCCAGGCCGAGGGCGATGCCGGCCGCCGCAACGCCGTTCGAGTCGATGTGCATGCCGCGGGTCAGCGGCACGCTGGAGGGGCGGTGCGCCGGGGCCAGCCGGGCGGCGAGCGCGGCGCTGGCCGGGGTGAAGCGCAGGCGGTGCACCCGCACCGGCGGCTGGTTGCGCAGCACCAGGTCGGTGCCGACCCCGTGCAGCACGCCCTGCCGGTCCAGCTCGGCGGCGGCGCCCTCGGTGCGGAACACCGGCGCGGCCACGCTCAGCACCGAGCCCTCGCTGAGATACTTGGCCAGGCCGTCGATGGTCGTCCGGGCCTGTTCGGCAGTGCCGGTCAGCGGCTCGGCGGCGATGACCACCTCGGCGGCGTCCGCCTCGGCGAGGGAGTCGAGGACGCGTACCCGGTCGGCGACCCAGCGGCCCTGGGCCGTCACGTGCTCGCGCAGCGCGGTGGCGCTGGCCGTCTCGGCCGGGACGACGGTGAGCCGGTCGCCGGGCAGCAGCGCGTCGACCGCCGCGGCGAGCACCGCGGACTCGGGGGACGCGTCGACCAGGAGAGCGGCCTTCGGGTCGTTACGCCGGGCGAGCTCGGTGACGAGGGTACGGGCGGCGCGCTCGCCGATCCGGACCGGACCGGACCGGCCGGGGGTGCGCTCGGCGGGGGACTGGGTCATGTCGGACGGGCTCCTGACGAGGTAGAGACGGGCTGTCGCGGCGGGACCGCCACGTGCGACCTGGTCCGCTCGGCCCCGGACGGGACCGGTGACCGGACGGCTCGGCCGTGGGCGAGGCCTGGCGGCACGGGCCGGCCGGCGGAGGCGGGATCTCCACCGGCCAGCATACGAGTCCGTGGACGGCGACCGCACCGCCGCGGTCAGTCGGGCGACCGCCGTTCCCCGGCGGGCGGGCCGGTGACCGGGGCGGCGGGCGACGGCTGGGCCGACCCGTCCGGCGCGTCGGCCGGCCGGTCCTCGACCGCCTCGGCGGGTCGGTCGCTGATCGCCGCCGTGGGCCACTCGTCCGCCACGCCGGCCGGGCCGATCGCCCGGGTCTGCGACCCGGTAAAGCGGTCGCTGGTGCCGTCCCGGCCCCACACCGGGGCCGTGGCGTCGTCCGGACCGGCGAGCCGGACCTCCGCGGTCTCCTGTCCGGCGAGCCGGACCTCCGCGGTCTCCTGCTCGACGGCCGGGGCGTCGGTCGCCTCCGGGCCGGTAAGCGTGGCCTCCTCGTCCTGCGGGGCGGTGTACCGGACCTCGGGCGTCTCCCGCTCGGCGAACGGGACCCCGGCCGTCTCCCGGTGCCCGAACGGGGCGTCACCCGGCCCGGGGAACCCGTCGGCGGCGGTGCCCACCGGGCCACCGGGCGGGCCCGGCCAGCTGGCGGCGGAGCGGTCGGGCTCGGTCTGCTCCGACCCGGCGGCCGCCGGCTTCTTTCGGTCGTGCCGGCCCGACCGCAGCGCGCCGATCAGGCCGAGCAGCCCTGTGACCAGCAGTGCGCCGGCCAGGAACCAGCCCACCGGGGGCAGAGCGAGCCCGAGGATCTGGGCGAGCAGCCACCAGACGGAGAGCCCGAGGAAGAGCAGCCCGAAGGCGAGCGAGACGAGATCCGTGCGGTGCACCCTCACCGGGTCACCTCCAGGTTGCCGGCGTTGACGTGGACGTTGAGGCGCAGCGTGCCGCCGCCGGGCCCGTCCAGGCCGAGGTCGGTGGTTTCCTGGGAACGGCCGTCCAGCCCGCCCGAGCGCCGGCCGAAGACCGTGGCGTCCCCGGCGTTGACGTCGGTCACGGTGGTCACGTCCACGTTCGGCGGCACCACGATGGTCGCCTTGCCGAAGTTGACCACGACGGTGATCTCGGTGGTCCGCTTGTCGAGGTTGAGCCTGCGCAGGTCCAGCGTGGCGTCGCCCAAGCTGTTCTCGTACCGGGTGGCCAGGCCGTGGAGGTCGGTGGGGGTCCAGGTGACGTTCCCGTCCACGCCGCGGATCCGGTCGTAGGACTCGGTCACGGTGGCCACGCCCAGCGCGGCCGCGGTCACCAGCCCCAGCGCGATCAGCCAGCGGGCCCGGCCGAACCAGGTGCCCACCAGCAGCCCGAGACCGATGGTGGCCAGCGCCGCCGCGAAGTAGGCCGCGGCGCCGACCGGGAAGATGTCCAGGAGGTCCAGGATGGCCACCACGCCCAGGGCGAGGAAGATCAGCGAGAAGGTGACCGCGCCCAGCGCCGACCGCTCGCGCGGCCGCTTCGGCGGCTTCACCCGCGGCGGGGGCGGCGGCGGCAGGGGTGGCCCGGCGTACGGGCCGCGTGGCGCGAACGGCGGGCGGTAGCCGCCGGCCGGCAGGGCCGCCCCCACCGGGGGCACCGGAACCGGTGCGGTCGGCTCGGCGGCCGGTGACCCGGACGGCCAGGCGGCCGGCGCGGGCTCCGCGGTCCCCGGCGTGGCCGGCCAGGCCGCGGTCTCCGCGCCCCGCTCGGCGCCGGGTGGCGCGGGCGACCAGGCGGACAGCTCGGCGGCGCGCTCCGCCGGCACGGTCACCGGCAGCGGCGCTGCCGGCGCGAGTGGGCCGGTCGGGACCGGCTGCCCCGGGGTGAAGAGGCCCGGCGCGGGGTAGCTGACCGGCGGCACCGGGCCGGGTGGCGCGGTGGCCGGGGCCGGTGGGCCGGCGGGGACGCCGGCGGGCGGGGTGCGGCCGTCCCGGTTGAGCAGCAGCGCGCCGCCGATGAGGGCCGCCGCGCCGAGCAGCACGGCCCGGAACGAGTCGGTGACGATGTAGCCGAAGATCACCGCGACCAGGATGCTCAACACGATGACGGTGACCGGCGACATGCTGGACCGGCCCCGGCCGAGCATCGACTCCACCGGGGAGGCGCTGTCGCCCTCGCCGGGGATGACCAGCAGGGCCGCGACGTAGAGCAGGATGCCGACGCCGCCGAAGAAGCCGAGCACAGCGAGGACCACCCGCCAGAGCACCGGGTCGGTGTTGGTGGCCCGGCCGATCGCCGCGCAGACGCCAGCCAGGTAGCGGCCCTCACGCGGCCGGACCAGCCCGTACCGCGAGGTGAAGCCGGCGCCGCCGGAGGGCGGCGGAGCGTACCCCCCGGGTGGTGGCGGCGTGTGGTCGCCGCCGTGGTTCGACGCCCACGGGCCCGGCGCGCCCGGGCCTGCGGTGGTGGGCTGCGGACTCTCCGGCTCGGTCGCCCACGGGCGGGGCGGCGGGGCAGCTTCCTCGGTCATGCTCCGATCCTGCTGTGCCGGACGCCTGAGCGTCCTCCGGACCCGACCCTGACCCCACCCTGAGATCCCGGGGGCGCGAATGTCCGGGGCGTCCCCGTGGCCGGTGGGCGTCGCCCCGTGTGACGATCGGAGCCGCAGCCGGAACCGTCCGGCGTCCCGCGCCGCACCGGCCCTGACCAGGGGAGCCTCAGATCAGCACCGCGACGACCCAGCCGCCCCGCCTCTACCGGGCACCCGAGCACCGGCTGGCCGCCGGCGTGGCCGCCGGTATCGCCGACCACCTCGGCATCCCGGTGCTGCGGGTACGGGTCGCCTTCATGGTCCTGCTCGGCCTCAGCGGCCTGGGGCTGCTGCTCTACGCCGCCTTCTGGGCGGTGGTCCCGCTGCGCCCCGGCGACACCACCGCCCCGCCCCGGCGGGACCTCTCCCAACTGCTGCCGTTCGTGCTGATCGGGCTCGGCGTGCTGTTGGTTCAGGTGATGGTCTTCGACTCGGTGGGCGCGACGGGCACCGCCGGCTGGCTGGTTGCGATCATCGCGGTGGGCGCCGGCGTGATCTGGCACCAGTCCGCGCCGGAACGCCGCCGCCAGTGGGGCGAGTCGATGCCGGTGCCCTGGCTCGGCGCGGTGGTCGAGGAGAGCGACCGGCGGGCCTTCGTGCTCCGCTTCGTCGGCGGCGGGGTGCTGGTCGCGGTCGGCATCATCGGCGTGGCGGCGGTCTACTCCCCGGCGCAGAACTTCGACGCGGTGGTCAACGGCGTGATCTTCGCGCTGGTCGGGCTGGCCGGCGTCGGCGTGGTGACGGCCCCGGTGCTGTGGCGGACGTACAACCAGCTCCGCTCGGAGCGGGAGGGGCGCATACGCGAGCAGGAGCGCGCCGAGCTGGCCGCCATGGTCCACGACCAGGTGCTGCACACCCTCGCCCTGATCCAGCGCAACGCCACCGACGTCAAGGCGGTGCAGCGGCTGGCCCGGGGCCAGGAGCGCTCCCTGCGTAACTGGCTCTACAAGCCCACCGGCTCGCCCACCGAACGCTTCGCCGCCGCGCTGGAGCAGGCCGCCGCCGAGGTGGAGGACACCTTCGCGATCACCGTCGAAACGGTGGTGGTGGGCGACCGGGAGACCGACGAGCGGGTCGGCGCGCTGGTCGCCGCGGCCCGGGAAGCGCTGGTCAACGCGGCCCGGCACGCCGGGGTGCAGACCGTGTCCCTCTACGCCGAGGTCGAGCCGGAGCAGGTGAGTGCCTTCGTGCGGGATCGGGGTAAGGGCTTCGACCCGGATACGGTGGAGGATCACCGGCACGGCGTACGAGGATCGATCGTCGGGCGGATGAAGCGGCACGGCGGCCGGGCGGAGATCCGGTCCGGGCCGGGAGAGGGAACCGAGGTCCGGTTGATCCTGCCGATCACCGGTAACGGCTCCACGGCGGAGAGGGACAGATGACCATGGCGGAGCAGTCGATGGAACCGGCCGAGGGCGCGGATGCCCGGGTGGAGCGGCTCCGGGTCTTCCTCGTCGACGACCACGCCATGTTCCGGGCGGGCGTACGGGCCGAGCTGGGCGCGCACGTCGAGGTGGTCGGGGAGGCGAGCACGGTGGCCGAGGCGGTCACCCGGATCGCCGCGGCCCAGCCCGACGTGGTGCTGCTCGACGTGCACATGCCCGACGGGGGCGGCCGGGCGGTGCTGGACGCGATGCGGCGTACCCACCCGCAGGTCAGGTTCCTGGCGCTGAGCGTGTCGGACGCCGCCGAGGACGTGATCGGGCTGATCCGGGCCGGCGCCCGGGGCTACGTCACCAAGACCATCTCGCCGGAGGAGCTGACCGCCGCGATCCGCCGGGTGGCCGACGGCGACGCCGTGTTCAGCCCCCGGTTGGCCGGGTTCGTGCTGGACGCCTTCGCGGCCCGGCCGGACGCTCCGGTCGCCGATCCCGAGCTGGACCAGCTCACCAACCGGGAGCGGGAGGTGCTGCGCCTGCTCGCCCGGGGGTACGCGTACAAGGAGATCGCCAAGGAGCTGTTCATCTCGATAAAGACGGTCGAGACGCACGTGTCCAACGTGCTGCGCAAGCTCCAGATGTCCAACCGGTACGAGCTGTCCCGCTGGGCGGCGGATCGCCGGCTGGTCTGAAGGGCGGCAGATTCGGGGGACCGGCGGGCCGCTGGCTCGATCCGCGCGCCGGCGGGTGCTACTCGGTGCGTAGCACGGTGAACGCCTCGGCCAGCCGGCCCGACGGCAGCCCGGCGTTGTCGGCGACCGTGGTGAGCCGGTCGCGTACCCAGGTCTCCACGTCCAGGCGACCGGTCTGCGAGGAGTGCGCCCGCATCGCGGCGATCTTGCGATCGACGTGGTCGGTGACGTCGACGGCGTGGTCCGGGGCGGGGCCGCCCGCGTACCAGATCTCCCGGACCACCCACGGCTCGAGGCCCTCGGCGAGCAGTTCGGGGTGGGCGAAGGGGTTGCGGGAGTCCGGGTAGACGGCGCAGGTGGTGGCCTCGCCCACGGCGAGGTGGTCGGGGTGGCTCGGCCCGGAGAGATGCTCCCACCGGCGCAGCGGCGAGTTGGTCAGCACCCGGTCGGGGCGGAATCGCCGGATGGCCGCGGTGACGTCCCGGCGCAGGTCGAGCGTCGGCGCGACGGTGCCGTCGGCGTACCCGTCGAGGAAGTCGACCCGGGTCACCCCGACGGCGGCCGCCGCGGCACGCTGCTCGGCCTCGCGTACCAGGGGCATCCGGTGGCGCGCGGTGTCGTCGAAGCCGCCGGCGTCGCCGCGGGTGACGATCAGGTATGCGACCTCCACACCCTCCTCCACCCAGCCTGCTATCGTGCCCGCGCAGCCGAAGTCGACATCATCCGGATGGGCGAAAACGGCCAGCGCCCGGTGGACGTCGGAGAGCGCTGGAGCGGAGGCGGGGAAGCTCACAAGTCCTCAGCCTACGGGTGGCGCGGCGATGCGATGCCTTGATGTCTTACCTGGTCAGAGCGGTACGACCAGGGCACTTCATGATCTTCTCTCAGGTATCGGCAACGTGGCGGGCAACTAACGGCTTGATAACGGCACCTTCACGTAATGGGCCGGTGGGTGTCACAGTGGCAGCACCTCACCCCTGGCGTGAGGCACCCCGTACGTCCCGTTGACCATGGCACCGCCCTCCAACGCGGTTCGTGGCCGTCGAGCCTGCGCGGTGTCGAGCGCGAGAGGTGCGGTGGCCCGGCGGATCGGTCCCCCTGGGGTGTCCCGATTTCTCTGCGGTAGTACCGGCGACCTGCGCCACGGGGTCACTGGCGGCGTCACCCCCCATGCGTGCGTGAAACCCACGACGAACCAGGTTAGAAAGAGGAGGCCCCTCGGAATGAGAGTCTCGAAGCGGGCGAGCGGCGCCATCGCCGTGGGCGCGGCGTTCGCGCTCATCGCGTCCGGCTGCTCCACCAACGACGACGACGGCAGCGGCGCCGTCAAGAGCGCTGACGGCAGCATCGTCGTCGACGGCACGGAGCCGGAGAA
Source organism: Micromonospora sp. NPDC047548 (assembly GCF_040642975.1). NCBI lineage: Bacteria > Bacillati > Actinomycetota > Actinomycetes > Micromonosporales > Micromonosporaceae > Micromonospora > Micromonospora sp. NPDC047548. The sequence goes on from NZ_JBEYTI010000013.1 coordinate 26,637, forward strand.
CCCCCTGGTTCCGGCGAACACCACCGAGACCGGTGGCGGCCAGATCATCGACTGGATGTTCACCGGCCTGGTCGAGTACCCGAACAACGGTGGCGCGCCGCAGAACGCGCTGGCCGAGTCGATCGAGACGGCCGACTCCAAGCTCTACAAGATCAAGATCAAGCAGAACACGAAGTTCCACGACGGCACCGTCGTCAAGGCCAAGAACTTCGTGGACGCCTGGAACTGGGGTGCCTACTCGCCGAACGGCGCGCAGAACTCCAGCTTCTTCGCCGACATCGCCGGCTTCGAGGACGTCAACACCTCCGACCCGGACGGCGAGGGCCCGAAGAAGGCCCCGGAGCCGGCCAAGAAGGAGATGACCGGCCTGAAGGTGGTCGACGACTGGAACTTCGAGGTCACGCTCGCCGCGCCGACCGCCGTGTTCCCGACCAAGCTCGGCTACAGCACCTTCATGCCGCTGCCGGACGCCTTCTTCGCCGGCAAGGCGGAGGACTTCGGCAAGAAGCCGATCGGTAACGGCCCGGTCAAGTTCGTGTCCTGGGAGAACAACGTCGCGATCAAGCTGACGCGGTTCGACGACTACTCCCTGCGCGACCAGATGAAGATCAAGGACGTCACCGTCAAGATCTACCAGGACGACACGGGGGCCTACAGCGACCTGGTCTCCGGCAACCTGGACTTCATGCAGCAGGTCCCGGTCTCCTCGCTCGCGGGTGACAACTGGAAGAACGACCTGGGCGACCGGGCCATCTCCTCCACCACCCCGGTGACCGGCATCATCGCCTTCCCGATCTACGACGCCCGCTTCAAGAACGCGGACCTGCGTAGGGCGATCTCGATGTCGATCGACCGCCAGCAGATCAGCGACAAGATCTTCTTCGGCAACCGCAAGCCGGCCGACAGCTGGGCCAACCCGCTGACCCCGGGCGCCAAGGCGGGCAACTGCACCGCTTGCACGTATAACCTGGAGCAGGCCAAGGCGCTGTACGCCAAGTCCGGCGGCTTCAAGGGCCAGATGAAGATGTACTACAACGCCGACGCCAGCCACAAGGAGTGGATGGAGGCCGTCGCGCAGCAGGTCAAGACCAACCTGGGCATCGAGGCCGTCGCCGTCGGCGTGCCGACCTTCGCGGTCTTCCGCCAGAACATCAACGCCCACAAGATGGACGGCGCCTACCGCGCCGGCTGGCAGCAGGACTACCCGGACGTCGAGAACTGGATCAACCCGCTCTACGTGACCGGCGGTTCCTCGAACGACGGTCTGTACAGCAACCCCGAGGTCGACGCCCTGGCCAAGCAGGCCGCCGCCGCCCCGAGCCTCGAGGCCTCGCACGAGCTGTACGCGAAGGCGGTCGAGAAGATCGACGCCGACGTCCCGACGATGCCGATCTACTTCGGTGGCCAGCAGTCCGGCCACTCGCAGAAGATCAAGAAGATGGAGCTGAATAACGTCGGCGAGCTCGACATCACCTCGGTCGAGCTCTGATCCGAACGGTCTGACCCCGGGTCGGGCTCGCCTACCGGTGAGCCCGACCTTGGGCCGTTCCGCGAGGGGGTGTACAACATTCCCTCGCAACGTTGTCACCACGTGTCGGCCGCCGACGCGCCCCCTGTCTGGAGGACCACCCCATGGGCCGTTATCTGTTGAGACGGCTGCTCCAACTCGTCCCGGTGTTCATCGGTACGACGTTAATGATCTACGCGCTCGTCTGGGCGGTACCCGGTGATCCGTTCGCCGGCAAGTGCGGTGATCGGGGCTGCCCGGATAACTACGTCGCCATGATGACTGAGAAATACCATCTCAACGAGCCGTTTTTCGTGCAGTACGCCATCTACATGAACGACCTCTTCCACGGGGACTTCGGCTCGACCTGGTCCGGGCGCTCGGTCAACGACATCATCGCGACGTCGTACCCCAACACTCTGAAGCTGGCCGCGGTCGCCCTGCTCATCGAGGCGGTCATCGGTCTCACCGCCGGTGTGCTGAGCGGTCTCCGGCGTAACGGCTTCCTGGACAACCTGGTCCTGGTCTCGACGCTCTTCCTCATCGCGCTGCCGGTCTTCGTCGTCGGCTTCGTGCTCCAGTGGCTCTTCGGCGTCCAGTGGGAGATCGTCCACCCGACGGTGTCGCCCGAGATGCGCTTCACCGAACTGATCCTCCCAGGCTTCGTGCTCGGCAGCGCGTCGATGGCGTACATCGCCCGGGTGGCGCGCACCAGCATCGCGGAGAACCGCCGCGCCGACTACGTGCGGACCGCCATCGCCAAGGGTCTGCCCATGCGCCGGGTGGTCGGCGTCCACCTGCTGCGCAACTCCCTGATCCCGGTGGTGACGCTGCTCGGCACCGACCTCGGCGCCCTGATGGGTGGCGCGATCATCACCGAGGGCATCTTCAGCATCAACGGGATCGGCCGCCAGGTCCTCCGGGCGATCGTCACCAAGGAGAGCGCTACGGTTGTCTCCATCGTGGTGGTACTGGTGCTCGTCTATCTCCTGATGAACCTGCTGGTGGACCTGCTCTACGCCGCCCTGGACCCGAGGATTCGCTATGAGTGACCCGAGCGCCGCTTCCATCGTCAGTACCCCTCGACACGAGCAGCCGACCCAGATGGTGCCGGCGACCCCGGGCCAGCCGGAGAACGCCCGCAACGAGAAGCCCCGCGGCCTGCTCGGCGACGCCTGGCAGGACCTGCGGCGCAAGCCGCTGTTCTGGGTCTCCGCCACCTTGATCGTGCTCTTCGTGCTGATGTCGGTCTTCCCGTCGCTGTTCACCTCGGGCGATCCCGAGAACGGCGTGCTGGCCCGCAGCCGGGTGGAGCCCTCGGGCGACGCCTGGTTCGGCTACGACGTGCAGGGCCGGGACGTCTTCGCCCGGACGATCTACGGCGCCAACGCGTCGATCGTGGTGTCGCTGCTCTCGGTGATGGGCACCATGCTGATCGGCGGGACCATGGGCATCATCGCCGGCTACCGGGGCGGCTGGGTTGACGCCGTGCTCTCCCGGGTCGCCGACATCTTCTTCGGCCTGCCGTTCGTGCTCGGCGCCATCGTCATCCTGACCACCTTCAACGGTGCCGGCACCGACAACAGCGAATGGCAGATCAAGGGCCTGGTCATCGGGTCCCTCGTCCTGCTGGGCTGGCCGGTGGTCATGCGGCTGATGCGCTCCTCGGTGCTGGCCACCAAGGAGGCCGACTACATCGTCGCCGCGCGGGCCATGGGCGCCAGCACCGGCCGGATCATCCTCAAGCACCTGCTGCCGAACTGCCTGGCGCCGCTGCTCGTGTACGGGACGATCATGGTCGGCTCGTTCATCGGCGCCGAGGCCACGCTCTCCTTCCTGGGTATCGGCCTGAAGCACCCGGTGGTCTCCTGGGGAATCATGATCAACGAAGCGCAGCAGTACCTGCGGCCGTCGCCGTACCTGCTCTTCTTCCCCTCCGCGTTCCTCGTCACCGCCGTGCTGAGCTTCGTCATGCTCGGTGAGGTTGTCCGCGAGGCCCTCGACCCGAAACTCCGCTAGGGGAGACTGAGTTGTCTCACATTCTCGTGTCCGAGCAGACCGCGCCGGGCGCCGACGGATCCGGCCGCCCCTCCGGCCGCCTGCTCGAGGTCGACGACCTGCGGGTGGAGTTCCGCACCCGGGACGGCGTCGCCAAGGTCATCAACGGAGTCACCTACCACGTCGACGCGGGGGAGACCCTCGCCGTGCTCGGCGAGTCCGGCTCCGGCAAGAGCGTCACAGCGCAGACCATCATGGGCATCCTGGACATGCCGCCCGGCTACGTCACCGGCGGTCAGGTCCGCTTCCACGGCAGGGACATGCTCAAGATGTCCGCCGAGGCGCGCCGCCGCATCCGCGGCGAGGGCATCGCGATGATCTTCCAGGACTCGCTCTCCGCGCTGAACCCCGTCTTCACCGTCGGGTTCCAGATCGCCGAGCAGTTCCGCATCCGTCGCGGCCTGAGCCGCGCGGACGCCAAGAAGCGCGCGATCGAGATGCTCGACCAGGTCAAGATCCCGAATGCCAAGGGCCGGTTCAGCAACTACCCGCACCAGTTCTCCGGCGGTATGCGGCAGCGCGCGATGATCGCGATGTCGCTGGCGCTCGACCCGGAGGTGCTGATCGCGGACGAGCCGACCACCGCGCTGGACGTGACCGTGCAGGCCCAGATCATGGACCTGCTTGGCGAGCTCCAGCGGGAGCGGCGGATGGGCATGATCCTGATCACCCACGACCTCGGCGTGGTCGCCGACGTCGCGGACCGGATCGCGGTCATGTACGCCGGCCGGATCGTCGAGGAAGCCGACGTGTACGACCTGTACGCCAAGCCGGGGCACCCGTACACCCTGGGTCTGCTCGACTCGATCCCCCGACTGGACGAGAAGGGCCAGCAGCTCCGGACGATCAAGGGCCTTCCGCCGAACCTGATGAACATCCCGCCGGGCTGCCCGTTCAACCCGCGCTGCCCCATGGCGCAGCCGGTGTGCCGCGAGAAGCTCCCCCCGTTGCTGCAGATCGGCGCCGGTCGGGCCAGCGCCTGCCACTTCGCCGAGGAGCTGGTGAACCGTGTCTGAGAACATCCTCGAGGTACGCGACCTGGTCAAGCACTACCCCGTGACCCGGGGGATCGTGTTCAAGAAGACCATCGGTCACGTCAAGGCCGTCGACGGCGTCTCCTTCGACCTGCGGGCCGGCGAGACGCTGGGCGTGGTCGGCGAGTCCGGCTGTGGCAAGTCGACGCTGAGCCGGGTGCTGATGAACCTGGAGAAGCCGACCGCCGGCAGCGTGTTCTACAAGGGTCAGGACATCTCCAAGCTGTCCGGCGGCGCGCTGCGTCGGCTGCGCCGGCAGATCCAGCTGGTCATGCAGGACCCGTACACCTCGCTGAACCCGCGGATGACGGTCGGTGACCTGGTCGGCGAGCCGTTCGAGATCCACTCGGAGGTGGCGCCGAAGGGCAGCCGCCGGGGCAAGGTCAAGGAACTGCTCGACCTGGTCGGCCTCAACCCGGAGCACATCAACCGGTATCCGCACCAGTTCTCCGGCGGCCAGCGGCAGCGCATCGGCATCGCCCGGGCGCTCGCCCTGCGGCCGGAGATCATCATCTGCGACGAGCCCGTCTCGGCCCTGGACGTCTCGATCCAGGCGCAGGTGATGAACCTGCTGGAGAAGCTCCAGAACGAGTTCGGCCTGTCGTACGTCTTCATCGCCCACGACCTGTCGGTCGTGCGTCACCTCTCCGACCGGGTTGCGGTGATGTACCTGGGCAAGATGGTGGAGGTCGGCACCGAGGACGAGATCTACGAGCGGCCGACCCACCCGTACACCCAGGCGCTGCTCTCGGCGGTGCCGGTGCCGGACCCCACGCTGCGGGACAACAAGGCGATCATCCGGCTCACCGGTGACGTCCCGTCCCCGGTGAAGCCCCCCTCGGGCTGCCGGTTCCGCACCCGGTGCTGGAAGGCGCAGGCCATCTGCGCCGAGCAGCCGCCGCTGCTGCAGATCCGGCGGGGCTCGGACCACCCGAGCGCCTGCCACTTCGCGGAGAAGCGGGAGATCGTCGCCACCCACGAGGTGTGACCGGTCCGAACCGCCTGCCGGCGTCCGCGTGACGCCGGCAGGCGGTTCGTCGTATCCGGGCCCGACCCGGTCCGGGCCGTGCGCCGGTCAGGGCTTCGAGGGGGTACGCCGCACGACGGCAGGCCGGGCGTCCCGCCCGGCTCCCGGGCCGACCGCACCCGTCACAGCGGCCCGCGGCCGGCGCGGAGCAGGAGCAGGGCCAGCTGGGTGCCGTCCGCGCCGAGCGCCTGCCGGAACCGCTCCAGGATCTCCCGCTCCCGGGACAGCACCAGCCGGGTGCCGCCCGAGGCCATCCGGGTGGCGCCGACCTGCTGGGAGAGCTCGGCCCGCTCCTGCCAGAGCCCGATCAGCGTCCGGTCGATCTCGTCGATGCGCTCCCGGATGGCCGCGATCCGGGCCGCCGCCGCCGGCTCGTCGGTGCCGAACCCGGGTGCCGCGTTCCGGCCGGTCTGGCCCGCCTGCGGGCGCGCCGTGTTGCCGCTCTGTTCCGCCACGTCTGTCATCATCGGTCGTACCTCTCTGACGTCGTGCCCGGCGTCGGGATCCCGGAACGCAGAAAGCCCCGGGCTCCAGGAGCCCGGGGCTTTTCGTAGGTCTGGTTGATCAGGCGCGACCCACGGCTGCCGGACTCCCGGTGCCGTAGTAAAAGTAGAAGCGCTGACCGAACACGGAGTCGAGTATGCCGACCGCGGGGGCGGCCGCGCAAGGATTCCGCCAACAGATGGGAATGCCGCGCGGCCCCCGACGCCGGGGCCGTGCGACATCCCGTCGGCCGAGCCGGGTGATCCCGTCGGCCGGGCCCGGGCCGCCGGCGTGCCGGCGCCCAGGTACACCGCGCCGGGGCGTGCGCGGACGGGAAGTGTCCGGCCGGCAGCATAGACTTCCCGTGCGATGCATCCTCTCTTCGACATCCCCGCGTCCCCGCCCGCGCCCGAGCCTGCCCGCACCCTGCCGCGCCGGCCCGGGCCCACCGCCGTGCACCTCGATCCGCAGGCCCTGGTCGAGGGGCTGAACGGCCCCCAGCGGGACGCGGTGACCCACGCCGGCTCGCCGCTGCTGATCGTGGCCGGCGCCGGCTCCGGCAAGACCCGGGTGCTCACGCACCGGATCGCGTACCTGCTCGCCGCGCGGGACGTGCACCCCGGCGAGATCATCGCGATCACCTTCACCAACAAGGCAGCCGGCGAGATGAAGGAGCGGGTGGCCCACCTGGTCGGCCCGCGCGCCCGGCTGATGTGGGTGTCGACCTTCCACTCCGCCTGCGTGCGGATCCTGCGCGCCGAGCACGAGCACGCCGGGCTCAAGTCCACCTTCTCGATCTACGACGCCGACGACTCGCGCCGGCTGATGCAGCTGGTCACCCGCGAGCTCGACCTCGACCCGAAGCGCTACCCGGCGCGCGGGTTGGCCGCCCAGGTCTCCAACCTCAAGAACGAGCTGGTCGACCCGGAGGAGTTCGCCGCCCGGGCCAAGGGCCCCAACGAGCGGGCGCTCGCCGAGGCGTACACGCTCTACCAGCGCCGGCTGCGCGAGGCGCACGCGCTGGACTTCGACGACCTGATCATGACAACGGTGCACCTGCTCCAGTCGCACCCGCACGTCGCCGAGAGCTATCGCCGCCGGTTCCGGCACGTGCTGGTCGACGAGTACCAGGACACCAACCACGCGCAGTACGTGCTGATCAAGGAGCTGGTCTCCGGCACCGAGGGGATCGAGCCGGCCGAACTCTGCGTGGTGGGCGACGCCGACCAGTCGATCTACGCGTTCCGCGGCGCGACGATCCGCAACATCCTGGAGTTCGAGCGGGACTTCACCGACGCCCGGACGATCCTGCTGGAGCAGAACTACCGCTCCACTCAGACCATCCTCAACGCCGCCAACGCCGTGATCGACCGGAACACCTCCCGCAAGCCCAAGCGGCTGTGGAGCGACGCCGGGGCCGGCGAGCAGATCGTCGGCTACGTCGCTGACACCGAGCACGCCGAGGCGGACTGGGTGGGCCGGGAGATCGATCGGCTGGTCGACGCCGGCGACACCCGCCCCGGCGACGTCGCCGTCTTCTACCGCACCAACGCCCAGTCCCGGGTCTTCGAGGAGGTGTTCATCCGCGCCGGCCTGCCGTACAAGGTCGTCGGCGGGGTGCGCTTCTACGAGCGCAAGGAGGTCCGCGACGCGCTGGCCTACCTGCGCGCGGTGGTCAACGACGACGACACGGTCAGCCTGCGCCGGGTCCTCAACACCCCGCGCCGGGGCATCGGCGACCGGGCCGAGGCGTGCGTCGAGGCGCTCTCCAGCCGGGACCGGATCTCCTTCGGCGCGGCGCTGCGCCGGGCCAAGGACGCCCCGGGTATCTCCACCCGGGCCGCCAACGCCATCGCCGAGTTCGTCGCGCTGCTCGACGGCGCCCGTGAGCTGGCCGAGACCGGCACCCCGGAGGAGGTGCTGGAGGCGCTGCTCACCCGCTCGGGCTACCTCACCGAGCTGGAGGAGAGCCTCGACCCGCAGGACGCCGGCCGGGTGGACAACCTCCAGGAACTGGTCAGCGTCGCCCGGGAGTACACCGAGCGGATCGAGGCGCTGGGCGCCGACGGCGAGCGGGCCACCGTGGCCGGGTTCCTGGAGCAGGTGGCGCTGGTCGCCGACGCCGACCAGATCCCCTCCGACGACCCGGACCACCAGGGCGTGGTCACCCTGATGACGTTGCACACGGCCAAGGGCCTGGAGTTCCCGGTGGTCTTCCTGACCGGTCTGGAGGACGGCGTCTTCCCGCACCTGCGCTCGCTGGGCGACAGCCGGGAACTGGAGGAGGAGCGCCGGCTGGCGTACGTGGGCATCACCCGCGCCCGGCAGCGGCTCTACCTCTCCCGGGCGGTCACCCGCTCGGCCTGGGGGCAGCCGGCCTACAACCCGCCGTCGAGGTTCCTGGAGGAGCTGCCGCCGGAGCTGGTCCGCTGGGAGCGCACCGAGGGGTCGTACACCTCGTGGGCCGGCGGGGGCGGCGGCGTGGGCGGCCGCGCGGACCGCGTGGCCGGCGCGCGGGGCGGCTTCATCGGGGGTACGCCGAAGGCGGCGCAGCTGGCGAAGCGGCTCGGGGTGGACGGCAGTCGGCTGGCCACCGCCAGCGAGCTGCCGCAGGGGCCGAAGGTGGCGGCCGGGGACCGGGTCAACCACCAGCGCTACGGCCTCGGCCGGGTGCTCGCCGTGGAGGGGCACGGCCCGGGCGCCCGGGCGCAGATCGACTTCGGCGACCAGACGATGTGGCTGGTGCTCCGGCACGCGCCGATCGACAAGCTCTGAGCGACGGCGGGGCCCGGCCCGGCGAACCGCCGGACCGGGCTCTCGCGTGTCGTCGGCGGGAGTGGGCTCAGCAGGCGACGTCGATGCCCTTGGCGCGCAGGAACGGCGCCGGGTCGATCTGACTCCACATCTGACCCTGGTGCACCTCGAAGTGCAGGTGCGGACCGGTGGAGTCGCCGGTGGAGCCTTCGTAGCCGATCACCTCGCCGGCGCTGACCTTGTCGCCGGCGCTGACCTTGAGGCTGCTCTGGTGGGCGTAGTGCGTCAGGTAGCCGTTGCCGTGGTCGATGAAGACCGAGTTGCCGTACCCGTCGCCGGCGTCGCCGGCCTTGACCACGGTGCCTGCGGCGGCGGCGTGGATGGGCGTGCCGGCGGGCATCGCGAAGTCGATGCCGGCGTGCAGGGTGCCCCACCGCTGCCCGTAGCAGGAGGTGATCTCGGCGCCGGCCATCGGGATGACCCAGGACGGCTTCGGCTTCGTCGTCTTCTTGGGCGTGGGCTTCGGCGTCGCCTTCCGGGTCGGCGTGGCCGTCGGGCTGGCGGTCGGGCTGACTGTGGTCGGGCTGACCGTGGTCGGGCTGACCGTGGTCGGGCTCGGGGTGGCGGACGGGCTGGCCGGGGTCGCGGACTCGCGGGCGGAGCGGTCAGCCCGGTCGGCGGCCTCGGCCCGGGACTGGGCGTCCAGCGAGACGGCGGTGGGGGCGGGGGCGTCGTCCCGGCCGAACGCGACGGTGGAGACGCCGGCGAGGCCGAGGGCGACCAGCGCGACCGCGCCGACGACGAGGGCGCGCCCGCCGCGACGCTGCCGCAGCCGGTGCCGGCCGGGGGCGGCCACGGTCTTCTCGTTCTGGGTGGGGGTGTCTTCCTGCACGGCTGACCTTCACACTCAGGGGGCTGGGACCTGCCCATCCTGGGTGTCGACGGGGCCCGCGCCGGGTACCGGTACCGGGGCCGCCGGCCCGTCGCCGGGGCAACTGTCCGGCATTGGGCCGGGGTGACCGCTTCTGCCCGATACCTGATCTTGTTCCGCCGTGGTCTCGCTCACAGTCCTGGATGTGATCCAGCAGACTTGTGGCCACGAAAAACCGCCCGGATCGCGTGATCCGGGCGGTCAACGGGCGATACGGAGCGTCAGGAGCCAGCTACCTCGCTGTAATATGCCTCGACTTGGAGCTTGATGTCCACTCCGCGCTGCTGGAGCCAGGGCACCGGGTCCAGCGGCTCGCCCTTGACATGGATCTCCAGGTGCAGGTGGGAGCCGTACGAGTGGCCGGTGTTGCCGACCAGGCCGAGCTGGTCGCCCGCCTTGACCTGCTGCCCGTCCTGGACGTTCACCGAGGAGGAGTGGCCGTAGATGGCCTCGCTGCCGTCGGCGTGCTGCACGATCACGGCGTAGCCGTACCCGCCGAACCAGCCGGCCTTGGTGACGGTGCCCGAGTGGATCGCGACGTAGGGGGTGCCTTCGGCGGCGACCAGGTCGATGCCGGTGTGCAGCTTGCCCCAACGCATGCCGTAGGGGGAGTTGAAGTCGTAGCCCTGCAGGGGCAGCAGCCACGGGTCCTGCTCGCTGGAGTTGACCTCGGCGTCGCGGGTGTTGTCCCGGGAGGCACGGTCGGCGGAGTCGGCACGGGCCGCCGCGTCCTGGCTGGTGATCGAGGCTTGCTTGAGCTCGTCGAGGACCGACGGGCTCACGCTCTTGGCATCGGGGAGCGCGTTCGCGCCCAGCGCGACGATGCCGGCGCCGACGAATGCGGTCGTGACGACTGCCGCGTAGCGGCTACGTGGGGGGGTGGGTACGCGGCGGCGGCCGCGATATCTATCGGGCTCAGACGACAGGCGCTGGCGCACGCACACCCTCCGTTGTCGGGGATCCGATGCGACCTCCGGCCGTTCCTTGCAGCTCGGTCGAACGTCCGTTGGCCGCGTCGTCACCCGTCCGTGGACCTGATGACAACCGTGGACACGTTAGCCCTCCGCCGCGCCGGTCACAAGCGGAAGCGCCGAATTGGCGCGTCTTTCTGTCCCTTTCCGTCCATCATTGTCATAGCTCAGGACGCCGGACGGCCAGCCCCGCTACTGCCCGTTCGTCGCGCAGAGTGACCGTTCGGCGGAGGCGTCCGGCTTCCCGTCGGGGCGACCGGACGGTAGGGGTGCGGCCCGGATTTCCCGCCCCCGCCCGGGCGGGTTACCGTTCGTTCAGGTGATAGCCGCGGAGCCCGTGAAAGGTGTGCGCTGATGAGTTCTCGTATCCGGGTCGTCGTCGCGAAGCCGGGCCTCGACGGCCACGACCGCGGCGCCAAGGTCGTCGCGCGTGCCCTGCGCGACGCCGGCATGGAGGTCATCTACACCGGCCTGCACCAGACCCCGGAGCAGATCGTGGAGACCGCGATCCAGGAGGACGCCGACGCGGTCGGCCTCTCCGTGCTCTCCGGGGCGCACATGACGCTCTTCCGCCGGGTGCTGGAGCTGCTCGCCGAGCGGGACGCCCGCGACATCGTCGTCTTCGGCGGCGGCATCATCCCGGAGGCCGACATTCCCGAGCTGCAGCAGCTCGGCGTGGCGAAGATCTTCACCCCGGGCGCGACCACCCAGTCGATCGTCGGGTGGGTCCGGGAGAACGTCGCTCAGGCCGTCGCCTGACGGCAGCCGCAGCGCCGGGGTGACCGACTTCCCTGCGGGGCCTCCGCCCGGCGCCGTGACCGGCACCATGTCGCGAATGTGGCGGTATTCCGAGGACCCGGATCCCGCCAGGTCGCGTATTGCCGTGGATCATGGGGTCGGCGACGAGGGCCGGGTCGCCGGCGACGGGATCGCCGGGACGGCGGTGCGGGCCAGAGGTGCCGACGACGGCGGTGAGAGTCAGCCGGATCCGGGCACGGGGGAAGGGCCGGACGCACCCCTCACACGCCCGGCCCTTCTATGCACGATGCCCCGCCGCCACCCCTCGACCGACAGGGCATCGGCCGCTCCCGTCATCGCGCTGAATCAGCGCTCCGACATCAGACTCAACGACGCCTCCACCAGCGGGTTACGCGTCCCCGGGGACATCCTTGGCGGCGGCTGCCGGCCGCGCCCGCGTACCGGCGAGTCGTGGGCGACGCGCTGTGCATTACCGCACACCGCGCACCCGCTCGGTTGCCGCTGGTGCCCATCTCGCTAGGCTGCGGCCGACGGCCTGTTTCAACTGATGCCGGGCGTCAACGGAGTTTCCACAACGCTGGTGGCGGCGCGACGGCGCGCCGCGGAGACGGGACGGGACGCGCAAGTGGACCTGTACGAGTACCAGGGGCGGGACCTGTTCGAGCGGCACGGGCTGCCCGTGCTCGCCGGCGGCGTCGCCACTACCCCGGAGGAGGCCCGCGCGATCGCCGAACGCCTCGGCGGTCGGGTGGTCGTCAAGGCGCAGGTGAAGGTCGGCGGCCGAGGCAAGGCCGGCGGCGTCAAGCTGGCCGAGGGCGCGGAGGAGACGGTGGCCCGCGCCACCGACATCCTCGGCATGGACATCAAGGGTCACACCGTCCACAAGATCATGATCACGGTGACCGCGGACGTGGCCGAGGAGTACTACTTCTCGTACCTGCTCGACCGGGCGAACCGCACCTTCCTCTGCATCGCCAGCGTCGCCGGCGGCATGGACATCGAGCAGGTCGCCGCGGAGGCCCCCGACAAGGTGGTCAAGGCCCCGATCGACGCCGTCAAGGGCGTGGACGAGGCGAAGGCCCGCGAGATCGTCAGCGCCGCCGGCTTCCCGGCCGAGGTCGCCGACCAGGTCGTCGAGGTCGCGGTGGACCTGTGGAAGGCCTTCGTCGCCGAGGACGCCACGCTGGTCGAGGTGAACCCGCTGGCCAAGACGGGCGAGGGCAAGCTGCTGCTGCTCGACGCCAAGGTCACCCTGGACGAGAACGCCGGGTTCCGGCACCCGGACCACGAGGCCCTGGTCGACCAGGCCGCGGTGGACCCGCTGGAGCAGGCCGCCAAGGAGAAGGACCTCAACTACGTCAAGCTCGACGGCGAGGTCGGCATCATCGGCAACGGCGCGGGTCTGGTTATGTCCACGCTCGACGTGGTCGCGTACGCGGGCGAGCGGCACGGCAACGTCAAGCCGGCGAACTTCCTCGACATCGGCGGTGGCGCGAGCGCCGCGGTGATGGCCAACGGCCTGGAGATCGTGCTCTCCGACCCGTCGGTGAAGAGCATCTTCGTCAACGTCTTCGGCGGCATCACCGCCTGCGACGAGGTCGCCAACGGCATCGTGCAGGCGCTGGCCCTGCTTGAGCAGCGGGGCGAGAAGGTCACCAAGCCGCTGGTCGTCCGTCTCGACGGCAACAACGCGGAGGCCGGTCGGGCGATCCTCGACGGGGCCAACAACCCGCTCGTGCAGCGGGTCGACACCATGGACGGCGCGGCCGAGCGGGCCGCCGAGCTGGCAGCTGCGGGGGTCTGATCATGGCTATCTGGCTGACCAAGGACTCGAAGGTCATCGTCCAGGGGATGACCGGTTCCGAGGGTTCCAAGCACACCCGGCGGATGCTCGCCGCGGGCACCAACGTGGTCGGCGGCGTCAACCCGCGCAAGGCGGGCCAGACGGTCGACTTCGACGGCACCGAGCTGCCGGTCTTCGCCTCCGTCGCGGACGCGATGAAGGAGACCGGGGCCGACGTCACGGTCATCTTCGTGCCGCCGCAGTTCACCAAGGGCGCCGTGGTCGAGGCGATCGACGCCGAGATCCCGCTGGCCGTGGTGATCACCGAGGGCGTCCCGGTGCACGACACGGCCGCCTTCTGGGCGTACAACGTGGGCAAGGGCGCCAAGACCCGGATCATCGGCCCGAACTGCCCCGGCATCGCCTCCCCGGGCGCCTCCAACGCCGGCATCATCCCGGCCGACATCACCGGCTCCGGCCGGATCGGCCTGGTCAGCAAGAGCGGCACGCTGACCTACCAGATGATGTACGAGCTGCGCGACATCGGCTTCTCGACCTGCGTCGGCATCGGCGGTGACCCGATCATCGGGACCACCCACATCGACGCCCTCGCCGCGTTTGAGGCCGACCCGGAGACCGACGCCATCGTGATGATCGGTGAGATCGGCGGCGACGCCGAGGAGCGGGCCGCCGAGTTCATCAAGGCCAACGTCACCAAGCCGGTGGTCGGCTACATCGCCGGCTTCACCGCGCCCCCCGGCAAGACCATGGGGCACGCCGGTGCGATCATCTCCGGCTCGGCGGGCACCGCCGAGGCGAAGCAGGCGGCCCTGGAGGCCGTCGGCGTGAAGGTCGGCAAGACGCCGACCGAGACGGCCAAGCTGATGCGGGAGATCATGTCCGGCCGCTGAGCGGACGGGTGGCGTTTGAGCCGGCCGCTGAGCGAACGAGTGGCGTTTGAGCCGGCCGCTGAGCGGACGGGTGAGACACCGAGGGGGCCGACCGGGGATGGTCGGCCCCCTCAGCCGTTCTTCCAGAACGGGTACGTCCCGCTGGCCCGCCAGATCGCGGTGCCGATGATGTTGATCACGCCGAAGGCGATCGCCAGGTAGCCGAGCACCGGCGACTGGCCGTACCGCCTGGCGTCGCGGAGCGACAGGTAGCCGAAGACGATGCCCAGGACGCCGCAGCAGATCAGACCCAGGACGATGCCGAGGACGCCCCACAGCGTGGTGCGGTCCCTGCCGGCCGCTGGCGGAGGTGGGGGCGGCGGGTACGGAGCGTTCACGGCTTCCTCCCAGCGCTTCGTGCCGCGACGACAGTCACGTCCTGCGCCGAGGCTAGACCGGTTCGGGGTCCGGAAGCCGGTGGATCACGGAACTCGCCGGGGCCAGGTGGGGCGGTCGGGCAGCCGACGCCCGTGCGGCGTGCCAGAGTAGAGCCGATGTCCTCGGTCACCCCTGATCAGCCCCGCCGTCCCGCCGCCGGCGTCCGCGCCGATGCCCGCCGGGGCGACGCCCGCCCGGCCGGCGCCCGCCGGGATGCCCGGCGGGACGACGCCCGGCCCGCGCCGGGCGTCCGGGTGCCCGCGTCCCGCCGGCCGGAACCGACCCGGGGGCGGGCGCCGCTCGTCGTCGCCGCCGGGGTCGCCGCCGGCTGGGCGGCGCTGACGTCGTACCTGCCGGTCGCCCTGGTGCTGGGGCTGGCCCAGTTCAGCGAGGACGCCGGCTCCGTCGTCAATGCGCTGCGGGCCGGGCTGGCCGGCTGGCTGCTCGGCCACGGGGTGCCGTTGCAGACCACCGCCGGCCCGCTCGGCCTCGTCCCGCTGCTGCTCTCCGGGCTCGCGCTCTGGCGGCTGACCCGGGCCGGCGTGCACACCAGCCGCGCCATGGGCGCGCGGGGCGGGCGCTCGCCGCGGCAGGCACTCACCGCCGCGGTCGCGGTCGGCCTCGGGTACGGGCTGCTCGGCGCCCTCGCCGCGGTGCTGGTGAGCACGGACGGCCTGCGGATATCCCCGGTCCGCGCCGGGGTAACCCACGCGATCTTCGGCGCGCTCGCCGCGCTGATCGGAGCACTGCGCACCACGGGGGTGGCCGGTCTGCTCGCCGAGCGCGCACCGGCGGTGCTCCGCGACGGGGTGCGCACCGGGCTGGTCGCCGGGCTGCTGCTGCTCGGTGCGGGGGCCGGCGCGGCCGGGCTGGCGGTGGCGACCGGCGGGGGCGACGCGGCCGACATGATCGGCGCGTACCGGACGGGGGTGGCCGGGCAGGCCGGCATCACCCTGATCAGCCTCGCGTACGCGCCGAACGCCACGGTCTGGTCGACCGCCTACCTGCTCGGGCCCGGCTTCGCCGTCGGCACCGGCACGGCGGTACGCACCAGCGAGGTCTCCGTGGGCTCGCTGCCGGCCGTACCCCTGCTCGCCGGCCTGCCCAGCGGGCCGGTCGACGGGTTCGGAGCGGCGCTGCTCGCGGTGCCGGTGCTCGCCGGGATGGCCGCGGGCTGGCTGCTCGCCCGGCGGCTGCTCCGCGACGCGGAGGAGCGCGGGGCGCCCGACTGGGCCGCTCTGCTCGGCCCGGCGGCGCTCGCCGGCCCGGTGGTCGGCCTGCTCGCCGGCCTCGCCGCCGCAGCCTCCGGCGGGCCGCTCGGCGGCGGCCGGCTGGCCGAGATCGGCCCGGTGCCCTGGCAGGTGGCCGCGGTCTCCACCGCGGTGATCACGGTCGGTGCGCTGCTGGGGGCCACCGCCGCCAAGGTCGTGGCCCGGCCGGCGCCCCGCGCCTGACCAAACGACAAAGGGGCGCCCCGGAGAGAACCGGGACGCCCCTTTCCTGAGGTCGGATCAGGAGTTCGGCATGCTCATGCCGACCGCGAGCAGCACGATCTGCAGGATCCCGAGCGCCAGCCCGACGCCGCCGCAGATCAGACCGGCGAGGGCCTGACCGGCGTTGTTCGCCAGCCCCTGGGCGGCCTTCTGCCGGCCCAACCAACCGGTGACCGCCGCGGCGATGCCCAGCGGGATGCCGAGGTAGCAGCAGACCATCGGGATGGCGGCGATGCCCAGGATCATCGAGACCAGGCCGAGCGTGTTCTGCTGGCCCTGCGGCTGCGGGTAGCCCGCGTTCGGGTAGGCCTGCGTGCCGTAGGGCTGCTGGCCGTACGGATCCTGGTGGGGCTGCTGCCCGTACGGCTGGCCCGGCGTCCCGTAGGGCTGGCCCGGGGCGGGCTGGCCGTAGGGGTCGCCGGAGACCGGCTGCCCGTACGGCTGGCCCGAGGTGGGCTGCTGGCCGTACGGGGCCTGCGGCGGCTGGGCGTACGGGTCGTGCGGCTGCTGCCCGTACGGCGCCTGCGGGGGCTGGGCGTACGGGTCGTGCGGCTGCCCGTACGGTTGGCCGGCTGGCTGGCCCGAGGTGGGCTGGCCGTACGGGTCGTGCGGGGGCTGCTGGCCGTACGGGTCCTGACCAGGGTGTCCGGGCTGCATGTCGGGATGCTCCTCAGTCGCTGATGGTCAGTAGCTGCTGCTGCTGCTGGTGTCGGAACCCATGAGGCCGGCCAGACCACCCGCGAGGCAGCACAGCAGGACGATCACGAGCCAGACGATGCCGATGATGAGGGCCCACTTGGACCACTTCTTCGACTCGGCCGCCGCGGCCTGGGCGCCCGCGTAGTCGCCCTGCTGCAGCGCCGGGTTGACCTTGGAGGCGTTGATGATCGCCGGGATGGCCAGCGGCCAGAAGAAGAAGATGGCGACGATGGACATCGTCATGTTGTTGTTGATCGGCGGCTGCTGCGCGGGGTTGGGGTAACCGGGCTGCATGGTGCTCCTCGCTCCGTCGGCACTGTCCGTGCCTGATCATTGGTGAAGGGTGCGGCGGCGGGCGTGGCGCCCGCGCCGAGCGACGGGCAGCGTATCGCGTGCGTGCCACCCGCGTGATCACCCGAGTCGCCGCTGCCCGATCGCTGGGAGGCCCGACCTGCCCGCTAGGGTTGGCCACGTGACCGAGCCCGCGTCCGTCGCCCGCCTCGTCGTCCTCGTCTCCGGCTCCGGCAGCAACCTCCAGGCGCTGCTCGACGCCGCCGCCGACCCCGCGTACGGGGCCCGGGTGGTGGCCGTCGGCGCGGACCGCGACGGGATCGCCGGCCTCGACCGGGCCGCTGCCGCCGGGGTGCCGAGCTTCGTCGACCGCGTCAAGGACCACCCGACCCGGGAGGACTGGGACGCCGCGCTCACCGCGCACGTCGCCGCCCACCGACCCGACCTGGTCATCTCCGCCGGTTTCCTGAAGCTGGTCGGGCCGCACTTCCTGGCCGCCTTCGGCGACCGCTACCTGAACACGCACAACACCCTGCTGCCGGCGTTCCCCGGCATCCACGGCCCCCGCGACGCGCTCGCCTACGGCGTGAAGGTCACCGGGGCCACGCTCTTCTTCGTCGATGCCGGGATGGACACCGGCCCGATCGTCGCGCAGGTCGCCGTGCCGGTGCGCGACGACGACGACGAGGAGACCCTCACCGAACGCATCAAGGAAGCCGAGCGGCGCCAGCTCGTCGAGCAGGTCGGTCGGCTGGTCCGTGAAGGTTGGACGATCACCGGAAGAAAGGTCACTGTTCCGTGAGTTCCACTGAGGACGGGCGTCGCCCGATCAGGCGGGCGCTGGTCAGCGTCTACGACAAGAGCGGCCTGGTCGAGCTGGCCCGGGCCCTGCACGACGCCGGGGTGGAGATCGTCTCGACCGGCAGCACCGCGTCGACGATCTCGGGCGCGGGCGTGCCGGTGACCGCGGTCGAGCAGGTGACCGGCTTCCCGGAGATCCTCGACGGCCGGGTGAAGACCCTGCACCCGAAGATCCACGGTGGGCTCCTGGCCGACCTGCGCAAGGACTCCCACGCCGCTCAGCTCGACGAGCACGGCATCGTCGGGATCGACCTGCTGGTCTCCAACCTCTATCCGTTCCAGGCCACCGTGGCCTCCGGCGCGAGCCAGGACGAGTGCGTGGAGCAGATCGACATCGGCGGCCCCGCGATGGTCCGGGCCGCGGCCAAGAACCACGCCTCGGTCGCGGTGGTCACCGACCCGGCGGCGTATCCGGCGCTGGTGGCCGCCCTCGCCGAGGGTGGCTTCACGCTGGCCCAGCGTCGGGCGCTCGCCGCCCGCGCCTTCGCCGACATCGCCGAGTACGACCTCGCCGTCGCCGAGTGGTTCGCCGCGACCCTCGCGCCGGCCGCTGACGGCTGGCCGGAGTTCGCCGGACTGAGCCTGCGCCGCCAGGCGGTGCTGCGCTACGGCGAGAACCCGCACCAGGCGGCGGCCGTCTACGCCGACCCGTCCAGCCCGGCCGGCCTGGCCCAGGCCGAGCAGTTGCACGGCAAGGAGATGTCCTACAACAACTACGTCGACGCGGACGCCGCCTGGCGGGCCGCGAACGACTTCGCCGACCAGCCGGCGGTGGCGATCATCAAGCACGCCAACCCGTGCGGCATCGCGGTCGGCGCGGACGTGGCCGAGGCACACCGCAGGGCGCACGCCTGCGACCCGGTGTCGGCGTACGGCGGGGTGATCGCCGCGAACCGGCCGGTCTCGGTCGAGCTGGCCCGGCAGGTCGCGGAGATCTTCACCGAGGTGCTGGTGGCGCCCGGCTTCGACCCGGGCGCGGTGGAGATCCTCCAGGGCAGGAAGAACATCCGGCTGCTGCACGCCCCGGCCTTCGACCCGCTGCCGGCGGAGTGGCGGCAGGTCACCGGTGGTGTCCTGGTGCAGATGCGGGACAAGGTCGACGCCGAGGGCGACGACCCGGCGAACTGGCGGCTGGCCACCGGCGACCCGGCCGACGAGGCGACCCTGCGGGATCTCGCCTTCGCCTGGCGGGCGGTCCGCGCGGTGAAGAGCAACGCGATCCTGCTGGCCCGGGACGGCGCCACGGTCGGGGTCGGCATGGGCCAGGTCAACCGGGTGGACTCGGCGCGACTGGCGGTCGACCGGGCCGGCGCCGAGCGGGCCCGCGGCGCGGTCTGCGCCTCGGACGCGTTCTTCCCGTTCGCCGACGGCCCGAAGATCCTCATCGACGCCGGCGTCCGCGCGATCGTGCAGCCCGGCGGCTCGATCCGCGACGAGGAGGTCGTCGCCGCCTGCAAGGAGGCCGGCGTGACCATGTACCTCACCGGTACCCGGCACTTCTTCCACTGACCCGGCTCATGGTGCGCCGCCAGGCGGGGGGGGAAGTGGCCGACGCCCCATCATGCCCGACGCCGCCACCGCGGCCAGGAATCGACGAGTCTCCATCAGCACAGTCTCCCGTGCCTGTCCAGTCCACAGCCGCGCCGACCATGACGTTGTCGCCCGGCAGCTCGGTGTGTCGGGACGACAACTTCATGATCGACGGGTCCGGCTGGGGATGGGGTCAGGCTGCGGGGCGAACCTCGGCGAAGTGGCAGGCGGAGGGGTGCGGATCGGCGGCGCGCAGGACCGCGTGCGGCTCCTGGGTGGCGCAGATCTCCTGGGCCTTCCAGCAGCGGGTGCGGAAGCGGCAGCCGGACGGCGGGTCGGCCGGGCTCGGCACGTCGCCGGTGAGCCGGATGATGGTCCGGTCGTTCCGGACGTCCGGGTCCGGCACCGGCACCGCCGAGAGCAGCGCCTGGGTGTACGGGTGGGTGGCCCGCTCGTAGATCTCGTCCTCGGTGCCGATCTCCACGATCTTGCCCAGGTACATGACCGCGACCCGGTCCGAGATGTGCCGGACCACCGACAGGTCGTGCGCGATGAAGATGTACGACAGCCCGAACTCGTCCTGCAGCTGCTCCAGCAGGTTGATCACCTGCGCCTGGATGGAGACGTCCAGCGCGGAGACCGGCTCGTCGCAGACGATCACCTCGGGGCGCAGGGCGAGCGCCCGGGCGATGCCGATGCGCTGCCGCTGGCCGCCGGAGAACTGGTGCGGGTAGCGGTTGACGTGCTCCGGGTTGAGCCCGACCACGTCCAGCAACTCCTGCACCCGCCGCTGCTTGCTGCCCTTCGGGGCCGCATCCGGGTGGATGTCGAACGGCTCGCCGATGATGTCGCCGACCGTCATCCGCGGGTTGAGCGAGGTGTACGGATCCTGCATCACCATCTGCATGTTGCGCCGAAGTCGGCGCAGCTCGGCCCCGGAGGCCTTGAACAGGTCCTTCCCCTCCAGGGTGGCCCGGCCGGAGGTGGGCGTCTCCAGCCGCATCAGCAGCCGGGCCAGCGTCGACTTGCCGCAGCCGGACTCGCCGACGATGCCCAGGGTCTCGCCCCGGCGCAGCTCGAAGCTCACCCCGTCGACGGCCCGGACCGCGCCGGTCTGCTTCTGGAACAGCACGCCCTGGGTGATCGGGAAGTGCTTGACCAGGTTGTCGACGGAGAGGATGGTCTCGCCCCGGACCTTGGTCGGGCTAGCGGGCGCTGTCATCTCGGACCTCCTGCGCGAAGTGGCACGCGCTGGTCCGGCCGTCGCCGAGGACCAGGTCGTGCGGCACCACGTCCACGCAGACCTGCTGCGCGTACGGGCACCGGGGGTGGAACGGGCATCCGGAGGGGATCCGCATCAGGTTCGGCGGCAGCCCCTTGATCGTCGACAGCTCCTGGCCGCGCACGTCCATCCGCGGGATCGACTCCAGCAACCCCTTCGTGTACGGGTGGGAGGGCGACCGGTACAGCGAGCGGACGTCGGCGTGCTCGACGATCCGGCCGGCGTACATGACCGCGATCCGGTCCGCGACGCCCGCGACCACGCCGAGGTCGTGGGTGATCAGGATCATCGCCATGTTGAGATCCCGGCGCAGGTCGGCCAGCAGGTCCATGATCTGGGCCTGCACGGTGACGTCCAGTGCGGTGGTGGGCTCGTCGGCGATCAGCACCTTCGGGTTCATGGCCAGCGCCATCGCGATCATGACGCGCTGCCGCATGCCGCCGGAGAACTGGTGCGGGTAGTCGCCGAGGCGCTTGGCCGCGGCCGGGATCCGGACCAGGTCCATCAGCTCGACGGTGCGCCGGCGGGCGTCCGCCTTGGACATCCCCTCGCGCTGGCGCAGCGTCTCGCCGATCTGCCAGCCGACCGGGAAGACCGGGTTCAGCGCGGAGAGGGCGTCCTGGAAGATCATCGCGATCTCCTTGCCCCGCACCTGGCGGCGCTGCTCCTCCGACTGCTTCAGCAGGTCCCGGCCCTGGTAGAGGATCTGACCGGAACGGATCACCGCCGGCGGCGTGTCGAGGATGCCCATGATCGCCTGGGCGGTGACCGACTTGCCGGAGCCGGACTCGCCGAGCACCGCGAGGGTCTCGCCGGCGTCCAGGTGGTAGGACACCCCGTTGATCACCTTGGCAACGCCCTCGCCGGTACCGAACTCGACGTGCAGGTCCCGGACGTCGAGCAGGTGGCCGCCCTCGGGCGTGGGAGAGGCCGGCGTCGGGTGGACAGCGGACTGGGTCATGGGTTCACCGCAGCTTCGGGTCGAAGGCGTCGCGGATGGCGTCGCCCAGCATGATGAAGGCGAGCACGGTCAGCGCGAGGAAGGCGGACGGGACGACCAGCGGCGTCGCCGACTCGCGCATGTGCACCCGGCCGGCGTCGATGTCGATGCCCCAGGAGATGGTCGGCGCCTTGAGGCCGATGCCGAGGAAGCTCAGCGTCGCCTCGGCGGCGATGAACGAGCCGAGTGCGATGGTGAGCACCACGATCGCCGGGGCGAGCGCGTTCGGCAGGATGTGCCGCCACATGATCCGGCCGTTGCCGGCGCCGAGCATCCGAGCCGCCGCCACGTAGTCCTGTTCCTTGGCGGTGATCACCGAGGAGCGGACCACCCGGGCCGCGGTGGTCCAGCCGAGCACCGCCAGCACGAAGATCACCGCGAACAGCCGCACGGTGTCGCTGCTGGTGCTCACCCGCTTGAGCAGCACGATCGCGGCGAGCAGCAGCGGGATGCCGAGCACGATGTCGATCACGCGGGAGAGCACCGCGTCGACCCAGCGGCCGAAGTAGCCGGCCAGCATCCCGACGACCAGCGCGATGATGCCGGTGAACAGCGCGGAGAGCGCGCCGACCAGCAGCGAGGCGCGGGCACCGTAGACCGCCCGGGCGTAGGTGTCGCAGCCCTGGAAGTCGTACCCGAAGATGGCCCCGCCGGACGCCCCGGCGTGCTGGCGGGAGAGCACGCAGTCGCGCGGGTCGTTGGCGGTGAAGAGCGAGGGCACGGCGGCCATCGCGGCGACCACCAAGACCAGCGTGAGGCTGACCCAGAAGATCGGGTTGCGGCGCAGGTCGCGCCAGGCGTCGCCGGCCAGGCTGCGGGCCTTCTGCGGTGCGCCGACCTGGTTGGGCGCCCCGGGCTCGCCGGACACGCCCCGCCGGGCGGCCTGGTTCTCCGTGGCCGCCACGGTTTCAAAGTCGCTCATGCCGGTACCTCGCTCCGCTCGGTGCCGGCCTGAGCGCCCATGCACGCTGCGTTGATGATTCGTTCGCTGCGCGCTGTCGGCGCACCCCCTCGCTGCGCTCCGGGGCGCGCCGAGCCGCGAAACGCTGCGTTGATGATTCGTTCGCTGCGCTCACTCATAGCGGATCCTCGGGTCGAGTACGGCGTACAGGACGTCCACCACCAGGTTGGAGAGGAGGTAGACCACGACGAGCACGCTGACGATGCCCACCACCAGCGGGCCGTCCTCGGTGCGGATGCCCCGGAAGAGGTTGAAGCCGACGCCCGGGATGTTGAACACGCCCTCGGTGATGATCGCGCCGCTCATCAGGTTGCCCAGCTCGACGCCGAGGAAGGTGACCACCGGGATGAGCGAGTTGCGCAGCACGTGCACGCTGACGATCCGCCGCTTGACCAGGCCCTTGGAGCGGGCCGTCCGGACGTAGTCGGCGCGCAGGTTCTCCGCCACCGAGGCCCGGGTCAGCCGCAGCGCGGTGGCCAGCGAGAGCGAGCCGAGCACGATGCCGGGGAGCAGCAGCGCGTACAGGTCGGGCTGGGCGCCGGCGGTGGGCGGGAAGAGCTGCCACTTGACGCCGAGGAAGTACTGCGCCAGCGGGGCCAGCACGATGGTCGGGATGCCGAGCACCAGCAGGGTCAGCACCAGCGTGGAGTTGTCGAAGATGCTGGCCCGGCGGATGCCGGCGAGCACGCCCGCGGTGACGCCGAAGAGGATCGTCACGGCCATCGCGATGAGCGCCAGCTTGACGGTCACCGGCCAGGCGGCGGCGAGGATGTCGCTGATCTGGCGGCCGGTCAGCGACTGCCCGAGGTCACCCTGGAGCAGGTTCTTGATGTAGTCGAAGTAGCGGTAGAAGAAGCCGCTCACCCCGGTCTGGTCGAGGTGGAACTTCTCCGTCAGGTATGCCCGCTGGGCGGCGGTGACCGGGCGTTCGCCCGCGAGTGCCTGGATGGGGTCGCCCTGGCCGGCGAACATCAGTGCGTAGACGATCAGCGTGGTCCCGAAGAAGGCGAGGACCATCTGGAGCAGTCGCCGCAGGATAAAGCGGAACATACTGTGAAGTCTCTCTGAAAAGGGGCAAAGGGCGTGGCGGGTCGGGTCACCTCGCGGTGACCCGACCCGGCCGGCGCTGTTACTTGACGGCCTCGATCTTCAGCAGGTTGACCCGGTCGAAGAGATCCATCTCCACGTTCTTGACCTTGGTCGAGTGCCCGAAGTTGTTCTGGCCGTACCGCAGCGGGATCACTGGCAGGTCCTCGGCCAGGAGGTCCTCCGCCGCCTGGTACTTCTTGATCGCCTCTTCCTCGTTCGGCGCCTTGGCGCCCTCGGCCAGCAGCTTGTCGAACTCGGGGTTGCTGTAGCCGTAGTAGTTCGAGGAACCGTTGCTGCTGTACAGCGGGCCGAGGTAGTTCTCCATGGACGGGTAGTCCATGACCCAGCCCATCCGGAACAGGCCGACCGGCTGCTTGGCCTTGACCTTGGTCAGCAGGTCCGCGAACTTGGGCTCGGCGGTGCCGACGCACTCCACGCCCAGGTTGGCCTTGAGCTGGTTGCAGGTCGCGTCGACCCAGTCCTTGTGGCCACCGTCGCCGTTGTACGACAGCTCGATCTTGGACGGGCCGCCCGCGGCCCGGTACATCTCCTTGGCCTTGGCCGGGTCGAACTCGCCGGCCGCGCCGATGGTGTTCTCCCGGTAGCCGGCCACGACCGGCGAGACGAAGGAGCGGGCCGGCTGCTGCGAGCCCTTGAAGATCGACTTGGTGATCTCGTCCCGGTCGATCGCCATCGAGATCGCCTTGCGGACCTCGGGCTTGCTGAATTCCTTCTGGAACGTCGGGACCGCCAGCACCTGCAGCGACGAGGCCGGGCTCTGCTGGAACCGGTCACCGAGGTCGGTGGCGGCCGTCGACAGGTTCTCGGTCGGGATGGTCTTGATGACGTCCAGGTTGTTCGAGAGCACGTCCGCGTACGCCGCGGTCGGCTGCTGGTAGATCCGGAACTCGACGCCGGCCACCTTCGGCTTCTCGCCGGGGAAGGCGTCGTACTTCTCGACCTCGACCTTGGCGTCGTGCTGCCAGCTGCCCTTGATCTTGAACGGGCCCTGACCGATCGGCGCCTGCTCGTAGCCCTCGGCCAGCACGCCCGGGGCGGAGAAGGCCGCCTTCGGCAGCGGGTAGAAGGCCGTGTAGCCGAGCATGCTCCTGAACTCGCTGTACGGCTCGGTCAGCGTCACGGTGAAGGTCAGGTCGTCGACCTTCTTCAGCCCGGAGAGCGTCTTCGCCGCCGGCTTCTCGCCCTGCAGGTCGTCGTAGCCGGCGACCTTCTCGAAGAAGTAGCTCGAGTTCTGGCCGTTGGGGGCGTACGCGCCGTAGTTCCAGGCGTCGATGTAGTTGTCGGCCGTGACCTTCTCGCCGTTGTGGAAGGTGTAGCCGTCCTTGAGCTTGACCGTCCAGACCTTGTTGTCCGACGACGTCACCGACTCGGCCGCCACCTCGTACGGCTTGTTGGCCTCGTCGTAGTCGACCAGCGGGCTGAACAGGGCGGAGAGCACCTGGGAGCCACTGGTCTCGTTGGTGTTGGTGGGCACCAGGTGCTGCGGCTCCGCGATTTCGATCCGCACGGCCGCGTTGGGGTCGCTCTGACCTGATCCGCCATCGCCGCCCGAGCCGCAGGCCACCAGGCCCAGGGTCGCCGCGAGCGGGAGGGCGGTCCAGGCGGCAAGCCTACGAACTCGCATTGAGTCTCCTCATCTCCTCACGCTGCGCAGTCAGGCCCGGCACTGGGTGACGCTGCGCAACGATCGGCAACGGTAGGTCGCGGACGGCCGCTTCGGCAACGAGACCGTTGCGAACGGGTAACGGATGGCCCGACCCGGTCTTGTCCGCCCCGGGTCACTCTGCTATGAGCAGAGCCGCAAAAGTGCTGCTCAATGTCGGTTGTAGGCGGGGATTCCAGGGCCTCTCGGGCGCTCAGGACCGGCCTGAGTGGTTGTCGGTCCGCTGTCCGCTCTGTGTCCTTTAATGATCCGCTGTCCGCACCGACATGTGGGGAACTCCACATGATGTAACTGTGGGTGATGAAGGCCACGTAACGGATCGTCACCGTTGGCCGTCGTCCCAACCATGGCCGGTTGCCGTGAGACGATCTGGACGTGACGGCGACGATCCTGGACGGCAAGGCGACCGCGGCGGAGATCAAGGACGAGCTGCGGACGCGGGTCAAGGCGCTCGCGGAGCGCGGCGTCATCCCCGGTCTCGGCACGGTCCTGGTCGGGGCCGACCCCGGCTCGCAGGCGTACGTCAACGGCAAGCACCGCGACTGCGCCGAGGTCGGGATCGCCTCCATCCGCCGCGAGCTGCCGGCCGACGCCACCCAGGAGCAGGTCGACGCCGTCCTCGCCGAACTGAACGCCGACCCGGCCTGCCACGGCTACATCGTCCAGCTGCCGCTCCCGGCCCACCTGGACACTCAGCGTGCGCTGGAGATGATCGACCCGGACAAGGACGCTGACGGCCTGCATCCGGTCAACCTCGGCCGGCTGGTGCTCGGCTACGACGGCCCGCTGCCCTGCACCCCGCGCGGCATCGTCGAGCTGCTCCGCCGGCACGAGGTGCCGCTGCGCGGCGCGACGGTCGCGGTGGTCGGCCGGGGCAACACCGTCGGCCGCCCGCTGGGCCTGCTGCTCACCCGGCGCAGCGAGAACGCCACCGTGACGCTCTGCCACACCGGCACGCTCGACCTCGCCTCGCACACCCGCGCCGCCGACGTCGTGATCGTCGCGGCGGGCGTACCCGGGCTGCTCACCGCCGAAATGATCAGCCCGGGCGCGACGGTGGTCGACGTCGGCATCACCCGGGTGATCGGCACCGACGGCAAGGGCCGGTACACCGGCGACGTGGACCCGGAGGTGGCCGGGGTGGCCGGCAGGGTGGTGCCGATGCCCGGCGGCGTCGGGCCGATGACCCGGGCCATGCTGCTCACCAACGTGGTGGAACGGGCCGAGCGGGGCTGAGTGGGTCCATCGGCGGCATAACCGTCCGCCCCTGGCCCGATCGGTGCCAGGATGGCTGATACGGTCCGGAAAACCGACTGGTAGCAGGGAGTGGGACGACCATGGGTAAGAAGGTCACTGTCGTCGGGGCCGGCTTCTACGGCTCCACCACCGCACAGCGCCTGGCCGAGTACGACGTCTTCGACACCGTTGTGATCACCGACATCGTGGAGGGCAAGCCGGCGGGTCTCGCGCTGGACCTCAACCAGTCCCGCGCGGTCGAGGGCTTCGAGACCAAGGTCGTCGGCGTCACCACCGGCCGCAACGGCGAGGGCTACGAGGCCATCGAGGGCTCGGACGTCGTCGTCATCACCGCCGGCCTGCCGCGCAAGCCGGGCATGAGCCGGATGGACCTGCTGGAGACGAACGCCAAGATCGTCCGCCAGGTCGCCGAGAACGTCGCCAAGTACGCCCCGAACGCCGTCGTCATCGTGGTGTCCAACCCGCTGGACGAGATGACCGCGCTGGCCCAGCTCGCCACCCAGTTCCCGAAGAACCGGGTGCTCGGCCAGGCCGGCATGCTGGACACCGCCCGGTTCACCAACTTCGTCGCCGAGGCGCTGAACGTACCGGTGAAGTCGGTGAAGACGCTGACCCTCGGCTCGCACGGCGACACCATGGTCCCGGTGCCGTCGAAGAGCACGGTGAACGGCAAGCCGCTGCGCGAGGCGATGCCGGCCGAGCAGATTGAGGAGCTGGTCGTCAAGACCCGCAACGGTGGTGCCGAGGTTGTGGCGCTGCTGAAGACCGGCTCGGCGTACTACGCCCCGTCGGCCGCCGCCGCCCGGATGGCCAAGGCCGTCGCGGAGGACTCCGGCGAGACCATGCCGGTCTGCGCCTGGGTCGACGGCGAGTACGGCATCTCCGGCGTCTACCTGGGTGTCGAGGCCGCGATCGGCGCCGAGGGCGTCAAGCGGATCGTCGAGACCGACCTGGACGCCGACGAGCTGGCCAGCCTGAAGGAGGCCGCCGAGGCCGTCCGCGCCAAGCAGGGCGACATCGCCAGCATGTGATCCACCCGACCCAGGAAGGGGCGCGCCGGCACCGCCGGCGCGCCC
>NZ_JBEYTI010000013.1:54504-181091 GCF_040642975.1 Micromonospora sp. NPDC047548
ATACCTCAAGGCCCCCGGAGTGCCCCGCGGCCAAATTCAGGGCAAAACCCCCATTTGTTGACCCCCCGCACTCAGTTCGGGGCCCGCCGGCCCCGCCGGCGCGCCCCTTCGCGTTCCCCCCACCCCCTGCGCGTTGATCAAGAAGTTTGCGTCAGGACATCGTCCCGGGGATGACGCAAACCTCTTGATCAACTAGGCGGGGTGGGCGCGGGTCAGAGGGGGGTGAAGGGGGTGGGGAGGTGGGGGGTGGCCAGGGTGGTCGGGCCGGCGGTGGACAGGGCGCGGAGGAGGGTGGTGCGGGAGGTGCGGGCCGTGGCCGGGTCCTCCTCG
The DNA here is from genome assembly GCF_040642975.1 of Micromonospora sp. NPDC047548. Lineage (NCBI taxonomy): Bacteria > Bacillati > Actinomycetota > Actinomycetes > Micromonosporales > Micromonosporaceae > Micromonospora > Micromonospora sp. NPDC047548. The sequence goes on from NZ_JBEYTI010000013.1 coordinate 54,835, forward strand.
TGGGCGTACGCGAGGTCGGGGTCGACCAGTTGCACGGCGTGCACCAGCAGGTCGCCGGTGAGCAGCAGCCGCTCGTCGCCGGAGTCGACCAGCACCGACTGGTGGCCGGGGGTGTGCCCGGGCGTGCTCAGCAGGCGTACCCCCGCAGTGAGCGGGGTGTCGCCGTCGACCACCCGGAGCTGGCCGGCGGCGCGCAACGGCGCGACCAGGCCGGCCGGCAACCCGGGGTTGATCGTCTCCATCGCCGCCAGCTCGGCCCGCTGCACCAGGTAGTCGGCGCGCGGAAAGTACGGGCGGCCGGGCGTGCCGGTGACCGCCCACCCGATGTGGTCACTGTGCAGGTGGGTGAGGACCACGGTGCCGACGTCGGCGGGATCGATGCCGGCGGCGGCCAGCTCGGCGGGGAGCCGCCCCGGCACCGGGGCCCAGCTCGCGGCGGGGGAGCCGGCCGGCCCGATGCCGGCGTCGACCAGCGTGACCGGTCCGTCCCCGCGGCGCAGCGCGAAGCTGCGGAACTGCAGCCACCAGCGGCCGTCGGCGGTGACCGAGGCGGGGGCGCGCTGGTCGGCCTCGCGCCAGTGCGCCGCGGTGGCGTCGGGGAACGCCTCGGCGCGGGGCTGGAAGAACGGCCCCTCGCCGTCGGTGAGCGCCGTGACCGTGATAGACCCGAGGGTGCGGCTCAGTGGCATCCGGTGATGATGCCAGCGATCTCCTGCGCCGTGCACCCCCGTTGTCCCGGCCAACCGAGGCCGGCTGGGGACTGCCGGCCAGTTTCCAGTACGCTCGTACTGCTTGAGCACGTGTCCCCCGAGAGGAGCGCCGGCCGATGGCGAAGATCAAGGTAAACAACCCGGTCGTGGAAATCGACGGCGACGAGATGACCCGGATCATCTGGAAGCAGATCCGGGAGCAGCTGATCCTGCCCTACCTCGACGTCGACCTGCACTACTACGACCTGTCGATCCAGCACCGCGACGAGACCGACGACCAGGTCACCGTCGACGCCGCCAACGCCATCAAGCAGCACGGCGTGGGCGTCAAGTGCGCGACCATCACCCCGGACGAGGCCCGGGTGGAGGAGTTCGGCCTGAAGAAGATGTGGCGGTCGCCGAACGGCACCATCCGCAACATCCTCGGCGGCGTCGTCTTCCGCGAGCCGATCATCATGTCCAACGTGCCGCGGTTGGTCCCCGGCTGGACCAAGCCGATCATCATCGGCCGGCACGCCCACGGTGACCAGTACAAGGCCACCGACTTCGTCGTCCCCGGCCCGGGCACGGTGACCATCACCTACACCCCGGCCGACGGCGGCGCCCCGATGGAGATGGAGGTCGCCAACTTCCCCGGCGGCGGCATCGCCATGGGCATGTACAACTTCGACGAGTCGATCCGGGACTTCGCCCGGGCCTCGTTCCGCTACGGCCTGGACCGCAACTACCCGGTCTACCTGTCCACCAAGAACACCATCCTCAAGGCGTACGACGGCCGGTTCAAGGACATCTTCGCCGAGGTCTTCGAGGCGGAGTTCAAGGCCGAGTTCGCCGCCGCCGGCATCACCTACGAGCACCGGCTGATCGACGACATGGTCGCCGCCGCGCTCAAGTGGGAGGGCGGCTACGTCTGGGCCTGCAAGAACTACGACGGTGACGTGCAGTCCGACACCGTCGCGCAGGGCTTCGGCTCGCTCGGCCTGATGACCTCCGTCCTGCTCTCCCCGGACGGCCGTACGGTCGAGGCCGAGGCCGCGCACGGCACGGTCACCCGGCACTACCGGCAGTGGCAGAAGGGCGAGAAGACCTCGACGAACCCGATCGCCTCGATCTACGCCTGGACCCGGGGCCTGGCCCACCGGGGCAAGCTGGACGGCACCCCGGCGGTCACCGAGTTCGCCAGCACGCTGGAGCGGGTCATCGTCGACACCGTCGAGGGTGGCCAGATGACCAAGGACCTCGCGCTGCTCATCTCGCGCGACGCCCCGTGGCTGACCACCGACGAGTTCATGAACGCGCTCGACGAGAACCTGGCCCGCAAGCTCGCCGCCTGATCCTCGTACCGCGTCACCGACCGAGCCCGCCGGCACCGCGCCGGCGGGCTCCGTCGTACCCGGGGGCGGCCCATGATCCACGCCGTTTGCGGCGTGTCGCGGTGTTCGGGCGACAGGGAGACCGCGACACGCCGCAAACCGCGTGGATCAAGCCGTGGCCCCCGGGGCGCGCGTCACCGGTGGGGGTGTGGGTCGTTGAAGTGGGTGGACGTGATGCCAGTCGCGTCCAGGAAGGTTGACCGCGGTCGCCTCGCGGCACGAGTGCCGATCAGCCAGCCTTCCCGGCTGTCGTGCACAGCCAGCCGTCCCTTCCCAGCGGGGGGCCCTGTCCCGGGCCCCCCGCGCCCTGTTCCCCGGCGGGCGTGTCCCTCCGCCAGGCGGCGGGCCGGGTCAGGCGGCGGGCCGGGTCAGGCGGCGCGGAGCAGCTCCGCGGCCCGCTCGGGCGCGATGTCGTTGATGAAGACCCCCATGCCCGACTCCGAGCCCGCCAGGTACTTCAGCTTGTCCTTCGCCCGCCGGATGCTGAACAGCTGAAGGTGCAGGTGGCCCAGCTCCCGGTCGATCCGCACCGGCGCCTGGTGCCAGGCCGCGATGTACGGCATGGGCAGGTCGAAGAGCCTGTCGAGGCGGCGCAGCACGTCCAGGTAGAGCGGGCCGAACGAGTCCCGCTCGGCACCGGTCAACGCCGGGATGTCGGGCACCGGCCGGTGCGGGGCCACGTGCACCTCGAACGGCCAGCGGGCCGCCGCCGGGACGTACGCCGTCCAGTGCGCGTTGCTGGTGACCACCCGATCCCCGGCGGCCCGCTCGGCGCCGAGCACGTCGGCGTAGAGGTTGCCGCCGGTGCGCTCGGCGTGCCGGCGGGCGGCGGCCAGCAGCGACCGGGTCCGCGGCGTCACGAACGGGTACGCGTAGATCTGCCCGTGCGGGTGGTGCAGGGTGACGCCGATCTCCACGCCCCGGTTCTCGAAGCAGAACACCTGCTCGACGCCGGGCAGCTCGGCCAGCGCCACGGTCCGGTCGGCGAGCGCGTCCAGCACGGTGCGCACCCGGCGCGGCGGCAGGCTGGCGAACGAGGCGGTGTGGTCGTCGGTGAAGCAGACCACCTCGCAGCGCCCCCGGCCGGGGCGTACCGGGGTGAACGGGGTGATCCCGGCCGGCTCGTCGGCCACCCGCTGGCTCAGCGAGGGGAAGCGGTTCTCGAACACGGCAACGTCGTAGTCGGGGGCCGGGATCTCGCTGAGCCGGCCGCCCCGGGAGGGGCAGAGCGGGCACTGGTCGACCGGGGGGAGGAAGGTGCGGGTCTGCCGGTGCACCGCCACCGCCACCCACTCGTCGGTCAGCGGGTCGTACCGCAGCTGGGAGGCGTGCGGGGGAGGGGGCAGCTCGCGCCGGTCCGGCTGGTCGCGGAGCGCGTCGTCCCGCTCGTCGAAGTAGATCAGCTCTCGGCCGTCTGCCAGCTCGATCGCCGTACGCTTCACCGCGCCGTCCCCTCCGCCGCCGTCCGGCCCGTGCTCGCCACCACCACCAGCTCGCCCACCTTCTCGTCGAGCACCCGGCGCGCCTCGGGCACCAGCCGGTCGTCGGTGACCAGCACGTCGGCGGCGTTGAGGCCGACGATCGAGGAGATGCCCACGGTGCCCCACTTGGTGTGGTCGGCCAGCACCACCAGCCGGTCGGCCGCAGCCACCAGGGCCCGGTCGGTCTCCGCCTCCATCAGGTTCGGGGTGGTGAAGCCCGCCCGCTCGGTGATCCCGTGCACGCCGAGGAAGAGCAGGTCCAGGTGGAGCGAGCGGATCGCCTCCACGGCCAGCGGGCCGACCAGCGCGTCGGACGGGGTGCGCATCCCGCCGGTGAGCACCACGGTCTGGTCGGGGCGGCCCTGCGCGTGCAGGATCTCGGCCACCGGCAGCGAGTTGGTCACCACGGTCAGCCCGGGCACGTCGACCAGCCGGCGGGCCAGCTCGGCGGTGGTGGTGCCGGCGGAGAGCGCGACCGCCGCACCGGGGTGGACCAGCTCGGCGGCCCGGCCTGCGATGGCGGCCTTCTCCGCGAGCTGCCGCACCGACTTGGCGTGGAATCCCGGCTCGTCGGTGGAGCCGGGGCCGGTGACCGTGGCGCCGCCGTGCACCTTGGCCAGCAGGCCCTGCTCGTGCAGCGTCTCCAGGTCACGGCGGATGGTCATGTCGGAGACGCCGAACTCGGCGGCCATTTCCGTGACGCGTACCCCACCGGCCGTGCGGACCCGGTCGAGGATGGCCGCCTGCCGTTGCCGCACCAGCATCCGCCCGCACCTCCGGCTCCCGCGTACTCTCACGCGCTCGAACGTGTTCCAACAAAGACGAACACTAGCGCGCAGGGGGCAACGACGGAAGGCGGCGCCGCAGGATCAGGCCGTGGGATCAGGCCGCAGGATCAGGCCGTGGGATCAGGCCGCGGGATCAGGTGGACTGGAGGCGGGGCTCCACCCAGCCGGTCTCGGTGAGGTGGTTCATCACCGACTGCACCGCCTCCTCGATGCTCAGGTCGGTGGTGTCGACCACGAACTCGGCGTCGGCCGGCTCCTCGTACGGGTCGTCGACGCCGGTCATCCCGGTGAGCAGGCCGGCGCGGGCCCGGGCGTACAGGCCCTTGCGGTCGCGCCGCTCGCAGACCTCCAGCGGGGTGGCCACGTGTACCAGCACGAAACCGGCCCCCGTCGCCAGCGCCATCTCCCGGGCGGCCGCCCGCGCCTGGGCGTACGGGGCGATCGGGCAGCAGATCCCCACCCCCCGGTGCCGGGCGATCTCGGCGGCCACCCAGCCGATCCGACGGACGTTGGCGTCCCGGTCGGCCCTGCTGAAGCCCAGCCCCGCGGACAGTTCCCGGCGCACCACGTCGCCGTCGAGCAGGGTCACCGTCCGGTCGCCCTGCTCGCGCAGCACGTCCGCCAGCCCCCCGGCGATGGTCGACTTGCCGGAGCCGGAGAGGCCGGTCAGGAAGACCACCAGGCCCCGGTGCCGACGCGGCGGGCGGGCCCGGCTCAGCTCCTTGGCCACCGCCGGCGGGGTGTGCCACTCGGGCAGCGGGAAGCCCCGGTCCAGCAGGTCGTCGATCTCCTCCTGGCTCAGCGCCAACCGCCGGTTGCGCGGCGGGATGTCCTCCCGCCAGCGCCACTGCCCGTCCCGGTTGTCGTAGGCCAGCTCGCGGGGGACCAGCACCCGCAGGCCGGCGCCGGAGAGCATCTCGCCGGTGGAGAGCAGGTGGGTCACCCCGTACGCGGCGGAGATCCGGGCCCGCAGCAGGGCGTCGCTGATCTCGTCGCGGCGGCGCGGCATCGGCACGGCGATCAGGGTCGCCGGGGGCATCCGGTCGCGGGCGGCGAATACGCTGCGCACCAGGGCCTCCGGCGGCAGCCCGCCGGTGCCGTCCTCACCGACCGGGATCATCACCAGCAGGTGCGCGCCGAGGGTGCGGGCGGCGTGCGCGATCTGGGCCAGCTGCGGCCGGTGCAGTGGCCGGTCGGCGATCACGCCCAGCACCCGGCCCGGCGGCAGCAGCGCGCGGACCTCCTCCGGGGTGCGGCGTAGCCGCTGGAACGGGCCGCGCCCGCCGTCGCCGAGCCGGCGGACCGGGCCACCCACCCCGGCCACGCCCTCGCGGGCCGCCCAGACGTCGACGACCTCCAGCGCGGCCACCGGCGCGCCCTCGCCGTCGCTGAGCACCAGCGTGCGGCGCCCCGGGTCGGCCGGGTCCAGCGCGTCGGCCAGCGTCGCCGGCACCTGGAGGGTCACCGGCACCGGCCACGGCGTGCCGTCGGCCAGCCGGCCGCGACGTTGCCGCGAGACCAGGTCGGCGCGGGTCATGAAGCCGGTCAGCGGCGCGTACGACCCGGTCAGCAACAGCTCCAGATCGGCCAGCTCACCCGGGCGCGGCGTGTACGCCGGCGCGTCCCGGAGCACCTCGTCGGGCAGCACCCACCCGTTGCTCATCCGTACCCCTTACTCGCTGGCCGGCACACAGTTTCGCAGCCGACCGGCGATCGGTCGAGAGCGCCACTCCACTGCCGCCCGCGAGGGTGGGGACGGGTCACCCTGTCGGCGTCAGTCTTACGGCCGTGCCGTCCCCCGGACGGGTTCTCAGGGGCGAGCCCGGGCGATTCCCGATACCCGTACGTGCGTCCCCTTCCTACGCTGACGGACGTGACACTGATAGCGACCGAGTCGCTGACCAAGACGTACGGAGGTCGGGTCACCGCGTTGGCCGACCTGACCGTGGCGGTGGAGCCCGGGATCATCGGCCTGGTCGGCGCGAACGGCGCCGGCAAGTCGACCCTGATCAAGATCCTGCTGGGCCTGCTCGCTCCGACCAGCGGCCGGGTCGCCGTGCTCGGCCTCGACCCGACCACCGACCCGGCGGCGGTGCGCGCCCGGGTCGGTTACATGCCCGAGCACGACGCGCTGCCGCCCGACCTCTCCGCCGCCGAGCTGGTCACCCACCTGGGCCGGATCAGCGGCCTGCCCGGCACGACGGCCCGCGAGCGGGCGTCGGAGGCGCTGCGGCACGTCGGCCTCTACGAGGAGCGCTACCGGCCCGTCGGCGGCTACTCCACCGGCATGAAGCAGCGGGTCAAGCTGGCCCAGGCCCTGGTGCACGACCCGGACCTGCTCCTCCTCGACGAGCCGACCAACGGCCTCGACCCGGCCGGCCGGGACGACATGCTGGCGCTGGTGCACCGGATCGGCACCGAGTTCGGCATCTCCGTGCTGGTCTGCTCGCACCTGCTCGGCGAGGTGGAGCGGATCTGCGACACCCTGGTCGCCATCGACGGCGGCCGGCTGCTCCGCGCCGGCCCGATCGCCGCGATGACCTCGGCCACCGACGTGCTCGCCGTCGAGGTCAGCGAGGGTACGGAGGAACTGGCCACCCGGCTCGCCGCGCTCGACCTGCCGGTCACCCGGGACGGCCGGATGCTGCTCGTCCCGCTCGCCGACGAGGCCACCTATGACCTGATTCTCGGCGCGGTCGCCGAGCTGGACCTGCCGCTGCACCGGCTCGACCAGCGGCGGCACCGGGTGGCCGAACTCTTCGCCACGAGGGAGCCCAGCCATGTCTGAGCCGACCGGCGTCATCCACGACATCGGCTACCAGCGCTACACCGGCCCCCGGCTCGGTCGCTGGCACGTCTTCGGTGCGCTCTACCTGCACGGCCTGCGGACCGCCTTCGGGTTGGGCCGCAGCGCCAAGGCCAAGATCTTCCCCTGGCTGGTGGTCGGCATCGTCACGCTGGTGGCCGCCGGCGCCACCGCGGTCCGCAGCCAGATCGGCGAGGTGGTGATGACGTACGCCCAGTTCGCCGACGCGATGAGCTGGCTGGTCATCTTCTTCGCCGCGGTGGCCGCGCCGGAGCTGGTCTCCCGCGACCTGCGCAGCGGCGTGCTGCCGCTGTACTTCTCCCGGCCGCTGCCGCGCGGCGACTACGCCCTGGCCAAGCTGCTGGCTCTGGTGAGCGCGCTCTGGCTGCTGCTCGGTGCGCCGCAGCTGGTGATGTTCCTCGGCGCGGCGTTCACCACCGGCGACGGGATGCGCGGCGTCTGGAACGAACTGCTCGACCTGCTGCCGGGGCTGCTCTACGCGGGCCTCTGGGCGGTCGTCTTCGCCTCGGTCGGGCTGCTGGTCGCCTCGCTCACCGGCAAGCGGGCGTTCGCGGCCGGCGGGATCGTGGCGGTCTTCCTGATGACCACCCCGATCGTCGCCACCCTGTCCATCCTGCCCTCCCGCACGGTCAACGAGCTGGCCGGACTCGGCTCGCCGTCCACCATCGTGCAGGGGATCGGCATGTGGTCGCTGGGCGACCTGCTGGTCACCGAGGAACAGGGCGGGCCGGGCATCGGCGACTTCGGCCCGGTCTACGCCCTCGCCGCCGTGCTGCTGGTGGCCGGCTGCGTCGCCCTGCTGCTGCTGCGATACCGGAAGGTGGCCGCCCGATGACCACGATCAGCGCCGAACCCACGGCGGGCGCCCCGACCGCCGCCGCCAGCACCCTCGACCTGGCCGGCGTGTCCCGTTGGTACGGCAACGTGGTGGCGGTCAACGACGTCACCATGCGGCTGGGCCCCGGGGTGACCGGCCTGCTCGGCCCGAACGGCGCCGGCAAGACCACCCTGCTGCACATGATGGCCGGCTTCCTCGCCCCGTCGCGGGGCGCGGTGACCCTGGACGGCGAGCCGACCTGGCGCCACCCGCAGGTCTACCGCCGGCTCGGGCTGGTCAGCGAGCGGGAGGCGGTGCACACCTTCCTCACCGCGTACGAGTTCGTGCTGGCCAGCGCGAAGCTGCACCGGCTGCCCGACCCGGCCGCGGCAGCCCGGCGGGCGATCTCCCTGGTCGAGCTGGAGGGGGCGCAGGACCGGCGGATCGGGACGTACTCCAAGGGCATGCGGCAGCGCGCCCGGGTCGCCGCGGCGCTGGTGCACGACCCGCAGGTGCTGCTGCTCGACGAGCCGTTCAACGGGATGGACCCGCGCCAGCGGCTGCACATGATGGGGCTGCTGCACTCCCTCGGCGACGCCGGCCGGACGGTCCTGTTCAGCTCGCACATCCTGGAGGAGGTCGAACAGGTCTCCGGCACCGTGCAGGTGATGGTGGCCGGCCGCCTCGCCGCGTCCGGGGACTTCCGGACCATCCGCCGGCTGATGACCAACCGGCCGCACATGTTCGCCGTCCGCTCCACCGACGACCGGGCGTTGGCCGTCGCGCTGATGGCTGAGCCCTCGGTCACCGGCGTCGAGCTGGACCGCACCGGCCTGACCGTCAAGGCCGGCGACTACGGTGCCTTCACCCGGGCGCTGCCGAAGATCGCGCTGGCCCACGGCGTCCGGGTCCGGCAGTTGCTGCCCGAGGACGAGTCCCTGGAGAGCGTCTTCTCCTACCTGGTGGAGGCCTGATGTCGACCATTTCCTGGATCACCGCGCGCGGACTGTTCGGCCGGCGTCGGTTCCTGATCCTGCTGCCGTTGCCGGTCCTGCTGCTGGGGCTGGCCCTGCTCTGCCGGTCGCTGGGGGTGGAGCCGGGTGACTGGGGGCCGCCGGTGCTGGTCGGCCTCGGCCTGGCCGTGGTGCTGCCGGTGGTCGCCCTGATCGTGGGCACCGGCGTGCTGGGAGCCGAGATCGACGACGGCACGGTGGTGCACATCCTCACCAAGCCGCTGCCGCGCTGGCAGATCGTGTTGCCGAAGCTCGCGGTGGCCACCGCGGTCAGCGCGGCCACCGTCGCCGTGCCGCTCTTCGTCGCGGGTGTGCTCGCCGATTCGGTACGCCTCGGACTGGCCCTCGCCGCCGCCTCGACGCTCGGCGCGCTGGCGTACTCGGCGCTGTTCCTGGCGCTCAGCCTGCTCACCCGGCGTCCGGTCCTGCTCGGACTGGTCTACGTGCTGATCTGGGAGGGGCTGCTGGGCAACTTCGTCGGCGGCACCAAGGTGCTCTCGGTGCAGCAGTGGGTGATCGCCCTCGCCGACCGGATGGCCCCCACCGAGCTGCTGTCGACCACGGTGTCGGTGTCGGTCGCGGCGGTGCTGACCGCCGTCGTCGCCATCGGCTTCACCGCCCTGGCGATCGACCGCCTCCGCTCCCTCTCCCTCACCGGCGAAACGAGCTGACCCCCCACCCCCACCCCCTCCCCGCCGAGACCGCACTTTCAGAGAACGAGTGGCCTCGACGGCGCGGACAGCCACTCTTTCGCTGAAAGTGTGCGGATCTCGCGGCGGGGTGGGGTGGGGGCGGGGGTCAGAAGGCGCAGGCTATGACCAGGTCGGGGGCGCGGTTGGGGAGGAGGTCGAGCTTGGCGATGCGGCCCGCCGCCCGGACGTCGTCGGCGATCACGGTGAGCTGCTCCAGCAGGGCGGCCGGGCCGAGCGCCTCGGCCAGCGGCACCTCCGCCTTCATGGACAGCTTCCGCTCCGACTTGGCCCGGCGCACCTGGCCCAGCGCGTCCCCGGCCAGTCGCAGCAGTGCCGGGTCACCCGTGCCGGTGATCGCCCCGCCCACCTCGTACGTGGTGGGCCAGGTGGCCCGGTGCACCGAGCCGTACCGCCACCAGGACCAGACCTCCTCGGCCACGTACGGCAGGACCGGGGCGAAGAGCCGCAACTGCACCGACAGCGCGGTGGCCAACGCCGCCCGCGCCGAGTCGGCCCCCGGCCCGGAGCCGTAGGCGCGCTCCTTCACCAGCTCGATGTAGTCGTCGCAGAACCGCCAGAAGAACGCCTCGGTGGCCTGCAACGCCGCCGTGTGGTCGTACCCGTCGAAGGCGGACGTCGCGGTGGCGACCACGCCGGAGAGTTCGGTGAGCATGGCGGTGTCCAGCGGCTCGGTCGCCGGGGCGCGCAACGCGTCCGCGGCACCCAGCCCCAGGGCGAACCGGGAGGCGTTGAGCAGCTTGGTGGCGAGCCGCCGGCCCACCTTGATCTGGGCCGGGTCGAAGGCCAGGTCCATGCCGGGCTTGCCGTTGGCCGCCCAGTACCGCACCGCGTCGGAGCCGTGCTGCTCCAGCAGCCCCATCGGGGTGACCACGTTCCCCTTGGACTTGGACATCTTCTTCCGGTCCGGGTCGAGGATCCAGCCGGAGAGGACCGCGTCGCGCCAGGGCAGCACGCCGTGCTCCAGGTGGGCGCGGACCACGCTGGCGAAGAGCCAGGTCCGGATGATCTCCTGCCCCTGCGGACGCAGGTCCATCGGGAAGACCCGGCGGAACAGGTCCGGGTCGGTCTCCCAACCGCCGACGATCTGCGGGGTCAGCGAGGAGGTGGCCCAGGTGTCCAGCACGTCCGGGTCGCCGACGAAGCCACCAGGCACCCCGCGCTGCGACTCGGAGAACCCGGGCGCCGGATCGCTGGACGGATCGACCGGCAGCATCGACTCATCCGGTGTGAGAGGGTGGGACCAGTCCGGCTCGCCAACGTCGTCGAGCCGGTACCACACCGGCACCGGCACGCCGAAGAAGCGCTGCCGACTGACCAGCCAGTCACCGGTCAGCCCGCCCACCCAGTGGTCGTACCGGTGCTTCATGTGCTCCGGCACCCAGCGCAGCTCCGCGCCGCGGGCCAGCAGCGCCTCCCGCAGGCGTGCGTCCCGTCCCCCGTTGCGCAGGTACCACTGCCGGGTCGAGACGATCTCCAGTGGCCGGTCGCCGCGCTCGTAGAACTTCACCGGGTGGGTGATCTCGCGCGGCTCGCCGACCAGGTCGCCGGCGTCGGCGAGCATGCCGACCAGCGTCCGCCGGGCGCCGCCGACGGTCTGCCCGGCCAGCGCCGCGTAGGGCTCCGCCGGCACCCCGGCCGGCGGCTCCGGCAGCAGCCGACCGTCCCGGCCGATCACCACCCGGGTGTCCAGCTGGAGCTCCCGCCACCAGGTCACGTCCGTCAGGTCGCCGAAGGTGCAGACCATCGCGATGCCGGTGCCCTTGGCCGGGTCCGCCAGCGGGTGCGCGCGCACTGGCACCTCGACCCCGAAGACCGGGGTACGCACCGACGCGCCGACCAGGTCCGCATACCGCTCGTCGTCGGGGTGGCAGACCAGCGCCACGCAGGCCGGCAGCAGCTCCGGTCGAGTGGTGTCGATCAGCACCTCGCGCCCGGCCGGACCGGTGAACCGCAGCCGGTGGTACGCCCCCGGCCGCTCCCGGTCCTCCAGCTCGGCCTGGGCCACCGCGGTGGCGAAGCCGACGTCCCAGAGCGTCGGCGCCTCCGCCTGGTACGCCTCACCCCGGGCCAGGTTGCGCAGGAACGCCCGCTGGCTGGTCGCCCGCGCCACCCGCCCGATCGTGGTGTACGTCAGGGACCAGTCCACCGACAGCCCGAGCCGCCGCCACAGCGCCTCGAAGACCTGCTCGTCGGAGGCGGTCAGCTGCTCGCACAGCGCCACGAAGCTGCGCCGGGAGATCGGCGTCGGGTCCTTCCGGGCCGCCTCGGTGACCGGGGTGGCCGGCGGCCGCCAGTCCGGGTCGTACGGCAGGGACGGGTCGCAGCGCACGCCGTACACGTTCTGCACCCGACGCTCGGTGGGCAGGCCGTTGTCGTCCCAGCCCATCGGGTAGAAGACCGTCCGGCCGCGCATCCGCTGGAACCGGGCCACCAGGTCGGTGTGGGTGTACGAGAAGACGTGCCCCATGTGCAGCTCGCCCGATACGGTCGGCGGCGGGGTGTCGATCGCGTACACGTCCGACCGCTGCTTCGAGCGGTCGAACGCGTACGTGCCCTCCTCCTGCCAGCGGTGCGCCCAGGTCTCCTCGAGCCCGTCCAGGGTCGGACGCTCGGGGACGCCGGCGCGGGCCGTCCTCGCCGTATCAGTCATCCGTCGATCGTAGGCAGCCCGCGTGGCCGTGACCACGGCTTATCCGGGTGGCCGTGACCACGGCTCATCCGGGTGTCGCCTAACGGGTCGAGGATCCGATCGGGTCGAGCGTCGGGCCGCGGGTGGCGATCTGGATGCCGAGGCCGGTGCGGGAGTTCACCCGGTCCAGGATGGTGGAGACCGGGGTGTAGGTGTTCTTCTCGTTCGGGCTGGTGCACGCGCCCGTGCCCGGGTCGCCGTCGTGCAGGATGCCCAGCGCCCGGCCGTCGGACTCGGTGAAGAGTGGCCCTCCGCTGTCGCCCGGTCGGGCGCAGATCCGCACGTCGATGCCGCCGCTGGCCTTCCCGATGACCTCGCCGCAGCGGGTGCCCGGGACGTAGCCGACGCCGGCGCCCGAGTCGACGTACTGTTCGCCGGCCTTCGGCGTGTACGCCGAGCCGGTGGCGCAGACGACCCAGCCGGCCTGCACCGCGCTGTACGCCGTGTACCCGGTGACCTTCACGTCGTGGCTGCCCTTCGTGGCGCACGCCGGGTTGTCCGCCACGCACCAGTAGTTGACCAGGCTGGCCTGGTCGCCGCCGCCCCGCCGCGGGTACGCCCACCGGTCGATCGCGCGGTCCTGGTACGGCATCACCGCGTAGTCGTACGGGAACGCGTTCTCGGCCAGCACCGGGCTGGTCGACTCGACCCCCACCGGCACCTTCGGTCCGAGGTACTGGTGCCAGGTCCGGTCCACCAGCTGGTGCCGCCCGCCGACCACGCAGTGCCCGGCGGTCAGCACGTAGTAGCGCCCGGACTTCGCCCGCAGGTTGAACCCGGTGGTGCAGCCGCCGACCGTGCCGTCGTCGCGGGGCACGTCCAGCCGGATACCGCCGCGCATCGGCGCGGTGGGGCAGTAGCGCGGGTCGCACGCCTTGAGGATCGAGGAGCCCGACTTCCGGGCCTGTGCCCGGGCCGGCGCCCCGGCCGTGTCGAGCGCCCCCGCCAGCCGGGCGTCGTCCGCGGCGACCACGTCGCCGGTGAGCACCACGACCTCGTTGGCCTGCTCGTCGACCACCACGTCGGTGCCGACGGTCACGCCGAGGGCGCCGGCCACCCGGGCCGCCGCCTCGGTGAGCTGGCGCAGCGAGTGGCGTACCGGCACGACCTTGACGTGCGTGGCGTCGGGCACCCCGGCCACCGCCGGGCGCAGCGTCTCCGGGCTGGTCGCCGCGATGGTCAGGATGCCGCCGGCGGCCTGGTCCAGCCACATGCCGGCGTACTCGGCGGGGTACTTCGCGGCGAGCGTCTCGGCCAGCGGCGCGGAGAGTTCCTGGAGGGCGACCCGGCGGGCGGCCTCGCTCTGCGGCACCTGATAGCGGTCGCTCAGGTACGTCACCGAGGCGGGAGCGTCCTGCGCCACCTGCCCGGCGGGCCGGCCGGTGACCGCGACCGGGCGGGCGTCCACCGTGGATCCACGCGCGCCGGTGGGGCTGCCGATGCCGCTGGCCGTGCCGGGCGGCGCGTCCGCCGGGGCCGGTGGCGCGTCGGCCGACCAGTCTCCGCCGGTCGTCGCGGCGGCCGGCACCGGATCGGCGTCGACCTCCCAGGTCAGGGCGACCGTCGCCGCGCCGACCGTGCTGACCACCAACGCTGCCGCGACAACCACTCGTCGTCGGATCCGCACGCCGCAACCTCCCCGTGTATTCGGCTGTGCCCGACCGGCCGGACGTCGCGTGAGGCGACGGGCCGAGGCCGATCGACGAGCGGCAGTCTAGTCGGACGGATGATCCGGATGGTGCCCGTGCCGGGGCAGCGCGCCGGCCGGTGCCCGTGACAGCATCGACCACCACGCATGGGGAGGTCAGGATCTCCGGGTCCTGGCGGCGGGGGAGGCGGTCGATGGACGAGGCGGACGTACGCCGGGCGTGGTGGGACTGGCCCGCGCTGGTGGAGGCGGTGGCGGCGTTGGCCGTCGGCATGGCCTTCGTGTTCCCCGGGTTGGAGCTCCCGGCACTGGTCGGGTTCGCCGACCTGGTCCATGGCCCACCGATCGAACCGGCCGCGCTCGCCTGCGCACTGCTGGTGCTCGGGGTGTCGACGGTTGCGTTGCTCCCGCGCCTGCCGGCGTGGCCGTTGGTCGTCGCGGCCCTGCTGGTAGCCTTGGCCACCGACGGGATCGCCCGGGGTGCCGAGCTGGTGCTCACCGACGACCGTCCCCTGTGGCGGGTCGTCACGGCGGTGCTCGCCGCCGTCGCGGTCGGGTTGGCGCTGGGCGGCGTGCTGCTGGCCGTCGCGCAGGCCCCCCGGTCGGTCCGCTGGCTGCTCAGCGGCGGGCTGGCCGCCGGTCTGGTGCTGCAACCGGCGAGCGTGGAAATGGTCCGTGGCCTGGTGCGCGGTCGCGAGTCCGGGTCGCCGGTGACGGCGCAGCTCGGGTTCGCCGCGCTCGCGGCGGTCGTCGCGGCCATTTCCGCGCACCGGCGGGTTCGGGACGCGTCGCTGCCCGCGCCGGGTCGACCGGCGGTCGCCCCGGTGGTCGTGGTGTGCGCGGCGGGTGGGCTGGTCGTGGCCGTCCTGGCCGTCCGGTCCTCGCTGGTGCGGGAGTACCGGTTCAGCCCCGACAGCCTGTCCGACCACCCCGAACGGCATGCGGTGCAGGGGTTCGGGCACTGGTCCCTGGTGCTGCTGGCGGTGGCCGTCGGCGTGGTGCTCCTCGGCCACGCGTACCGGGTCGGTGGGGTGGTCGCCGCCCGCTGGGTGCTGCTCTGCCTCGGCGCCGGCCCGGTCGCCCTCTTCGCGGAGCAGACGATCAGGGCTCCGCAGGCCGAGCCCCGGTACCCGATCGTCCTCGCGGTGGTCGCCGCCGTCGCCGCGGGCGCCGCGTTCGGCCGGTACGCCGCGGGCCGGGCCGTGCCGTGGGACGTCCTCGGCCTGCTGGTGGCCGCGGTCGCCGTGACACTGGCCACCCTGGCGGTCCGAACCGGGTCGCCGTCCCTGCATCCCGTTCCGCAGCTGCTGACCGTCGCCGGTCTCGGCCTCGCCCTCGCGTTCGGGCTGAGTCAGGCCGCTTGCGGGCTGCCCGGGCCGGACACCGACACCGGCGTGGTGCTCCGGCTCCTGCTCACCGGTCCGGCCGCTCTCGTGCTCTCCGCGCTGGCGCTGGCGCCGATCGTGACCTGGTCGATCTCGGGCGCTTCCGATGCCGAGCCGGTGCTCACGATCCCGGGTTTCGTGGCGGCGACGGCGGTGCTGCTGGTGCTGCTCCTCGGGTTCAGCCGGGCGGTGGAGCGGTTCGGTCGCGACCTGGCTGCCGGTCCGACGTCGTCCCCACCGCTCTCCCCGGGCGACGCCGACGGACCGACCCCCTAGACCAGCGAGTCGCGCCACTGCCGGTGCAGGGCGGCGTACCGGCCGCCGGTGGCGGCGAGGCGCGCGGGCGGCCCGTCCTCCACCACCCGGCCGCCGTCGAGGACCAGCACCCGGTCGGCGGTCTCCACGGTGGAGAGCCGGTGCGCGATCACCAGCGCGGTCCGGTCCCGCAGCACGGTGGCGAGGGCCCGCTGCACCAGCCGCTCGGTCGGCACGTCCAGCGACGAGGTCGCCTCGTCGAGGATCAGCACCCGTGGGTCGGCCAGGAACGCCCGGGCGAACGCGACGAGCTGCCGCTGCCCGGCGGAGAGCCGGCCGCCGCGCCGGTGCACCTCGGTGGCGTACCCGTCGGGGAGCGCGGCGATGAAGTCGTGCGCGCCGATCGCCCGTGCGGCGGCCTCCACCGCCGCGTCGTCGGCGCCGGGCCGGCCGAACCGGATGTTCTCCGCCACCGTGCCGCTGAACAGGTGGTTCTCCTGGGTCACCAGCACCACCGCCCGGCGCAGCTCCGGGTCGGCCAGGTCGCGCAGGTCGACCCCGTCCAGCTCGACCCTGCCGCTGTTTGGGTCGTGGAAGCGGGCCAGCAGCTTGGCGACGGTGGACTTGCCGGCCCCGGTCGGCCCGATCAGCGCGACTGTCTGCCCGGCCGGCACGGACAGGTCCAGCGCGACCAGGATCGGGCTGGTCGGCCGGTAGCCGAAGGAGACCGACCGGAACGCCACCGCCCCGCGCCCCGGCCCGGCGGGCAGCGGCACCGGCTGCGCCGGCTCGGGCACGCCGGGCCGCTCGTCGAGCACCCCGGCGAGCTTCTCCAGGGCCGCCGTCGCCGACTGCAACGAGTTGTAGAACTGGCTCAGCTCCTGCATCGGCTCGAAGAAGCGGCGCAGGTAGAGCAGGAACGCGGCGAGTACGCCCACCTCCGTCGCGCCGCCGAGCACCCGCCAGCCGCCGTAGCCGAGCACCACCGCCACGGTGACGTTGCCGATCACCTTGATCCCCGGCGAGTACGTCGCGATCAGCCGGAACGCCCGCAGGTTGGCCCGCCGGTACCCGTCGTTGACCGCCCCGAAGATCTGCTGGTTGCGCGGCTCGCGCCGGTACGCCTGCACGGCGCGGATGCCGCGCAGCGACTCCACGAAGTGGACGATGACCAGGGCCACCGCCTCCCGGCTGCGCCGGTACGCCTCGCCCGAGGCGCGGGCGAACCAGCGGGACAGCAGGTAGAGGAACGGGAAGGCCAGCAGGGTCACCGCGGCCAGCGGCAGGTCCAGCCAGAGCAGGATGGCGGCCACGGAGAGGACCGACAGCGCGGCGGTCACCAGGCTGTCGACGCCCCCGTCGACCAGTTCGGCGATGGAGTCCAGGTCGCTGGTGAGCCGGGCGACCACCCGACCGGAGGTGTAGCGCTCGTGGAAGCCGACGCAGAGACGGAGGAAGTGGCCGTACACCCGCCGGCGCAGCTCCAGCAGGACGGCCTGCCCGATCCGCGCGGAGAGGGTGAGGAAGCCGCGCCGGGCCGCGTACTCGGTGCCGGCCGCGACGGCGAAGGCGCCGGCGACGGCGGCCAGCGGGCGCGGGTCGCCGGCCCGCAGCGGCGCGATGGCCCGGTCGATGCCGAGCATGACCAGGTACGGCCCGGACATGGCGGCGGCGTTCTGGGCGAGCAGCAGGGCCACGGCCAGGCCCAGCCGACCCCGGTGTGGGCGCAGCAGCTCGCGGAGCAGCACCCGGCTGCGGGCGCGCAGCCGGGCCACCGCCTCGGGTGAGGTGTCCTCGGCGCGGCTGCGGTCGGCGTCCGGGTCGGTGGCCTGTCCCCGCCAGCGCGACAGGTCGGGCGGCTCCGTCCGCTGCCGGGGCAGGTGAGGTCTCACGAGTGCACCAGGCCGGGCGCGGCCGCCGGCTCGGCGGAGAGCACCGCCCGGTACGCCGGCACCGTGGCCAGCAGGTCGGAGTGCCGCCCCACCGCGACGATCCGGCCGCCGTCGAGCAGCGCCACCCGGTCGGCCAGCGCGACGGTCGACGGCCGGTGCACCACCAGCAGCGTCGTGCTGCCCCGCAGCACCCGTTTGAGTGCCGTCTCGACCAGCGCCTCGGTGTGCACGTCCAGGGCGGAGAGCGGGTCGTCCAGCACGAGCAGCGCGGGCCGGCCGAGCACCGCCCGGGCCAGCGCCAGCCGCTGCCGCTGCCCACCGGAGAGCGACAGCCCCTGCTCGCCGACCCGGGTGGCCAGCCCCCACGGCAGGTCGTACGCGAAGTCGGCCTGGGCCAGCGCCAGCGCGGCCCGGATCTCCTGCTCGTCCGCGTCCGGCCGGCCCAGGGTGAGGTTCTCCCAGACCGACATGGAGAACAGCGTCGGCTCCTCGAAGGCAACCCCGACCAGCCGGCGCAGCGAGGCCAGCCGCAGGTCGCGCAGGTCGTGCCCGTCCAGGGTGATCCGCCCGCGGGTCACCTCGTGCAGCCGGGGCACCAGGGCGAGCAGCGTGCTCTTGCCGGCGCCGGTCGCGCCCACCAGCGCCAGCGTCTCGCCCGGCTCGACGGTCAGCTCGATCTCCCGCAGCACTGGCGCGGGGGCGCCGGGGTAGCGGAACGAGACGCCCTCGAAGCGCAGCCGGCCGCGTACCGCCGCCGGGGCGAGCGCAACCGCGTGCGGGGCGTCCACGATCGACGGCGGAGTGTCCAGGACCTCCTGGATCCGGTCGGCCGCGGTCGCCGCCTCCTGGGCGTTGGCGATGATCCAGCCCAGCGACTGCACCGGCCAGATCAGCATCAGTTGCAGGCTGACGAAGGCGACCAGCTCGCCGATGGTGAGGGTGCCCCGGGCGGCGAGCGCCGCCCCGCAGACCAGCACCACGCCGAGGGTCAGGTTGGGCACCAGGTCGAAGAGCGCGGAGGTGCGGGCGAGCAGCCGGGCCTTGTCGACGCCGGTGTCGTGCAGCGCCCGGGCCCGCTCGCCGAACCGGGCGGCCAGCTCCGGTCCCCGCCCGTACGCCTTCATGGTGCGCAGGCCCTGGGCGGTCTCCTCGACCAGGGTGGCCACGTCGCCCTGCTGGTCCTGCATGCGGCGGGACGCGGCGTGGTAGTGCCGGGCGAACCGGCGGCTGATCAGGAACAGCGGCACCGCGCTGGCCGCCACCAGCAGGCCCAGCGGGCCGTGCAGCCGGATCAGCAGCGCCACCACCGCGAGGTAGGTGACCAGGTTGAGCACCAGGAAGAGCAGGCCGAAGGAGAGGAACCGGCGGATCACCGACAGATCGCTGGTGACCCGGGAGAGCAGCTGGCCGGACTGCCACCGGTCGTGGAAGCCGGCCGGCAGCCGTTGCAGGTGGGCGTAGATGTCGGCGCGGATGGCCGCCTCCATGCCCACCGAGGAGGAGGACTGGGTCCACCGCCGGATGAAGATCAGCACCGCCTCGGCGAGCCCGAGCACCAGGGCCAGTCCGCCGAGGCGGAGCAGGCCGTCCGCGTCGTGCCGGGCGATCGGGCCGTCGACCACCCGCTGCACGACCAGCGGCACCGCCAGGCCAGCCGCGGTGGCAGCCAGCGCCGCGAGCAGCAGCCAGCAGTACTCGCCCGCGTACGGGCGTAGGTAGGGGCGCAGCCGCCGGAGGTTGTGCAGCGGGCGCGGCTGGTCGTCCGCCCGGTGGGGCGGGTCGCCGTCGCGCTGCGCGGGCACTATCCGACGGTAGCGGCAGATGACGGCCGCGCCGGTGTCAGCTTGCTGTCAGTGGCCGCTCGTGACCGAGGAGCCACTCCTTCACGGGCAGCCCCCAGCGGTAGCCGCCGAGAGTCCCGTCGGTGCGCAGCACCCGGTGGCAGGGGACGAAGAGGGCGGCGGCGTTGCGGGCGCAGGCGGCGGCGGCCGCCCGTACGGCGGCGGGCCGCCCGGCCAGCCCGGCGAACCCGGTGTACGTCACCGGCTCGCCCGGCTTCACCTCGCGCAGCACCTCCCAGGCGTGGGTCATGAACGCCCCGCCGCTGTGCTGCCGCACCGGTACGCCGTCGATGGCCGTCAGGTCGCCGTCCAGGTAGGACCGGACGGCGACGGTGACCGGGCCGAGGTCGGCGCGGTGCCGCAGCGTCCCGCGCAGGCTCGGGTGCACCAGCGGGAGCAGGGTCTCCGGTGCGGGGGTGAAGCCGGCCGCCCGGACGGCCCCGTCCGGGCCGGCCAGGACGCTCAACGGGCCGACGGGGGTGTCGATGACGGTGCTGTCGATGCTCATGCTGCTCTCCAGAGTCGGATCACCGCGTACGAGCGCCAGGGGCGCCAGCGCTCGGCGTGCGTTTCGAGGGTCTTCGGGTCGGTGGGCAGGCCGAGGGCGGCGGCGCCCCGGCGGACCGCGAGGTCGGTGGGGAGCAGGACGTCCGGGTCGCCGAGGGCGCGCATGGCCACGTAGCCGGCGGTCCACGCCCCGATCCCGGGCACCGCCGTCAGCCGCCGGACGACCTCCTCCCGGTCCCCACCCGGGTCGAGGTCGATCTCGCCCGCGGCGACGGCCCGTGCCAGCGCCCGCACCGTCTCCCGCCGTCCGGCCGGCATCCCGAACGCCGAATCCGCCAACCCCGCCACCACCTCCGCACTCGGAAACCCCCGCAACCCGTCGCGTCGATCATGAAGTTGACGGCAGTCATGGAGATCCACATCGCCGTCACCTTCATGATCGACGGGGGCCTGCGGGGTGGAGGTGGACTGGAGGAGGCGGGTGAGGGTGGTGCGGGCGGAGCGGACGGAGATCTGCTGGCCGACCACGGCGCGCAGGGCCGCCTCGAAGCCGTCCACGGCGCGGGGGAGGCGGATGCCGGGTTCGGCCGCGACCGTGGGGGCCAGGGCGGGATCGGCGGCAAGGGTCTCGTCGATGGCCTGCGGGTCCGCGTCGAGGTCGAGCAGGCGGCGGCAGCGGGCCACCGCGGGGGCCAGGTCGCGCATGTCGGCCAGGCGCAGGGTCGCCGAGACGTGGCCGTCCGCCGGGGTCAGCGCCACCTCCGCGGCGCCGTGCGGCAGCCGCAACCCCCGGCGGTACGTCCCGTCGCGTACCTCCTCCACGCCCGGCAGCGCGCGGACGGCGAGGAAGTCCAGCAGCGCGGCGGCGTGCAACGGCGGCCGGTACGCCAGCCGTAGCGTGATCGTCCCCGCGCCGCCGGGCGCCGGCCGGCCGCCTCGCGCCGTCCGCAGCTCGGACGGGGCGGTGCCGTAGACCTCCCGGACCGTGTCGTTGAACTGCCGGACGCTGCCGAAGCCGGCCGCGAAGGCGATCTCGGCCATGCCCAGCCCGGTGGTCTCGATCAGCGTGCGGGCGGTCTGCGCCCGCTGGGCCCGGGCCAGCGCGAGCGGGCCGGCACCCAGCTCGGCACGGAGCATCCGGTGCAGGTGCCGCTCGGTGTAGCCGAGCCGGGTGGCCAGCCCCGGTACGCCGTCCCGGTCGACCACCCCGTCGGCGATCAGCCGGACGGCCCGGCCCACCACGTCGGCCCGTACGTCCCACTGGGGCGAGCCGGGCGCGGCGTCCGGGCGGCAGCGGCGGCAGGCGCGCAGCCCGGCGCCCTGCGCGGCGGCGGCCGACGGGAAGAACCGGACGTTCTGCCGCTTCGGCGTCATCGCCGGGCAGGACGGCCGGCAGTAGATCCCGGTCGACGTCACGCCGGTGTAGAACCAGCCGTCGAAGCGCTGGTCACGGCTGTCCACGGCCCGGTAGCACCGTTCGAAGTCCAACTCCACGCCACCGATGATGCCCGCTGGTCAGGGCCGGTGGCTCGCGGGAATCGGACCTGAGCGTGGTGACGCCCGGCGCCCCGGACGGGAGTCGTCCTGGGCGCCGGGCGCGGGTCGCCTGAGCGCGGGACGCAGGTCGTCCGGGCCGCCGGGCGCGGGATCAGCGCGGGATCAGCGCGGGGACGGGCTGGGCCGCGGCGGCCGGGGCCAGACCGTGGAGTCGGGGGTGGAAGAGTGGGCCGGGCCGGGGCTGGGTACCACCGGCGGGCACGTCTCCGGGGCGGACGGGCTGGCCCTGACCGTGGTGTCGGGGGTGGAAGAGTGGGCCGGGCCGGGGCTGGGTACCACCGGCGGGCACGTCTCCGGGGCGGACGGGCTGGGCCGCGGCGGCCGGGGCTTGACCGTGGAGTCGGGGGTGGAAGAGGGGCCCGGGCCGGGGGTGGAAGAGGGGGGCGGCCCGTCCGGGCTCGCCGACGGGGTCGGCGGCGCGGTGGGGGCGGCCGGACGCGGGGCGTCCGAGCCGGTCTGGGCGATCGCGAGCGGGGCGGCGATCAGGACGGCGGCGAGCGTGCCCACCGCGCCCATCGTCATCGTGGCGCGGCGTCGGGTCCGGGCCCGTCGTTCCGCCGGCTGCAACTGGTCCTGCACTGTCGGTGCCTCCTCGGCCAGGTCGGTCAGGGTGGTGCGGATCAGGTTTTCGAGGGGGGACGTCATCGCCGCACCTCCAGGAGTTCGACGTCCGGCAGGAGCTCGCGCAGCCGGACGACGGCGCGATGGGTCCGGCTGCGGACCGTGCCGATGGAGCAGCCCAGCGCCTGGGCGACCTGGGTCTCGGTGAGGTCCTCGTAGTAGCGCAGGACCACCACGGTCCGCTGTGCCGGCGGCAGGTGATGCAGCGCCGCCCGCATGGCCAGCCGCAGGTCGGTGCCGCCGCTCGGATCGGCGCCGGCCACCTCGTGCGCGCCGGTGAGCAGCGACTCCCGGTACCGGCGCAGCCGCCGCCACCAGCTGACCTGCTCCCGGTACATGACCGCGCGCAGGTAGCCCTCCGGGTCCGCGTTGCGCAGCGTCCGCCAGCGCGGGATCGTCCGCGCCAGCGCCGACTGGAACAGGTCCTCCGCGGCGTGCCGGTCGCCGGTGAGCAGGTACGCGACCCGCATCAGCGCCGGCGTACGGCTGGCCACGAACTCGGCCAGCCGGGCCCGTTCGTCCTCGTCCACCCACCCTCCCCGTTCCGCTTCTCACCAATACAGACGCCGCAGGTCGGGCCAGCTATCCCCGATGCGGCAAGGAATTCGGACGCGAGAAAGTGTCGGTAGTGGTCGGTACGGTCCCGCCACCAACTCAAGAAGGGTGCGGGGGCGATGGCGAGCGTGGCCGGGCGAGGTGCCCGCTGATGCGGTCGGGGCGGGCACGGCTCGGCCGCGCGGTGGTGCAGGGCTTCTACGACCGGATGCGGGCGGTCGCGCCGGCGGCGTACGGGGCGATCGAGCGGGACCGGGTCGGTGAGCCGGGGCGTCCCTTCGGGGAGACCGCGTGCGGCCGGCTCGCCGCGTCGCTGGATCCGGCCGGCCTGCGTGCGCTGGGCATGTGGGCGCACCACTGGTGCATGCGCTTCTACGACGACGACACCCGGCCCGGCCTGCGGCTGGTCCGCGAGATCGCCGGCCGGCGTGGGCTGGGCTGGACGGTCGACGAGGTGCGCTGGATGCTCGGCGAGTCGTACGCGTCGGGCCCGGCCGCCGCGCACCGGTTCACCCTGCCGCTCGCCGCGGCGGCCGAACTGCCCGCCGGGGCGCTGCCGGAGGCCGACGCGCTCGGGGCGGACTGGCGGCTGGCCGGCTGACCCTCACCCGGTCGGGCGGGCAGCTGCGCCACCACCATCGCCGCCACGGCCAGGGCGAAGCCGGCGAGCTGGGTCGGGCTGAGCGCCTGGTCCAGCACGATCCAGCCGAGCGCGGCGGCGGTCAGCGGGCTCAGCGCGCCGAGCACCGAGACCTGCGTCAACGGCAGCCGGCCCGCGCCCCGGAACCACAGCACGTACGCCAGCGCGGTGCCGACCAGCCCGAGCCAGGCGTACCCGAGCAGGGCCGGGGCGTCCGGTACCGGCGGCGTGCCCTCGACCACGACCGCGAGCGGCGTGACCAGCAGGCCGCCGGCGGTGAGCTGCCAGCTCGTCGCGGCGAGGGTGCTGACCCCGGCCGGGCGGCCCCAGCGGCGGGTGAGCACCAGGCCGGTGGCCATCGCGGCGGTGCCGGCGAGCCCGGCGGCCACGCCGAGCGGGTCGGTGCCGGCGTCCGGCCGGAGCACGACCAGCGTGACGCCGAGCGGGGCGGTCGCGGCGGCCAGCAGGGCGAGCCGGTGTGGCCGGTCCCGCAGCACCAGCACGGTGAGGCCGGCGACGAGCAGTGGCTGCGCGGCGCCGAGCACGGCGGCGGTGCCGCCCGGCAGCCGGTACGCCGCGAGGAAGAGCAGCGGGAAGAACGCGCCGATGTTCAGCGCGCCGAGCAGGGTGGCCCGCCACCACCAGGAGCCGTGCGGCCGGTGGCGGGTCAGCGCGAGCAGCAGCAGCCCGGCGGGCAGCGCCCGTAGCGCACCGGACCACAGTGGCCGATCGGGTGGCAGCAGCTCGGAGGTGACCAGGTAGGTGGTGCCCCAGACGGTGGGCGCGAGGGCGGTCAGCGCGATGTCGGTGCGGCGACGGCTCATCGGGCACTCGATTCTCTTAGCAGTAAGTAGATTAGTGCTAAGCTAATCATCCGTGAGGAAAAAGGGGAAGGCGACGTGGGGCACAATCCGGGGGTGACCGAGCGGGACGATGTCGACCTCATCGTCGAGCAGTGGCGACGCGAGCGCGCCGGGATGCGGCCCGAGCCGATGGCGGTCTTCGGCCGGATCTACCGGCTGGCCCGGATCGTCGGCGACGCGCAGGAGAAGGTGTACGCGGACTGGGGCATCGGCCGTGGCGAGTTCGACGTGCTGGCCGCGCTGCGGCGCAGCGGCGAGCCGTACACGCTGGCGCCGAAGGAACTGAGCGCCGCGCTGATGCTCACCTCCGGCGGGATGACCGGCCGGCTCGACCGGCTGGAACGGGCGGGGCTGGTCCGCCGCGCCCCCGACCCGGCCGACCGGCGGGGCCTGCGGGTGACGCTGACCGACGCCGGCCGCCGCGCGGTCGAGGAGGCCGCCGAGGCGGGCCTGGCGGTGCAGCGACGGATCCTCGACGCCCTGCCCCCGGCGGACCAGACCCGCCTGGGCGACCTGCTCCGCGCGCTGCTCGCCGCCGCCGAAGTGGGCTGACCGGGTCGGCGGCCGGGCCGGCGATGGCGCAGGATGGGGACGCCACCCCGTCCGACGGAAGGATCTGCCGTGCCCGCCAGCGAACCCACCATCGTCGCGACCAGCATGGGCTTCACCCGTCGCGACCGCGGCCCGTGGGACGCGAAGCCCGGCCCGGTCTTCGACCTGATGGCCGAGCTGGCTGGGGCCGACGAGCCGCGGATCTGCTACCTCAACCAGGCGGTCGGCGACCAGCCCACGTCGTTCACCCTCTTCTACGGCGCCTTCGCCGGCACCCGGTTCCGCCCGTCCCACCTGGCCCTGTTCCCGATGCCGACCGTCGAGGACATCCGCGCCCACCTGCTCGCCCAGGACGTCATCTGGGTCGGCGGCGGCAGCGTCGCCAACCTCTGCGCGGTCTGGCGGGTGCACGGCCTGCCAGAGATCCTGCGCGAGTGCTGGGAGGCCGGCGTGGTGCTCGGCGGCGTCTCCGCCGGCTCGATCTGCTGGCACCTCGGCGGCGCCACCGACAGCTTCGGCCGCACCCTGCGCGGCTTCACCGACGGCCTGGGCTGGCTGCCGTACGGCAACGGGGTGCACTACGACAGCGAGGAGCAGCGCCGCCCGCTGATGCACCGGCTGGTCGGCGACGGCACGCTGCCGGTCAGCCACTGCACCGACGACGGGGTCGGACTCGTCTACCGGGGCACCCGGCTGGCCGAGGCGGTCGCCGACCGCGCGGGAGTCGCCGCGTACGAGGTCGCCCCGGACGGCGCGGGCGGTGCCCGGGAGACCCGGATCGAGCCCCGGCTGCTCACGGCCTGATCGTCGGCCGCCCGACCCTTCGGGTACGCGGACGGCGCGGCCCGGTGACGCGTACCCCGCTGCCTTTTCGCCCGGCGGTCGGGCCTGCCTGCCGGGTGCCGGCGGGCAGCGGCGTAAGCTGGCTCGTCGTGAGTCTCTCCATCGGCATCGTCGGCCTGCCCAACGTCGGCAAGAGCACCCTGTTCAACGCGCTCACCAAGAACGACGTGCTCGCCGCGAACTACCCGTTCGCCACGATCGAGCCCAACGTCGGCGTGGTCGGGCTGCCGGACGAGCGGCTGGACAAGCTCGCCGAGATCTTCTCCTCGCAGAAGCTGCTGCCGGCGCCGGTGTCGTTCGTCGACATCGCCGGCCTGGTGCGGGGCGCCTCCAAGGGGCAGGGCCGGGGCAACGCGTTCCTGGCCAACATCCGCGACGCCTCGGCGATCTGCCAGGTGGTGCGCGCGTTCTCCGACCCGAACGTGGTGCACGTCGACGGCAAGGTCTCCCCGGCCGACGACATCGAGACGATCAACACCGAGCTGATCCTCGCCGACCTCCAGACCCTGGAGAAGGCGTTGCCGCGGCTGGAGAAGGAGGCCAAGCTCCGCAAGGACCGGGCCGCCGCGGTCGCCGCTGCCAAAGCCGCCGTCGAGGTGCTCGACGGCGGCATCACGCTCTACGCCGGCGCCGCCGCCGCGAAGATCGAGCTGGAGCACCTGCGCGAGCTGCACCTGCTCACCACCAAGCCCTTCCTGTACGTCTTCAACGTCGACGAGGCCGAGCTGGCCAACGCCGAGTTCCTCGACGAGCTGCGCGCACTGGTCGCGCCCGCCGAGGCGGTCTTCATGGACGCCAAGATCGAGTCCGAGCTGGTGGACCTGCCCGAGGAGGAGGCCCGCGAGCTGCTGGAGTCGATCGGGCAGAACGAGCCGGGCCTCAACCAGCTCGTCCGGGTCGGCTTCCGCACGCTCGGGCTCCAGACGTACCTGACGGCGGGCCCCAAGGAGGCGCGCGCCTGGACCGTCCCGGTCGGCGCGACCGCGCCGGAGGCCGCGGGCGTCATCCACAGCGACTTCCAGCGCGGCTTCATCAAGGCCGAGGTCGTCTCCTACGCCGACCTGGTCGAGGCCGGATCGATGGCGGCGGCCAAGGCCGCCGGCAAGGTCCGGATCGAGGGCAAGGAGTACGTCATGCAGGACGGCGACGTGGTGGAGTTCCGCTTCAACGTCTGAGTCAGGGCTTTCCCGCAGCACAGGCGGTTGCGCCTTCGTTCTGGGGCACCCGGGGGGCACAACCCGGGGCGTCGCCGACGGGGCGATCTCCGGTGTCGTACCCTGGCCAACTTTGATTCCTTCGGAGGTTGAGTTGGAGCACCACCCGCATCACCGCTGAGGCGCCGACGGGCTTCGTCGACCAGTCGGCGGTAGTGCGGCCTGCGTCGAAGTGTCCAGGTGAGTGGGTAGTGGAGCCACGCCAGGTCCACCCGCCTCACATCGTGTTGACGATCAGCCCGATGTGGGTGAAGTAGTTCAGCGCTCCGAAGAGCGTGAAGACGGCACCGGCGATCGCCCACGCCACGCCGATGATCCACAGCAGCGCGCGGTTCAGCCTGAGCAGGGCGAACGGGGTGAGGACCGAGCCGATCCCCACCAGGACGTACAGGCCGGAGATGAAGGTGGCCTCGATCTTCGGGTACTCCGCGAACGCCCCCGAGATCGGCTCCTGGGGTGGTGCCGCGAAGAGCGTGTACGTCCAGCCGGCCGCCGCGATGCCGAAACAGGCCAGGCCGAGCGCGAACACGAAGATCGAGATCGGCCAGAGCAACCGTCGCGCCTGCTCCGTCCGGAGGCCGCCGTTCTCCGGCGACGCCGCCGCGAAAAGATGGCTCCGCCGCCACAGGACGATCGCCGCGCCGAGCATCAGCACCCCGAAGGCCAGGGACGGCTCGCCGAAGATGATGTTGTCGAAGGCGAAACCCCCGGGTGCCAGCGGCCACGTCAGCGTCATGTGCAGACCCGTGACGGCCAGGATCGCACCCAGGATCCCGAAGGCGACCGCCCATCCTTCGGTGGCGATCGGTTTGTCCGTCACCATCTGCCAGCCGAGGGCCACGACGAGCAGCAGGCCGACGCCTGCGGCGAGCGCCATGATGGTGTTGTAGGTCGGCATCTGCGCCCAGTCGATCTTCAGGTCCCCTTGGGCCAATACCTCGGACATGGCGCCTCCATCCGTTCGCCGGCCCTGGGCGGGTCGGCACGACCGCACGGGCCGAGCGGCGCGGCTGCGTTCCCCTTGTCGGCGCACAGAAACATCACGGCGGAGGTCGCGGACAACGGCGGTAGCCGGGTGCCGCCGTCATCGTCTCCGTACGCCGCGACATCACCTGACCGGGCCCGGCAGCGGCCGGCCCCCGATGGCGTGGACAGCGTGTGCGACGCCGGGTGGGTCCGATCAGCCGAGCGCAACCGCCAGCAGCTCGTCGAACTCGGCCGGGCCGGTGGCCTCGGAGTTGCTGAACAGCACGACCCGTCGGTCGGACCCGGGTAGGCAGGCGTCGAACGCGCGGAATCGTCCCCGGGTGGCGGCGTGACCCGCCGCAGCGAGCTGGCGCGCGGCGCCGACGCGCAGTTCGCCACGGGCGAAGGCCAGCCCGCCGGTGAGCGCCTCGCGTGGCCGGGGGTCGTCGGGTGCCGCCGCTGCGAACACGGGCAGCACCTGCTCGGCGCAGGCGACCGTCCAGGCGATGAGGGCCCGCCGGTCGTCCTCGCTGCGGGTCAGCGGGCTCCGCTCGGTGGCCATGGCGGGAGCCTACGTGCCCGCCACCCCTGCCGTCGGGCCGACAGTGGGCGGTCCCGAGGTGATCCACTCCGTTTGCGGCATGTCGCGGTGTCCGTGGTACTGCGACACCGCGACATGCCGCAAACCGGGTCGAGCCGCAGCTCAGAGGGTGCAGCGGCGGGCCGGCGTGGGCGCCTTCTCGACGGCTGCGTGCCTACCGTCGACCCGTCGGTCCTGGTGGACGCGACGTCATGGCTGGCCGACCCGGTGATCTGGCCGGCGCTGTTCGGAGAGGAGGCCGGGAACTGCCATCCCGGCAGGTTACTGCTCCTGTGACGCGACGGTGGGTGGGCGGGAGGAGGTGGGCGCGGGTTGGTCGGTCAGGTCGGCGGACGGGTCAGCTCGACCTCGTCGCCCGCCAGGATCTCGACGTCGCCTTGATGGCCACGGATCTCCAGGACGGGTACGCCTTCGTCGAGCTGCATCGTGCGGCGCTCGGTCCCGCTCGGCATCCGCGCGATCACCGTGGCCCCGGGAGACAGCTCCACCGGTCGGCGCTGAGGCGTCTCACGAACGCGGGTGCCTTGGCTGCGGCTGGTCGAGACGAGTCCCTCGGATCGCAGGAGCGAGATCGCCATGCGGACGGCATCCCGCCCGATGCCGTACTCCTGCATCAGCCGGGTCTCGCTACCCACGGTCGAGCCAGCGGGCAGGGCCCCCGACTCGATCCGCTCGCGCAGCAGGTCGGCGAGCTGCACGTAGACGGGTGTGTGCGAGCGCGGATCGAGGGTCATGGTGTCAGCGTGGTGGCCTCGTGGCCAGGGCCCATCGTGGCTATATGGCTACAAGGCCTTGTTGCCTTGTTGCCCTGTTGGTATGGTTTCAGTCACGGTCGGTGCGCGGGCGGAAACGCTGATCTGCGCCGACTCTGCTGAGCGGCCCTGCTGCCGTACCGCTGATCTGAGCTGCGGTGGTGGGGCGGGGTGGTCCGCCCGTGCGCGGCGGGCGGGTGCGGCCACCCCTTCCATTCCTCGTGCACAGCGAGCAGAGAGGTGAGGCGATCGTGCGTGCCTTCTTCCGGCGGCCCGGCCACAACGAGCGACCTGCGCGGACGCGCGGGCCGGGCGCCAACTACCGCTCCTCGGCGTACCTGCCGTTGCTGCCCTGGCAGGTGCGCGAGCGGCGGTTCCGGCCGACCCGGTTCGGCCGGCGGGGCCTCGACCCGGACGAGGTGCAGCTCTTCCTCGACCGCGTGGCCAGCGACCTCGACGTGGCCTACCGGGCGCTGCGGGAGAGCCGGTCGGAAACGGCCCGGATCAAGGACGCGCTGCGCCGCTGGCAGTCCGAGCAGGCGCAGCGGGCCGACGCCGGCCGGCACTGATGGCGGATCGGGAGCGCTTCGTCGTACACCTGCCGGTGCTCGCCGCCGACCTGGCCGGCGCGGTCCGACTGGCCCGGGTGGTGGCCCGGTGGGCGAGCCTGCTCTCCCCGGCCGACCAGGGGGAGACCACCGTGTCCGCCGAGGACGAGCAGGGCGTACGCCATCGGGTCTTCTGCGACCTGCGAATGCCGGGCGGCCGGCGCTGCCTGCTCCGGGCCGGCCACGACGGGCCCTGCGCCCGGCGGCTGACCCGGCGTTGACCGCCGGCCACCGTCAGCAGGACGCGAGGGCCTCCTGCGTCCGGTGCTCGGGCAGCTGCTGGGCCACGCCCGGGTACGCCTACCGGGCTGACCCGGTCAGTTGCAGAGGGAGTCGATGAACGGCTCGAAGTCGGGGAACTCGGCGCGTGCCGCCTCGATCACCTCGGGCGGGGCCTGTCGCGCCTGCGGCGCGTATCGCCCGGCGATCGCGGTGCGGTGGGCGTCTGGGCGGGGCCGGTGCTCGTGGCGCGGCCACATGGTCGCCTCCACCGGGCCGAAACCGCCCGCGAGCAGCCAGAGGTAGGCCGCCAGGTTGCGGGCGACCACGGACATCTCACCCTCGGAGCCGAGGAACACCACCGGTTGGTGCTCGACCGGCTCGCCGGGGCGGACCAGCCAGAAGGCCGCCAGCCCGCCCGTGCCGTCCTGGCCGAAAATCCGGAAGTCCACCCCGTCCATCGTGCGGCTGCCGCTCCACGCCTGCCACCACTCGGCGGTCTCGGCGAGGGTGAGGAAGGCGTCGTACGGCTCGAAGTCGATGCCGTCGCCGCCGTCGTAGTCGAAGCCGCCGTCCTGGGCCTCCCGCAGCGGGGCGGGAAGCGTGAGCTGTCCTCCGGTCACCGGCGCACTCTAACCAGGCCCCACGACAGCCCGGTCAGCGCCGGGAAACCTGGTCGACCGCCGAGCTGTCAGGTCGGACAGGTCAGCCGGATGAGTTCGCGGACCACCCGCTCCAGCTCCGCCCGCTTGGCCTCGACGTCGGCCAGGTCGGTGAGGTACGCCATCCGCCGGTCCGGGTAGTCACCGGCCAGCAGCGGGCTGGCGACCCGGGCGACGTGCGGGTTGTGGAAGACGAGGTGCACGTGCTGCGTGGCGCGCAGGTTGAAGGTGACCAGGTAGTCCCCGCAGCTGAACGACGGCGCCTTCCGCTTGACCTGCTCGGTGATCCGGTCGTCCACGCCGAGGATGACGGCCCGCAGTGCCGCCACCTCGGCGGCGAGCGGATGGTCGAGGTCGGCCATGAAACGGTCGACGTCCTGCGGCCGGTGCGGGTGCAAGTTCGCCACGAAGGACCAGGTTAGATGGTCAGGAGATGTAGTGCAGGATCACGTTGTGCACGTGGTGGCTCTTCTGTGCACCCCGGAACTCCACCTCGTAGGTGTGCGTGCCGACGTGGATGGCGATCGAGCCGGTGGAGAAGAACGACCCGCCCCAGGACTTGTTGCTCACCACGCTCACGCTGGTGATCTTCGAGTACGGGATGCTGGTGATGGCGTACCGCTTGCCGATGAACGAGCGGTCCTGGATGATCACGCGGCGGTCGGTGAGGCCGATGAACCCGGTGCCGGTGCCGACGGCGTCGTAGACGGCGATGATCTGCTCTCCGTCGAGCAGTCCACTCTGGACCTGTTGGAACTGCTCCTTGCGGTCGTACGTCGCATTGGCCATGGACCACACGGTAGAAAGCGGACGCCAGCCGCCCGGTCGACTAGTCTGCACGCCACGCGGCACGGGGGAACGCGGGAGGGAACAGGACATGACCACGGACGACACCAGGTCGAGGCGACCGGCGCCGCCCGGCCTCCCCGAGGTGGCCGAGGGCGAATGGGAGCCGTGGGAGGGGACCGGGCCGTCGCGCGGCCGGATGAACCGGCTGGCGGTCGCCGCCTTCGTCTTCGGCCTGCTCGGCGGCGTGCTGGGGGCGATCTTCGGGGTCGTCGCGCTGCGCCGGATCAGACGGACCGGGGAACGGGGCCGGGGCTTCGCGGTCGCCGGCCTGGTGCTCTTCGGCGGCTGGGCGCTCGCGCTCGCGCTGGTGCTGGTCCTCACCGTGGCAACGCCCCGGTCCGACCCCGAGGCCGGTGTCCGGGGGCTGCGGGCGGGTGACTGCTTCCGCGTCGACGACACCCCCACGGGTACGCGCACCGCGCCGGAGGAGGTCACCACGGTGCCCTGCACCGCACCGCACGACGCCGAGCTGGTCGACCGCCTGCCCGCGTACGAGCGGTACGCCGACGAGGCGTACCCGGGCACGGCCGCGCTCTCGGCGCGGGCGGAGACGGTCTGCGGGCAGCGGCAGCGCAGCTACGTCCTCGACCCGCTCTCGCTTCCGGCGGACGTGCGGCTGCGCTGGTACGTCCCGTCGCGGGTCGAGTGGCGGACGTACCCGCAGATCACCTGCTATCTCGCCGCCGGGCCGGCGCCGCTGACCCGGCAGCTCCGCCAGGACGCGACGGTGGTCCGCCCCGAGCAGCTCGCCTACCTGACGGCGACCCGTGAACTCGACGAGGCCCGGGCCGTCCTCGCCGCCCAGAGCCCGACCGCCGCGCCGGCCGAGCTGCGCGCCCTGGTCGAGCGGACGGCGACCGCCAATGCCAGGTTCTGGCTGGCGCTCAGCGGGCAGACCTGGCCGGCGCAGGTCAAGGAGCCGATGGAGAAGCTGATCGCCGAGGCGCAGGAGGCCGCGACGTACTGGCGGGACGCCGAGAAGGCCACCGACCGCGACCAGGTGCTCCGGCTGGTGGCGCAGGCGGAGCAGCGTCGCCAGGCGCAGACGGCGCTGGCCGTACGCGGGGCGCTGAATCTGTCCACGGTGCAGGGCGAACCGGCCCGCTGACCGGCGGGGCCGGGTACGTCTGATCCGTCTCGGCGGGACGTCACTGATCGTCACCCAACGACCACTCGACCGGCCCGGTCCCGCACGTTTCGGGGAGACCGTGCGGCGCCACCCGGCCCTAGGCTGGGTGAGACGCCGCCGGTGCGCCGGCAGTCGCGGAGACGGGGGCCGCCGGATGGACACCGGGCATGGGGCTGCGGGGGTGCTGAGGCGCGCCGCTCAGGGGCCGGTGACCGCCCGGTACGCGTCCTCGATGCGGGCCGCCAGCAGGACCTCACCCTCGGTCAGCGGCTCGCCGTCGCCGTGCCCGACCCGGATCTGGGTCTCGGAGTCCCGGCGGCTGATCTCGGGACGCAGCCGGAGGGCGTCCGCGACCACCTTGACCCGCTCGGTCAGTGCGGCGTGCTGGGTGTCGTCCATGACGAGGGTCCGCCGGATCTGCTCACCCTCCCGGGTCCACCCGGTGAGGAGCGTCAGCGCGTCGCTGAGATAGTCGCGCTTCGCCCGGCTGTTGAACAGCCCGCGCATCACCGCACCTCCCAGGCGTCGTTGCCGGCTTGTGGCCAAATCGTCGCCGTCTCGTGTCCTCGCTATGTTCTCTAGTTTGTCGCCGGCTGAATGGTGTGTCCACGCCCACACTTCCGGGTTATGTTGGCCTACCGGTCGGGCACGGTACCCAAACCGACGATTGATCTGGCACCCTGGACGCCCGTGCGGACCGAACGGGTAAGCGGGAACGGGCAGGCCGAGCGGCGTGAGCCGAAGGTGATTGTCGGAGCGGCGATCATTCGCGACGGGCGGGTGCTGGCCTGCGCGCGATCCGCGCCGCCCGAGGTGGCCGGTATGTACGAGTTCCCCGGCGGCAAGGTCGAGCCGGGCGAGACCGAGACCGCCGCGCTGGCCCGCGAGTGCGCCGAGGAACTGGCCGTACGCGTGGAGATCGGCGACCGCGTCGGCCGCGACGTGCGGATGGCCCACGGCCGCTCGGTGCTCAAGGTGTACGCGGCCCGGCTGCTGCACGACGACCAGCCGAAGGCGCTGGAGCACCAGGCGATGCGCTGGCTCTCCGCCGCCGAGCTGGACACCGTCACCTGGCTGCCCGCCGACGCTCCCATCGTGGCAGCCCTCCGTCCCCTCCTGACTTCCCCCGCCGACTGAACCCCGCGCGGCCCCGACCCGCCCTGGCCGCCGATCAGGAAGTCGTTGTCACCACCCGCCGTCGGCGCCGGAGACCACCTCATGATCAACAAGGGGTCGGCGGGGCGGGAAAGCGACAGGGGGGCGGAAAGGGGACGGGGGCCGGCGGCTGACGCCGCGGCCCCCGTCGATGCTGTCGTGCTCAGTGCTTCTCGTCCTGGCCCGGGTGGGCGAAGTTGAGGTGCTCCGGCGGCAGCGGGAAGGTGATGTCGTCGCCGAACGGCGACGGGGCCGCCGCCCGGTCGAAGGTCAGCTCCGTCAGCGGCAGCTTGCCGGTGGCGTCGACCGCCGGGGCGGTCGGGTGCGGGACCTCGCGGTGCCAGTTCACGCCCTGCTGGGCCTCTACCTCGGCGCTGGGGTCGTGCGACCCGCCCGCGTGCGAGTGGATCCCAGCCTGACGAACGCCGCTGTGCACCACGGACTCCTTCCCCGCGCTGCCCGCGGTGCTCTGGGGCGTGTCACCCCGACGGAAGATCTTGCTACCAAGCCACACAAGGGGATCGTACCTGCGGTCGACGACCCGCTCCTTCATGGGGATGATCCCATTGTCGGTGATCTTGATGTGCTCGGGGCAGACCTCGGTGCAGCACTTGGTGATGTTGCAGAATCCGAGCCCCTGCTCGGCGTGCGCGTAGTCCTTGCGGTCGGTCTTCGCGTCCAGCGGGTGCATGTCCAGCTCCGCCGCCCGGATGAAGAACCGCGGGCCGGAGAAGGCCTGCTTGTTCTCCTCGTGGTCGCGGATCACGTGGCAGACGTTCTGGCACAGGAAGCACTCGATGCACTTGCGGAACTCCTGCGAGCGCTCCACGTCGACCTGCTGCATCCGGTAGTCCCCGGGCGCCACCCCGGCCGGCGGTGCGAAGGCCGGCGTCTCCCGGGCCTTCTCGTAGTTGAAGGAGACGTCGGTGACCAGGTCCCGGATGACCGGGAAGGTACGCAGCGGGGTGACCGTGACCGTCTCGCCCTCCTCGAAGGTGGACATCCGGGTCATGCAGCTCAGCCGCGGCTTGCCGTTGATCTCCATGGAGCAGGAGCCGCACTTGCCCGCCTTGCAGTTCCACCGGCAGGCGAGGTCGGGCGCGTCGGTGGCCTGGAGCCGGTGGATGACGTCGAGGACCACCTCGCCCTCGTTCACCTCGACCATGTAGTCCTGCAGGTCGCCGCCGGTCTCGTCGCCCCGCCAGATCCGGAACTGTCGCTTGGTGCCCATTACTTGCCCGCCTCCTCAGCGAGGGCGTCGAACTCCGCGAGCTCCTCGTCGGTCAGGTACTTGGCCAGCTCCGTACGGTCGAACAGGCCGATCAGCTCGCCGCGCATCTTCGGCAACGGCTTGTGGTCCAGGCGTACGGTGTCGCCGTCCAGGGAGCAGACCAGGTTCACCCGCCGCCACTTCGGGTCCATCGCCGGGAAGTCCTCCCGGGTGTGCCCGCCGCGGGACTCCTGCCGCTCCAGCGCCGCCTTCGCGGTGCACTCCGACACCACCAGCATGTTGCGCAGGTCCAGGGCCAGATGCCAGCCCGGGTTGTAGCGCCGGCCGCCGCTGGCGCTGACCTTGGCCACCCGCTCCCGCAGCTCCGCCAGCCTGCCCAGCGCGTCCTCAAGCTCGCCTTGCCGGCGGATGATTCCTACCAGATCTCCCATCACCGCCTGGAGGTCCTGCTGGAGGGTGTAAGGGCTCTCGCCGGTGTCCCGCTGCAGGGGCGCCAGCGCCGTCTCCACCGCCGCCTCGACCGCGCCGATCGACACCTTCGGCCGCGAGCTGAGCTGCTCGGCGTACGACGCCGCGTGCCCGCCGGCCCGTTTGCCGAAGACCAGCAGGTCGGACAGGGAGTTGCCGCCGAGCCGGTTGGAGCCGTGCATGCCGCCGGAGACCTCGCCCGCGGCGAAGAGCCCGCGCACGGTGCCGTACGCGGCGCCCGAGTCCGGGTCCACCTCGACGCCGCCCATCACGTAGTGGCAGGTCGGGCCGACCTCCATCGGCTCCTTGGTGATGTCGACGTCGGCCAACTCCTTGAACTGGTGGTACATCGACGGCAGCCGGCGACGGATCTCCTCGGCCGAGCGCCGGGAGGCGATGTCCAGGTAGACGCCGCCGGCGGGGGTGCCCCGGCCGGCCTTGACCTCGCTGTTGATCGCGCGGGCGACCTCGTCGCGGGGGAGCAGCTCCGGCGGGCGGCGGTTGTTGTCCGGGTCGGTGTACCAGCGGTCCGCCTCCTCCTCGGTCTCCGCGTACTGCTTGCGGAAGACGTCGGGGACGTAGTCGAACATGAACCGCTTGCCGTCGGAGTTCTTCAGCACGCCGCCGTCGCCGCGGACCGACTCGGTGACCAAAATGCCCTTCACCGAGGGCGGCCAGACCATCCCGGTGGGGTGGAACTGGAGGAACTCCATGTTGATCAGCGTGGCCCCGGCGCGCAGCGCCAGCGCGTGACCGTCCCCGGTGTACTCCCAGGAGTTCGAGGTGACCTTGTACGACCGGCCGACCCCGCCGGTGGCCAGCACCACCGACGGGGCCTCGAAGAGGACGAACTCGCCGGACTCCCGGTAGTAGCCGAACGCGCCGGCGACCCGGTCCCCGTCGAGCAGCAGCTCGGTGACGGTGGTCTCGGCGAAGACCTTGATCCGGGCCTCGTAGTCGCCGTGGTCGCGCTTGTCCTCCTGCTGGAGGGAGACGATCTTCTGCTGGAGGGTGCGGATCAGCTCCAGGCCCGTGCGGTCGCCGACGTGCGCCAGCCGCGGGTACTCGTGGCCGCCGAAGTTGCGCTGGGAGATCTTCCCGTCCTTGGTGCGGTCGAAGAGCGCCCCGTACGTCTCCAGCTCCCAGATCCGCTGCGGCGACTCCTTCGCGTGCAGCTCGGCCATCCGGAAGTTGTTGAGGAACTTGCCGCCGCGCATGGTGTCGCGGAAGTGCACCTGCCAGTTGTCCCGGCTGTTCACGTTCCCCATGGCGGCCGCCGCGCCGCCCTCGGCCATCACCGTGTGCGCCTTGCCGAAGAGCGACTTGGAGATGATCGCGGTCTTCTTGCCGGCCAGCCGGGCCTCGATCGCCGCGCGCAGGCCGGCGCCGCCGGCTCCGATCACGACGACGTCGTAGTGGTGTCGTTCGATGCGAGTGGTAGTGGTCATGTCCAGGCGCCCTCTAGTTGATGAACCGCAGGTCGTTGAACCAGCCGGCCGCGACCGCCATGACGTAGAAGTCGGTGAGGGCGAGAGTGCCGAGGGTGATCCAGGCGAGCTGCATGTGCCGGGTGTTCAGGGTGGACACGAACGTCCACGCCCTGTACCGCACGGGGTGCGCGGAGAAGTGCTTCAGCCGCCCGCCGATGATGTGCCGGCAGGAGTGGCAGGAGATGGTGTACGCCCAGAGCATCACCACGTTGCCGATCAGGATGAGGTTGCCCAGCCCGAAGCCGAAGCCCTTGGGCGAGTGGAAGGCGTAGATCGCGTCGTACGTGTTGATCAGCGAGATGATCGCGGCGGCGTAGAAGAAGTACCGGTGCAGGTTCTGCCCGAGCAGCGGGAACCGCGTCTCGCCGCCGTACGACTGGTGCCCGTCCGGCACCGCGCAGGCCGGCGGCGACAGCCAGAACGAGCGGTAGTACGCCTTGCGGTAGTAGTAGCAGGTCAGCCGGAACAGCAGCAGGAACGGCAGGGTCAGCGTCGCGTCCGGGATGATCCACCAGCCGGGCAGGAAGCTGCCGAAGTGCGAGGCGCCCTCGACGCACCGGTTCGTCACACAGGGGGAGTAGAACGGGGTCAGGTAGTGGAACTCGTCCACCCAGTACCACTTGTGCATGAAGACCCGGACCGTCGCGTAGGCGATCCAGGCGGTGAGCCCGACGACGGTGATGAGTGGGGCAAACCACCAGCGGTCGGTCCGCAACGTCTTGGCCGCGATGGCGGCGCGCGCCCGCGCTCCCCGCGGCGTCGTTGATGTCATTCGAGTCGTCTCCCTGACGGGGCCCTCGCGGGCGGCGGATCACGTTCCGATCGGTCAGCGGACCGGCGAGACCGCGTCCACTGCCACGTCTTGCGCACGCAGGCGACCGCACCGGCAGATCGGCGCAGCCAAGTGACACACGTTACGCCGATCTCCACGGCCCGGCCGCGCAACGCAGTGTCCCGTGTGTCCCGCAGGTTGGAAAGACCCGAAGCATGATCAATCTCGGGTGGCCGGAAAAGACCGCCCCCGGCCGAGCTCCACGGCTGCGGCCGTCGAGTTGCGGTGGTGGATGTCCTGGTGAGGACTGTCCGGGCCCGTTGCCGACTCGTTACGCTGTGGGCCGCTGACAGCTCCGCCTTTGTAGCTTATTTTCACCCTCGGAAGCTTGTTGTAGGTTCTCTACAACCTGAGGGAGGCGGTCGTGGACAGTCCGGAACCCGTGTCGTCCGGGCAGTCGGACGACCGCCCCGGCGTGCCGGAGCAGCGCGCCGGTGAGGCGCCCCACCTGCGGGTCGACGACCTGCGGGTCCGGTTCGACACCACCGACGGCGTGGTGCGCGCGGTCGACGGGGTGTCCTTCTCCGTGGCCCGCGGGCGGACGCTCGGCATCGTCGGCGAGTCCGGATCGGGCAAGAGCGTCACCTCGCTGGCCATCCTGGGCCTGCACGACCCCAAGCGGACCACCATCACCGGGGAGATCACCCTCGGCGGTCGCCAACTGGTCGGCCTCCCCGAGGAGGAGGTGCGTCGGCTGCGCGGCCGGGACCTGGCGATGATCTTCCAGGACCCGCTGTCGGCGCTGCACCCGTACTACACGGTCGGCCGGCAGATCGCCGAGGCGTACCGGGTGCACCACCCGTCGGCGGGCCGGCGGGAGGCCCGCACCCGGGCGGTCGACATGCTCGGCCGGGTCGGCATCCCGCAACCGGCCCGCCGCTTCGACCAGTACCCGCACGAGTTCTCCGGCGGCATGCGGCAACGGGCGATGATCGCGATGGCGCTGGTCAACGACCCGGACCTGCTGATCGCCGACGAGCCGACCACCGCCCTCGACGTGACCGTGCAGGCGCAGATCCTGGACCTGCTCACCGACCTGCAGGCCGAGTTCCACTCGGCGATCATCCTGATCACCCACGACCTGGGCGTGGTCTCCCAGATCGCCGACGACGTGCTGGTCATGTACGGCGGCCGGGCGGTCGAGCGGGGCACGGTCGAGCAGGTGCTGCGGCGCCCGCAGCACCCGTACACCTGGGGGTTGCTGTCGAGCGTGCCCTCGCTGCACGGCGACGCGGACGCGGACCTGGTGCCGATCCCCGGCGCGCCGCCCTCGCTGATCAACCTCCCGTCGGGCTGCGCCTTCCACCCGCGCTGCCGGTACGCCGGCCGCAACGGCGACCGCTCCCGCAGCGAGGTGCCCGAGCTGGGCCCGGCGGGCGAGGCCGGGCACCTGGTCGCCTGCCACCTCCCGGCGGAGGAACGCACCCGGCTCTACCGGGAGGACGTGGCACACGTGGGGGTTGCCCGATGAGTGAGACCGAACCGCTGCTGCGGGTACGCGGGCTGGCCAAGCACTTCCCGGTGCGCACCGGACTGCGCAGCAAGGGGCTGGTGCGGGCGGTCGACGGGCTGGACTTCGACGTGCGGGCGGGGGAGACGCTGGGCCTGGTCGGGGAGTCCGGCTGCGGCAAGACCACCACCGGCCGGATGCTGGTGCGACTGTTGGCGCCCAGCGCCGGGACCATCGAGTTCGCCGGCCGGGACATCACCCACGCCCGGCGGCGGGAGCTGCGGCCGCTGCGGCAGGACCTCCAGATCATCTTCCAGGATCCGTACGCCTCGCTGAACCCGCGGCACACGGTCGGCCGGATCGTGGCGATGCCGTTGCAGGTCAACGGCATCGACCCGCCCGGCGGGGTACGCAAGCGGGTGCAGGAGCTGCTGGAGCTGGTCGGGCTCAACCCGGAGCACTACAACCGGTACCCGCACGAGTTCTCCGGCGGGCAGCGGCA
This sequence comes from Micromonospora sp. NPDC047548, assembly GCF_040642975.1. Classification (NCBI taxonomy): domain Bacteria; kingdom Bacillati; phylum Actinomycetota; class Actinomycetes; order Micromonosporales; family Micromonosporaceae; genus Micromonospora; species Micromonospora sp. NPDC047548. The sequence continues at coordinate 94,533 of NZ_JBEYTI010000013.1, forward strand.
GCGCGTCGGCATCGCCCGCGCGCTGGCGCTGCGGCCGAAGCTGATCGTCGCCGACGAGCCGGTCTCCGCGCTGGACGTGTCGATCCAGGCGCAGGTGATCAACCTGCTCCGGGACCTGCAACGCGACCTCGATCTGGCGTTCGTGTTCATCGCCCACGACCTGGCCGTGGTGCGGCACTTCTGCCAGCGGGTCGCCGTCATGTACCTCGGCAGGATCGTCGAGATCGGCGACCGGGCGGACATCTATGAGCGGCCCCAGCACCCGTACACCCGGGCCCTGCTGTCGGCGATCCCGGACGTGACGGCGCTCGGCCCGGCCGGGCGGATCCGGCTGGCCGGCGACGTCCCGACGCCGTTGGACCCGCCCTCGGGCTGCCGGTTCCGGACCCGGTGCTGGAAGGCGCAGGACATCTGCGCAACCGAGGAGCCGGCCCTGGTGGCCCGCGACGGCGGCCGGCAGGCCACCGCCTGCCACTTCCCGGAGTCCGGCCCGGTGGCCGCCGGCGGGCCGGCGGTCCCGGCGGAGTCGGCTGACCCGGCCGGGCCGGCGGTCCCGGCGGTCCCGGCGGTCCCGGCGGTCCCGGCGGTCCCGGCGGGGTCGGCGGCCCCGGCGGAATCGGTGGCCCCGGCGGGGTCGGTGGGCGCGAGCGGCGAGGAGGTGGCGAAGTGAGCCTGTCCCCGATCGAGGGCGTGGCGCTGGCCGAGATCGAGTCCGGCGGCGACGGCGACGCGCCGAAGCGCAGGGGCGTCGTCGGCCGGTCGCCCGGGCAGCTCGCCGTGGCCCGGCTGCGCCGGGACCGGACCGCCCGGGTCAGCGGGGCGCTGCTGGTCTTCTTCGTGGTGGTGGCGCTGATCGCGCCGCTGCTCTCCATGCTGTACGGCGTCGGTCCCGGCGAGGATTTCAAGGGCAAGCTGGACCGGTGCTGCGGCATGCCGCTGGGCTACCTGGGCGGCATCTCCGGCGACCACTGGTTCGGGCTGGAGCCCGGCACCGGCCGGGACATCTTCATCCGGATGGTCTACGGCCTGCGGACCTCCCTGCTGATCGCCTTCTCGGCGGCGCTGCTCAGCACCGCGCTCGGAGTGACGCTCGGTGTCGTCGCCGGCTACCTGGGCGGCTGGGTCGACGCGGTGGTCACCTGGATCACCGACCTGGTCCTGGCCATGCCGTTCCTGATCATCGCGCTGGCCCTGATGCCGACGCTGGTGCTGCGCTTCTACGGCGAACGCGACGCGGTGCCCGAGGCGTTCGGTGTGGCGATGCTGATCGCGATCTTCGCGGTCTTCGGCTGGACCAGCACGGCCCGGCTGGTCCGCGGTCAGGTGATCACGCTGCGCGAGCGGGAGTTCGTGGAGGCGGCCCGGGCCAGCGGCGCCGGCCTGGGGCACATGCTCTTCCGGCAGCTGCTGCCGAACATCTGGGCGCCGATCCTGGTCGCCTTCTCGCTGGCGGTGCCGCAGTTCATCACCAGCGAGGCGGCGCTGGCCTTCATCGGCGTCGGCCTGACCGACGAGACGCCGAGCTTCGGCCGGATGATCTACCGGAGCCTGGACTACCTCCAGACCGACCCGGCGTACGTCTTCTTTCCCGGTGTCACGATCTTCGCGCTGGTGCTGGCCTTCAACCTCTTCGGGGACGCGCTGCGCGACGCGCTCGACCCGAAGTCGTCGCGGTAGGGGTGCCGAACATGGCCCGTTTCCTGATCAAGCGGATCTTCTCCGCCACCCTCACCCTCTTCGTGGTGAGCGTGCTGACCTTCCTGATGTTCTTCGCGCTGCCCCGGGACCCGGTCAGCGGCATGTGCCCGAAGAACTGCAACCCGGAGCGGCTGGAGCGGGTCCGCCAGGAGTTGGGGCTGCGCGATCCGCTGGTCACCCAGTACGCCGGCTACATGAAGGGCATCGTCACCGGCCGGGACCTCGGCAGCGCCCAGGGCGGCCGGTGCGACGCGCCCTGCCTGGGCTGGTCGTACGTGGCCAACGAGGCGGTCTCCGACACCATCGCCCGGGTGCTGCCGGTGACCCTGAGCATCGTGATCCCGGCGGCGGTCCTCTGGTTGCTGCTCGGGGTGGGCCTCGGCATGGTGTCCGCGCTGCGCCGGGGCACCTGGGTGGACCGGGCCGCGATCGGCTTCTCGCTGACCGGCGCCTCGTTGCAGCTCTACTTCGTCGGCGCGGTGCTGCTGCTGGTCTTCGTCTACACGACGCGCCTGCTGCCGGTGCCCAGCTACACGTCGATCTTCGACAATCCGCTGAAGTGGGCGAGCGGGCTGGTGCTCGCCTGGGTCGCGCTGGCCTTCCTCTTCTCCGCCATCTACGCCCGGTTGTCCCGGGCCCAGATGCTGGAGACGCTGTCGGAGGACTTCGTCCGGACCGCGCGGGCCAAGGGCCTGGCCAAACCCCAGGTGTACGGGCGGCACGCGCTGCGCGCGGCGATCACCCCGGTGGTGACCATCGCCGGCCTGGACGTCGGCGGGGCGCTGGGCGGCACGGTCATCACCGAGCTGACCTTTGGCCTGACCGGGTTGGGGCGTACCGCGGTGGATGCCGTCAAGGCCGGTGACCTGCCCACCATCATGGCCACCGTGTTGATCGCGGCCTTCTTCGTGGTGGTGGCCAACCTGGTGGTGGACCTGCTCTACGCCGCCATCGACCCCCGGGTCCGGCTGGGCTGACACGGTCGTGGCGTCGGGGCCGGACACCTGGCCCGCCCGGCGTCAAAATTTATCGACAACTGTTACACAACTCGAAGGTTTTCTTCTTTACGATCCTCGGGACGTCGGCGGGTCCCCGCCCGGCGCCCGCAGAGCACACGGTGATGGAGGTACGACATGCGACCACGGGTGGCGGCAGCCGCATCCGGCGCTATCGCACTGGTTGTGGCGTTGGGCGCGTGCACGAAGAACACGGACGACGGCCCGGTGGTGGACAACAACCGGAAGCAGACCGGGGTGATCGCGACCGACCCCAAGGACTCCCAGGGGCCGGCGGCCGAGGTGGCCGGGGCGCAGAAGGGCGGCACCTTCACCATCATCCGGGAGACCCCCATCTCCCACCTGGACCCGCAGCGGACGTACTCGTTCGCCGGCCTGATGGCCAACCCGCTCTTCGCCCGCTACCTGACCACCTGGAAGGACGACGGCAAGGGCGGCCTGGTGCTCGTCGGTGACCTGGCCGAGACGCCCGGCACCAATGTCAACAACGACTGCAAGGTCTGGGAATTCAAGATCAAGGACGGGGTGAAGTTCGAGGACGGCAGCCCGATCACCGCCAAGGAGATCGCGTACGGCATCGCCCGCTCCTTCGACCCGGACCTCTCCGGCGGCCCGACCTACCTGCAGGAGTGGCTGGCCGACACCGCGCAGTTCGACACCAAGTGGGACTTCAAGAAGAACAAGACCGGGCTGCCGCCGGGCCTGACCACGCCGGACCCGAAGACGCTGCGCTTCGAGTTCGCCAAGGCCCGCTGCGACCTGCCGTTCGCCGTCTCGCTGCCGACCACCGCGCCGCTCAAGCCGGAGATGGACACCGGCGTCAACCTGGACCAGAAGCCGTTCTCGTCCGGGCCGTACAAGGTCGCCAAGAACCAGGTCGGCGTGCAGCTGACCCTGGACCGCAACCCGAACTGGGACCCGAAGACCGACCCGGTGCGCCACCAGTACCCGGACCAGTTCGTCTGGTCCTTCGGCCCGACCGCCGACGCCGCCAACAACCGGGTGATCGCCGACAACGGCGCCGACCAGAGCGCCGTCGCCTGGAACTTCGTGCCCGCCTCGCTGGTCGCCAAGGTCGCCGGTGACGCCGGCCTGAAGTCGCGGACCATCCTCTCCCCGACGCCGAGCGCCAACCAGCTGGTCATCAACAACCAGCGGGTCACCGACCTCAAGATCCGGCAGGCGCTCAACTACGCCATCGACCGGGACGGCCTGATCAAGACCGTCGGCGGCGCCACCGTGGCGGCCCCGCTGACCACGCTGATGCCGCCGGCCACGATCGGCTACCAGGCGTACGACGCGTACCCGGCGGGCGCCAGCGGCGACATCGACAAGGCCAAGGAGCTGCTCGCCGGCCAGACCCCGCAGCTGGTCCTCGGCGCCTCCGACGACTCGCAGGAACAGGAGATGGCCACCCAGCTCAAGAGCAACCTGGAGAAGGCCGGCTTCAAGATCACGATCCGGAACATCCCGGACGACGCGAAGCTCGACGAGATCAAGAAGAAGGCCAACCCCTGGGACCTCTACATCGGTAACTGGGCGGCGGACTGGCCGAGCGGCGCGTCCATCCTGCCGGTGCTCTACGACGGCCGGTCGATCAAGGCCGAGGGCAACAGCAACCAGTCCTACTTCAACGACTCGGCGATCAACGCCGAGTTCGACCGGATCCTGGCCATGTCCCCGGCCGACCAGGGCCCGGAGTGGGGCAAGCTCGATGAGCGGATCATGAAGGAGCAGGCCCCGGTGGTGCCGCTCTACGTCGACGTGGCCTACGTCGTGCACGGCTCCAAGGCCGGCGGGGTCTTCATCTCCAGCGTCTTCGGTTACCCCTCCTTCGTGAACGCGCACGTCAAGCAGTAACCCGCGGTGAAGACGGGCCCCGGTCGACAACGGTGTCGGCCGGGGCCTCCGTACGTCTAGAGGTGGGTACGGAGGAAGTCCAGCTCCAGCCGGAGCAGCCGCTCGGACAGCCCGTCCGCGGCCAGGTGGCTCGCCCCGGTCAGCGGCAGCACCGCGTGCGGGCGGCCGGTGGCCAGCAGCGCCGCCGACAGCCGCAGCGTGTGCGCGGCCACCACGTTGTCGTCCACCAGGCCGTGCACCAGCAGCAGCGGCCGGGCCTGTTCCGCCGCGAGCAGCGGCTCGGCGGCCAGCTCCACCAGCGAGTGGTGGCCGTACACGTCGATCCCGTCGTCCGGCAGGCCCAGGTAGCGCTCGGTGTAGGCGGTGTCGTACAGGTGCCAGTCGGTGACCGGGGCGCCGGCGATGCCACACCGGAAGAGCTCCGGGTGGCGTAGCACGGCCAACCCGGCCAGCCAACCGCCGAACGACCAGCCCCGGATCGCCACCCGCTCGAGGTCCAGGTCCGGGTGCTTGCCGGCCAGCGCGGTCAGCGCGTCCACCTGATCGGCGAGGATCACGTCGGCCAGCCGGCGGTGCACCGCCTTCTCGAACGAGGGCGCCACCCCCGGGGTGCCCCGGTTGTCGACGGTCACCACCGCGAAACCCGAGTCGGCCCACCACTGCCGTTCCAGCCAGGCCGCCCGCGCGGCCACCACCTCCTGGTGCCCCGGGCCGCCGTACACGTCCAGCAGCACCGGCAGCCGGGTGTCCTTGACGTGGTCGCTCGGGTACAGCACTGCGGACGGCAGCCGCCGGTCGGTCACCCGGACCAGCGTCGGGCGCGGGGCGTACGGCGGGGTGGCGGCCAGCGAACGCAACCGGGCCACCTCGCGGTCGCCGCACCAGACCGACCAGCTCGTCCCGGCCTCGTCCAGCGAGGCGGTGCCGACCACCAGCACGTCCCCGCCGACCGCGGCGGTGTGCCAGCCGGGGGTGCCGCTCATCCGCCGGGTGTCCATCCCGCCGCCGATCACCGTGCGGACCCGGTACAGGTGGCGCTGGCTCGGCTCGCCCTCGCTCGCCTCGACCAGCAGGTCCGCCGGGCCGTTGCCGGTGGGCAGCCGCCCCACCACCCGGCGTACGTAGAGCGAGGGCGGGGTGAGCAGGGTGCCGTCGGCGAAGAGGCAGCGGGCGTCGTACCCGTCGTGGGCCAGCTCCCCGCCGACCAGCACCCGGCCGTCCGGCAGGTGCGCCGGGGTGCCCGGGATCGGCTCCACCCAGCGCGGGTCGGCCAGTTCGGCGTGCACCTGCGTCTCCCCGGTACGCGGGTCGACGGCCAGCACCAGGCCGTGCTGCTGCGAGCGGCGCAGCACCGTGATCAGCGGCCCCCCGTCGGCCCACTGCACGGAGGCCAGGTAGGGATAGGTCTCGCGGTCCCAGTGCACGTCGACCCAGCCGCCGTCGAGGTCGAGCAGGTGCAGGCTGACCTCGGCGTTCGGCCCGCCCGCCCGGGGGTACGCGACGGTCGTCGGCGGGCTCGTCGGGTCGGCCGGGTCGTGCAGGTACCAGCGCGGCAGCCGGGACTCGTCCACCCGGGCGGCCAGCACCGACCGGCCGTCCGGCGCCCACCAGTAGCCGCGGAACCGGCCGAACTCCTCGGCCGCGATGTGCTCGGCCAGCCCCCAGGTCACGCCGGAGTCCTCGCCGGCCAGCAGGGTGTCGGCGCCGTCGGACTCGACCACCCGCAGCTGGCCCCGGCGGACCCCCTCGGCGGCGTCGGTGACGTACGCCAGCCGCTCGCCGGTCGGGTCCGGCCGCGGATCGATCACCGGCCCGACGGTGCTCACCTCGACCACGTCGCCGTGCACCAGGTCGGCCCGGAACAGCCGCCCGACCAACGGGAAGACCGCCACCCGGCCGGCCGCGTCCAGGGCGTACGAGCCGATGCCGGCACTGCTCAGCCGCAGCCGTTCGCGCAGCGCCCGCTCGCCGGGGGCGAGCACGCCCGGGTCGGCCCCGGCGCCGAGCAGCACGGCCGGTTCGGCGATCAGCCGTTCCTCGCCGCTGGCGACCTCGAGCGACCAGAGCGCGTCGGCCGGGTCCTCGGGACCGCCCGAGCGGAGGAAGACCACCCGGGAGCCGTCGTCGGCCACGGAGACGGCGCGCGGCGCCCCGTGGCTGAACCGACGGGTGCGGGCGGCCAGCTCGGGAAAGTCCACAGCTGTAGATCGTAGGGCGGCGTCAGGCGTGATGTGGCCGACCTGGGCGGACGCGTCAGGCTCGGCGGACGGAGACCGCCGGTTAGAGTGACGGTCGTGACGAACCTGCCCGATCGGCGCCTCCTGCTGGTCCACGCGCACCCCGACGACGAGTCGATCGGCACCGGGTCGACGATGGCGTGGTACGCCGACGCCGGCGCCCACGTCACGCTCGTGACCTGCACTCTCGGCGAGGAGGGCGAGATCCACGTCCCGGAGCTGGCGCAGCTCGGCGCGGCCGAGGCCGACCAGCTCGGCGGCTACCGGATCGGCGAGCTGGTGGCCGCCTGTGCCGCGCTCGGCGTCACCGACCACCGCTTCCTCGGCGGCGCGGGCCGCTACCGCGACTCCGGCATGATGGGGCTGGCCACCAACGAGCACCCCCGGGCCTTCTGGCAGGCCGACCTCGACGAGGCCGCCGGGCACCTGGTGGAGATCATGCGCGAGGTCCGCCCGCAGGTCATGATCACGTACGACCCGAACGGCTTCTACGGCCACCCCGACCACATCCAGGCCCACCGGGTGGCGATGCGGGCGCACGAGCTGGCCGCCGCCGAGGGCTGCGCCCCGGCCAAGGTCTACTGGACGGCCATGCCGCGCAGCGTGCTGGAGGCCGGGCTGACCCACTTCATCGAGGCGTCCGACAACCCCTTCGCCGGCATCGGGAGCGCCGACGAGCTGCCCTTCGGCACCCCGGACCCGCAGATCGCCGCCCGGATCGACGCCACCGACCAGCACGCCGCCAAGGAGGCGGCGATGCGCGCGCACGCCACCCAGATCCCGGCCACCTCGTGGCTGTACTCGATCGCCGGCAACTTCGGCGCGGAGTTCATGGGCGTGGAGTACTTCACCCTCGCGGTGGGCGAGAAGGGCCCCGGCAACGGCCCGTACGGCTGGGAGGACGACCTCTTCGCCGGACTGGCCACCGACGGCACGGACCGCTCCCCGGTCGCGGTGGCCGGGCTCCGGTGACCCTGCCCGCCACGCCGATGCCGGTCATCGAGGAGCAGATCACGCCACCGCCGCCCCCGGGCCGGTCCGCGCGGCTGCTCGACCTCGCCCTGCGGATCGCCGGCGGGCTGGTCTCGGTGGTCGGCGGGGTGCTCGTGGCCCTGCTCGGGCTGCTGCTGTCCACCGTCCGGGTGGGCGGCCACCTGATCGGCGTGTCGGTGCTGGTCACCATCGGCGCGGCGATCGCGGTGAGCTGGTTCGCGTACGCGACGGTCGGCCGGAAGTGGGCGGTGGCGCTGCCCGCGCTGCCGTGGTTCGGGCTGATGGCCGTGGCGGCGGTCCGCACCGCCGAGGGCGACCTGCTCCTCTCCGGGGACAACTGGGTGGGGCTGGCCATGATCACCGCCGGGGCGATGACCTTCGCGGTGATGGCGTTCCGGCAGATCCTCGGCCCGCCGCAGCGACGTCACGACGGGTGATGACGCCACCCCGGCTGTGGTGGTAGACATTCCTGCCAGAGGGCCCGCCGGTGGGGCGGGCGGTACGGCGGGAGGCGTGCGATGGGGAAACGGTGGCGCGTGGTCGGCGTGCTCGCGGGGGCATTGTTCGCGGTCAACGTGGTGGCTCGGGTGCTCATCAAGCTCGGCTTCGACGGGAGCGACACCGCCGCCGACCGGGTCTCGCTGGGCATGTTCGTGGTGATCGGGCTGATCCTCGCCGGGGTGGTCTTCATCCAGGGCCGGGACCGTCCGGCCGGGCACTGGGGCGCCGACGTGGGCGCGGCGGTGCTGGTGGCGCTGCTGCTGACCGTGCTGGTCGGGCCGCTGCTGGTCGGCGACAACCCGTTCGGCGGGGGCGCCGGCCTGTTCTTCGCCCAGATCTGGCTCTACCTGCTGGCTGCCGGGGCCGGCGTGGCGGTCGGCTACCTGGTGCTCACCGCGCTCGGCCTCGACCACCGCTCGCGGTTGCTCAAGCGGTACGCCGAGGTCAAGTCGGCCAAGCCGCGCCGGGTCGTCCGCCGCTGACCCCGCGGGCCGGCAGCGTCGGCGGTCAGGTGGGTGGCGCGACGCGCGTGCGGTAGGTGTGGTGGGTGGTGAAGCCCAGCCTCCGGTAGAGCGCCACCGCCGGCGTGTTGCGCTGCTCCACCTGGAGGAAGGCGTGCGTCGCGCCCTCCGTCACCGCCCAGTCGACCAGGGCCCGGACCACCCGGCCCGCCAGCCCCCGCCGCCGGGCCTCGGGCAGCACCTCGATCAGGCTGAGCCCGAGCCAGCGTCCCTGCCCGGTGACGGTGCCCCGGCCGATCGCGACCAGCGTGCCGTCGGCGTACACGTGGGCGAAACGGACCCGGCCCACGGCGGTGAGCACGTGCCGCGCGGCGTCCGGGAGGCCACCCTTGCGGCCGGCGGCGATCTCGAGCCAACCGTCCGACGGCGCGGCGGCCAGCTCGACCAGCGGCGAGCCGGCAGCGGCCGGCGCGGCCGGCGGCACCGCGGCGAGCGCGACGGTCTGCACCAGCACCGGGGGCCGGCTGCCCCAGCCCCGGGCGTCCAGCTCCGCGCCGACCGGCGCGGCCAGCGGGAGCGGGGTGTTCACCAGCGCCGGTTGGCCCCGGTCGGCGTACCAGCGTTCCACCGCGTCCAGCGCGGCCGGCAGCGGCCGGTCCGGGTCGCCGACCGGCAACGCCGAGTTGGCCCGGCCGGACCAGCCGGCGGCGGCGCGCAGCAGCCAGTCACCCAACCGGCCCCGGTCGGCGGCGGGCCAGGCCTCGTCGGAGGCCAGCTCCAGCTCGATCACCGCCGGGGCGGTCGGCCGGCGGGCCGGCGGCACCCGCTTGGCCCGGTGCACCTCGGCCACCGGCACCCGCAGCCGGCCCTGCCCGGTGGCGAGAGTGAGATGAGTCTCGGTCAGCTCGACCAGCTCGCCCAGAGCGTCCGAGAAGAGGGGGCGGCCGTCGCGAATCCCCACAATGCGGCGCACCACGATCCGGTGGCCCACGTCCTGCTGTCGGAGCACGATCGACCTCCTCCCCGGCGAGATACTAGGCTCTAACCGTCGCGGGTGATCGCGGCGAGTCTTGCGGAGGAGAAGACCGGTGACCTACATCATCGCCGAGCCGTGCGTGGATGTGCTCGACAAGGCATGCATCGAGGAGTGCCCGGTCGACTGCATTTACGAGGGCAATCGGATGCTCTACATCCACCCCGACGAGTGCGTCGACTGTGGTGCCTGTGAGCCGGTCTGCCCGGTCGAAGCCATCTTCTACGAGGACGACGTCCCGGAGCAGTGGAAGGACTACACCGGGGCCAACTACGAGTTCTTCGAGGACCTGGGCTCGCCGGGTGGCGCGTCGAAAATCGGCAAGGTGGAGAAGGACGCGACGTTCGTCGCCGCCCAGCCGCCGCGCGGAGAAGGCCACTGAACCGGCCCGCGCCGGTCTCGTCGCGGCTGCCCGAGTTCACCTGGGACACGCTGGAAGCCGCGGCCACCCTGGCCGCGGCGCACCCGGACGGTCTGATCAACCTTTCGATGGGCACGCCCGTCGACCCGGTGCCCCCGGTGATCCGGCAGGCGCTGGCGGACGCGGCCGACGCGCCGGGCTACCCGCTGACCGCGGGCAGCCCGGCGCTGCGGGACGCCATCGCGGCCTGGGTGGCGCGGTCCTGCGGCGCCGGCGTCGACGGGCTCGGGGTGCTGCCGACGATCGGCTCGAAGGAGCTGGTCGCCTGGCTGCCCACCCTGCTCGGCCTCGGCCCCGGTGACGTGGTCGTGGTGCCGTCGATCGCCTACCCGACGTACTCCGACGGGGTCCGGCTGGCCGGCGCCACCACCGTCCGCGCCGACTCGCTGACCGCGGTCGGTCCGACCTCCCGGGTACGCCTGGTCTGGATCAACTCGCCCGGCAACCCGACCGGTCGGGTGCTGCCCGCCGCCCATCTGCGCAAGGTGGTCGACTGGGCCCGCGAGCGGGGCGCCGTGGTGGCGAGCGACGAGTGCTACCTGCCGCTGGGCTGGACGGCCGACGCCGAGCCGGTCTCGGTGCTCTCGCCCGAGGTCTGCGGCGGGTCGTACGACTCGGTGCTGGCCGTGCACTCGCTCTCCAAGCGCTCCAACCTCGCCGGATACCGGGCCGGGTTCGTCGCCGGTGACCCGGCGCTGGTGGCCGAGCTACTCAAGATCCGTAAGCACGCCGGCATGATCGTGCCCGCGCCGGTGCAGGCCGCCATGGTGGCCGCGCTGTCGGACCAGGCGCACGCCGACGAGCAGCGGGAACGCTACCGGGCCCGGCGGGAGACGCTGCTCGCCGCGTTCACCGGGGCCGGCTTCACGGTGGAGCACTCCGAGGCCGGGCTCTACCTGTGGATGACCCGGGGCGAGGACTGCTGGGCCACCGTCGACTGGCTGGCCCGCCGGGGCATCCTGGTCGCCGCCGGCGCCTTCTACGGCCCCGGCGGGGCGCAGCACGTCCGGGCCGCGCTGACCGAGTCCGACGCGCACGTCGCCGCCGTCGCCGCCCGGCTCGCGCAGGCCTGACGCGCCGATGGGCGGGGCCGGCGCGGTGGTCCGGGCGGCGGTGGTCGGCACCGGGCTGATCGGCGGTTCGGTGCTGCTCCGGCTGCACGCCGCCGGTCTGGACGTGGCCGGCTGGGACCCGGACGAGTCGACCCGGCGGCAGGCCCGGCGGGTCGGCGTACCCGCGCCGGAGCGCCTGGTCGACGCGGTGGCCGACCGGGACGTGGTCTTCCTCTGCGGGCCGCTGCCCACCCTGCCGCAGACCCTGGTGCAGGTGGCGGCCGTGACCGGCGAGGACTGCCTGCTGACCGACGTCGGGAGCACCAAGGCGGAGCTGGCCGCGTTCGCCGCCGCGCGGGGGCTGACCCACCGCTTCGTGCCCGGTCACCCGATGGCCGGCACCGACCGGGCGGGCCTCACCGCGGCGGTGCCGGGGCTGTTCGACGACGCGGCCTGGGTGCTCTGCCCCGCCCCGGGGCCCGGCCTGGCCGCGTTCCGCCGGCTCACCGCGCTGGTCATGGAGGTGTTCGCCGCCCGGGTGGTGCCGATGGCGGCCGACCGGCACGACGCGGTCGTCGCGCTCGCCTCGCACGTGCCGCACCTGCTCGCCGGCGCCCTCGCCGGCGCGGCCGAGCGCTCCCCGCTGCGCGACGCGGTCCTCGGCCTCGCCGCGGGCAGCTTCCGCGACGGCACCCGGGTCGCCGGCACGCCGCCGGAGCGGACGGCGAACATGCTGCTCTCCAACCGGGCGCAGGTGCTGGCCGCGCTGGCCTCGGTCACCTCCTTCCTCGACGAGTTGGCCGCCGCGCTGCGCGACGGCGACCGGCCAGCGCTCACCGCCCGGCACCGGGAGGGCCGGGACGCCCGGTCCGCGCTGGCCGCCCGCCCGACGGACGGGCTGCGGCGCGCCTTCCCGCTGGCCGGCGGCGGGGACGCGGAGCTGCGCTTCCTGCACGAGCTCGGCGCGGCCGGCGGCTACCTCGACGGGTGCCGGACGACCGGCGACGAGGTCGAGTACTCGGCCCGCCGGTTGGCCGTGGAACCGGGCGGCCCTGCGGGCCCGCCGCTAGGGTGAGGGCGTGACGGACGGACCGGTCGTGGCGGTGTGCGGCGAGGCGTACCGCGAGGTCGCGCCCGAGCTGGCCCGCTTCCAGGTGACCGCGACCGCCCGCGAGCGGGACCGCGAGGCCACCCTGACCCGGCTCGCCGAGCGGGCCGCCGCCGTGCGGGTGCTGCTCGACGAGCACGCCGCCGCGCTTGACCGCCGGGAGACCGGCGACCTGCGGGTACGCCCCGAGACGAACCGCCCCGGCGAGCGGGTGGTCGGCTACCACGGCAGCGTCACCACCGGCGTCATCGTCACCGACTTCACCGTCCTCGCCGAGCTGATGCTCCGCCTGGCCGACCAGGAGCAGGTCGAGCTGGCCGGCCCCTGGTGGTCGCTGCGACCGGACAGCCCGGCCCGCCGGGAGGCCCGGCATGCCGTGGTGCGGGCCAGGTTCACCATCAGCGACCCGGTCCTGCCCTGATGCCCGAGGCCAGCCCGCTTCCGCTCGACGACCTGGTGGCGCGGGCCCGTGCCCTGGCCGAGGCCGGTCCCCGGCAGCTGCTCGGCATCGCCGGTGCGCCCGGCGCGGGCAAGTCCACCCTCGCCGAGCGGATCGTCGCGGCGGTCGGCCCGAGCGCCCGCCTGGTGTCGATGGACGGCTTCCACCTGGCCCAGGCGGAGCTGGAGCGGCTGGGCCGTGCCGCGCGCAAGGGCGCGGTGGACACCTTCGACGCCAACGGGTACGTCTCGCTGCTGCGCCGCCTGCGCCGGCTGGAGCCGTCCGCGGTCTACGCCCCGCTGTTCCGCCGGGACCTGGAGGAGCCGGTGGCCGGGGCGGTCGAGGTGCCGCCCTCGGTCCGGCTGGTGGTGACCGAGGGCAACTACCTGCTGCTCACCGACCCGCCCTGGGACGAGGTGCGGCAGTTGCTGCACGAGGCGTGGTTCCTCGACCTGGACGCGGCGTCGCGGCTGCGCCGGCTCGTCGCCCGGCACGAGGCGTACGGGCGGACGCCGGCGCAGGCGGCGGCCTGGGCGCACGGCAGCGACGAGACCAACGCCGCCCTGGTCACCGGCACCGCGCAGCACGCCGACCTGGTGGTCCGCCTGACCGACCCCCTGCCCGTGCACCCGTAGTTCGAGTACCCGTTCGCCCGCCCGTGCCCCCTGGTGCCGCGCTCACTACCCGCAGTGCACCCTGTCGCCGGCTCTGCCCACCCCCACGGACCGCTGTTTCAGCAGCTCAGCGCGGTTGTTCCAGGGTGCGTACCGGTCGGGCGGGGTTGCCGACAGCGACCACGTCGGGTGGCAGGTCCCGGGTCACCACGGCGCCGGCGCCGACCACGGTGTTCGCGCCGACGGTGACCCCGGCGAGCACGATGGCCCCGCCGCCGAGCCAGACGTTGTCGCCGATGGTGATCGGCTTCGCCGCCTCCCACTTGTCCCGGCGGGGCCCCGGCTCGATCGGGTGGGTGGGGGTGAGCAGCTGCACGTTGGGTCCGATCTGGACGTCCGCGCCGATGGTGATCCGGGCGACGTCGAGGAAGACGGCATTGAAGTTCACGAAGCAGCGCGGGCCGATGTGGATCTGCCAGCCGTAGTCGCAGTGGAACGGCGGGCGGATCCAGGTGCCCTCGCCGAGCGAGCCGAGCAGCTCGCGCAGCGCGGTCAGCCGCCCCTGCGGGTCGGTGGCGGAGCTGGTGTTGAAGCGCTCCATCAGCTGGGCCGCGCGGTCGAGGTCGGCGATGATGTCGGGCTCGTTGGCGATGTACGGCTCGCCGGCGAGCATTCGTTCCCGCATGGACGTCACCGGCCGATCATGCCTGGCCGGGTGTCCATGTTGTGCGCGGACGGTCATGTTCCGGACTTCACTTTACATACCAGGTATGCAATTCTGATCGCTGCCAATGTGACTCCCGTCTATGACGACGCTCTACGAGGAGGATCCGTTGCACAGAACCAGAAGGAAGACAGCCGCGCTCGGTCTCGTGCTCGGTCTGGCGCTCGGCGCCCCGGCCACCGCCTCGGCCGCCGCACCGACCGCCCCGACCGCCCCGGCCGGCCTCGCCGGGGCGTCCCGGCCGGCCGCGCCGCCCCGGACGACGACCGGGGGGTCGGCCACGGTCACCCTGCTCACCGGGGACCGGGTCACCGTCACCGCCTCCGGTGACGCCGCCGTCCGGCCCGCCGCCGGCCGGGGCGACCTGCGATTCCTGGTACGCCGGGAGCGGGGGCACCTCACCGTGGTGCCGCAGGACGCGCTGCCGCTGATCCGCTCCGGCCGGGTGGACCGGCGACTCTTCGACGTCACCGAGCTGATCTCCGCGGGCTACGACGACGCCCGCCGCGACGACCTGCCGCTGCTGGTGTCGTACGCCGCCGGGGAGGCTCGGCGCGGGGTGGCCGCACTGCCCGGCGCCCGGGTGACCCGGGACCTGCCGGCGATCCGCGGCGCGGCCCTGACCGCCGGCAAGTCCACCGCCGGCGCGGTCTGGGCCGCGGTCGCCACCGGCTCCACCACCCGGCTCGGCGCGGCGGGGGGCGTCGAGCGGATCTGGCTCGACGGCCGCCGCCGGGTCACCCTGGACCACAGCGTCCCCCAGATCGGGGCGCCCACCGCCTGGTCGGCCGGTTTCACCGGCAAGGGCGTGACCGTCGCGGTGCTGGACACCGGCGTCGACACGGCCCACCCTGACCTGACCGGCAAGGTGGCCGAGTCGCGCAACTTCACCGAGGTCACCGACGACCGGGACACGGTCGGTCACGGCACCCACGTCGCCTCGACCATCGCCGGCAGCGGCGCCGCCTCCGGCGGCCGGTACAAGGGCGTGGCGCCGGACGCGACGCTGCTCAACGGCAAGGTCTGCGAGGACGTCGGGTGCACCGACTCGGCCATCCTGGCCGGCATGCAGTGGGCCGCCGTCGACAAGCGGGCCACGGTGGTCAACATGAGCCTCAGCGGCTGGGACTACCCCGAGGTCGACCCGCTGGAGGAGGCGGTGCAGACGCTGACCGCGCAGACCGGCACCCTCTTCGTCACCGCCGCCGGCAACGTCGGGTCGGACGCCTCCGTCGGCTCCCCGGCCAGCGCCGACGCGGCGCTCGCCGTGGGCGCGGTGGACCGCGACGACCAGCTCGCCGAGTTCTCCAGCCGCGGGCCGCGGGTCGGTGACGACGCGGTGAAGCCCGACATCACCGCGCCCGGCGTCGAGATCGTCGCCGCCCGGGCCGCCGACGGCTTCATCGGCGACCCCGTGGGGGAGAAGTACGTCAGCCTCTCCGGCACCTCGATGGCCACCCCGCACGTGGCCGGCTCGGTGGCGCTGCTCGCCCAGCAGCACCCGGGCTGGAAGGCCGGCCAGTTCAAGGCGACCCTGATGGCCGCCGCCAGGCCGCACCCGGCGCAGACCGCGTACGAGCAGGGGGCCGGCCGGGTCGACCTGACGCGCGCGATCGGCCAGCAGGTGACCAGCGACCCGGTCAGCGTCTCGTTCGGGCGGGCGCTCTGGCCGCACGGCGACGACGCGCCGATCACCCGCACGGTGGCCTGGCGCAACGCCGGCCCGACCGCCGTCACCCTCGACCTGACCACCGAGGTCACCGGGCCGGGCGGCCAGCCGGCGCCGGCCGGCATGTTCCGGCTCGGCGCGACGCGGCTGACCGTGCCGGCGGGCGGCCGGGCGGAGACCACCGTCACCGCCGACACCCGGCTCGGCGACGCCGACGGCTACTGGACCGGCCGGGTCGTCGCCCGTTCCGGAGCCACGGTCGCGGTGACCCCGGTGGCGGTCAACCGGGAGGTGGAGAGCTACACGCTGACGCTCACCCACCTGGACCGGGCCGGCGCGAAGACGGGGGACTACTACACCAGCCTGGCCGGGCTGGACCGCTTCGACGTCCGGGACGCCTACGACGCCGACGGGGTGGCCGAGCTGCGGGTGCCCAAGGGGCGGTACGGCCTCAGCACGCTGATCTTCGAACCCGCGCCGGAGGGCGGGCCCGCGGGGCTCACCATGCTGGCCCAGCCCGAGCTGACGGTCGACCGCGACCTCACGCTCACCCTGGACAGCCGCCAGGGCAGGCCGGTGCTGACCACCGTCCCGAAGCGGGGCGCCGCCCCGCTGCTGATCGACATCAGCGCGGTCTTCTTCGCCGACGGGGGCGACATCTACGTCTTCAGTCTCTTGGCCGACAGCTTCGCCGGCCTCACCACCGCCCAGCTCGGCAGCCCGGTCTCCGCGGACCGGTTCGTGTCGACGGTCAGCAGCCAGTGGGCCGACCCGAAGGCCGCCAGCAGCCCCTACCTGTACGCGCTGAGCGAGGCGATCCCCGGCCGGATGCCCACCGGCTTCGTCCGGCACTACCGCGCCGGTGACCTGGCCACGGTGGTGCACCGGTTCCGGGGCGGCTTCCCCGACCTGATCGCCGAACGGTTGGTCGTCCCCGAGCTGGAATACAACACGGGCGCCTCGGCGATCGTCCTCCCCACCGCCGTGCCCGGCGAGCGGGTGGAGCACTACAACACCCGGGGTGTGACGTGGAGCTCCGAGATCGATTTCGGGGTGGTCAGTGAGGAGGGCTGGCTGGAGCCGAAGGCGGCGCTCTTCTCCACGGTGACGGCGTACCGGGCGGGCCGGACCGTCCACGAGACCTGGAACCAGGCCCCGTACGGGCCGTCGTTCCCGGCCCCGCGCTGGCCCGAGGAGAGCGTCAGCCGCACCGGCGACCTCATCTTCGTCGGCCTTCCGGTGCACAGCGACGCCGCCGGGCACCCCGGCGGGTCGGTCACCGACACCGCCCGGACCGCCCTGTGGCGCAACGGGAAGCTGGTCGGCGAGAGCGAGTACGCCGGTTACGGGGAGTTCACCGTGCCGCCCGCGGCAGCGGACTACAAGCTGACGGTGTCGGCGACCCGGAGCTTCACCGACCTGAGCACCGCGGTGGAGTCGACGTGGACCTTCCGGTCCGGTCACGTCGCCGGGGACACCCCGGCCCGGCTGCCGCTGATGGCGGTGCAGTTCGCCCCGCCGCTGCGGGTCGACAACAGCGCGCCGGCCGGCCGCCCCTTCGCGGTGCCGGTGCAGGTGCAGCGGCAGCCCGGGGCGCCGGCCGTCGCGGTGGAGAAGTTGATCGTCGACGTCTCGTACGACGGCGGGAAGACCTGGCGCGAGGCCGGCGTGAAGCGGGTGCCCGGCAAGGGCTGGGTCGCGCTCCTGCGGCACCCGGCCGGCCCCGGCCACGTGTCCCTGCGGGCCACCGCCCGGGACACCGCCGGCAACACGGTGACCGAGCGGATCATCCAGGCGTACCGCCTGCGGTGATCGGCGGCGTCCGGGCCCGCGGTCTTCCCGCCGTGGGCCCGGACGCCGGTCGGGGCCGGGGCGCCCGCGCCCGGGCCCCGACCGGTCGTCAGTCGTTGGCGTGCAGGGCGGCGTTCAGCTCGATGCCCCGACCCGTCCG
Organism: Micromonospora sp. NPDC047548; assembly: GCF_040642975.1. Lineage (NCBI taxonomy): Bacteria > Bacillati > Actinomycetota > Actinomycetes > Micromonosporales > Micromonosporaceae > Micromonospora > Micromonospora sp. NPDC047548. The sequence goes on from NZ_JBEYTI010000013.1 coordinate 112,310, forward strand.
CGGCTTCGCCTCCAGTGCGCCGGTGACCGAGTTGCGCCAGAAGAGCAACCCGTCCACGCCGGAGAGCTCGCGGGCCTTCACCACCCGCCCGTCCGGCAGTGTGATCTTCGACGCGGCGGTGATGTAGCAGCCCGCCTCGACCACGCAGTCGTCGCCGAGCGAGATGCCGACGCCGGCGTTCGCGCCGATCAGGCTCCGCTCGCCGATGCTGACCCGCTCGGTGCCACCGCCGGAGAGGGTGCCCATGATCGAGGCCCCGCCGCCGATGTCGGAGCCGTCGCCGACCAGCACGCCCTGCACGATCCGCCCCTCGACCATCGAGCTGCCCAGCGTGCCGGCGTTGTAGTTGACGAAGCCCTCGTGCATCACGGTGGTGCCGGCGGCCAGGTGCGCGCCGAGCCGGACCCGGTCCGCGTCGGCGATCCGGACCCCGCCGGGAACCACGTAGTCGGTCATCCGGGGGAACTTGTCCACTCCGTAGACCGCGAGGTGGCGGCCGGCGGCCCGCTCGATCACCCGCAGCTCGTCGACCCGCTCCGGCGGGCACGGCCCGGCGGACGTCCAGGCCACGTTCGCCAGCTTCCCGAAGATGCCGTCGAGGTTGAGCTCGTTGGGCCGCACCAGGCGGTGGGAGAGCAGGTGCAACCGGAGGTACGCGTCGGCGGCGTCCTTGATCGGGTCGTCCAGCGAGCCGATCACGGTGGTCACCTCGACGGTACGCAGACCGGGCAGTGCCCGCTCGCCGATCGCGCCGGGCGGCAGGTCGAGCACGTCGGCCTGGTCCTCGCCGGGGACCAGCGGCAGCTCGCCGAGTCCCAGCTTGCCGGTCGGGTACCAGGTGTCGAGCACCTGATCGTCAGCGGTGACGGTGGCCAGGCCGATGCCCCAGGCGGGTACTGCGGACGTCACTGTTCTACCTTTCGTTGGCGACTGCGCCGGCTCGCAAGCTCACTCCTCGCGCTCACCGAATCTGACGGTACCGTGCCCAGCATGGAGAACCCGCTGACCCCTGAGGTCCTGGCTGATCCGGTGGCGCTGACCCGCGCCCTGGTCGACATAGAGTCCGTCTCCCTCAACGAAAAGGCCATCGCCGACTGCGTCGAGGAGGTGCTGCGGGGCGTGCCTCACCTGGCCACGTCCCGGCACGGCAACACGGTGATGGCCCGTACCGACCTGGGGCGGGCTTCGCGGGTGGTGCTCGCCGGCCACCTGGACACGGTGCCGCTGAACGACAACTTCCCGTCGACCATGCGCGGCGACCTGCTGTACGGCTGCGGCACCTCGGACATGAAGTCGGGCGTGGCGTTCGCGCTGCACCTGGCGGTGACCCTGCCCGACCCGCGCTACGACGTGACGTACTTCTTCTACGAGGCCGAGGAGATCGAGTCGAGGTACAACGGTCTCACCCTGGTGTCCGAGGCGCACCCGGAGTGGCTCCAGGCGGACTTCGCGGTGCTGCTGGAGCCGACGTACGGGATCGTCGAGGCCGGCTGCCAGGGCACCATGCGGGCGATCGTCATCACGCACGGTGAGCGCGCCCACGCCGCCCGGTCCTGGCACGGGGTGAACGCCATCCACGGCGCGGGCGAGGTGCTGCGCCGGCTGGGGGCGTACGAGGCCCGGCGGGTCACCATCGACGGCTGCGACTATCGCGAGGGGCTGAACGCGGTGCGGATCACCGGCGGGGTGGCCGGTAACGTCATCCCGGACCACTGCGAGATCGAGGTCAACTACCGGTACGCCCCGGACCGTGACCCGGCGGCGGCCGAAGCGCACCTGCGGGAGGTCTTCGCCGGCTTCGACCTGGCGGTGACGGATGCGGCGGCGGGCGCGGCCCCCGGGCTGGACTCGCCGGCGGCGCAGGAGTTCCTCGCCGCCGTCGGGGCTGAGCCGATCGGCAAGCTGGGCTGGACGGACGTGGCCCGGTTCGCCGCGATGGGCATCCCGGCGCTGAACTTCGGCCCCGGCGACCCCAACCTGGCCCACCACAAGGACGAGCACGTCGAGATCACCAAGATCCGCGATGGCGCCGCCACCCTGCACCGCTGGCTCGCCTCCGCCTGACCCCATCCCGATCGGGTCAGGGCCCGCTCGCGCCCCGGCCCTCGGCCCGCCCGGCCCCGGCCCCGGCTCCGGCCTCGATCACCACCCACCGGCTGGGCCGGGCCGGCGGGTGACCCCGGGGCGGGGCCCGGGGGTCGCGGGTGCGGGTGATGGGTCAGGCGGTGGTCAGGGCGGGGGTGTCGGTGGTCTCGGTGGTCTCGGCGGTGGGTGCCGCCGGGGACTCCAGTTGCCGGGCGCGGCGGCGCTCGGCCACCACGTCACGGATCCGCCGCTGCATCTGCCGGCGGATCCGCATCCGCTCGTTGTTGCTGATCACGCTTGCTCCTCCCCCGAAAGCCCGCGCCGGGACATACCCGGTATGTGAATAGTAGGACGTACGGGCGACAGAATTAGTTGCCCAAGATCGCGAACTATTTCTCCGGCCCGCCAGGCGCTGCACCCGGCGGGTACCGCTCCACTACGGTTGCTCCCATGAGCCAGAGCAACGGGCGGCAGCCGGGCCGCGATCCGGAGCGGCACCGGGGCGCGGTCACGCTGCGCCGCGGCGCGATCCCGACCAGCACCGCCGACCAGCGGCTGCTGGACTCCCGGGGCAGGGGCGACTGGAAGACCAAGGACGCCTGGCGCGCGCTGCGGATCCTCTCCGAGTTCGTGGAGGGCTTCGACACCCTGGCCGACCTGCCGCCCGCCGTCAGCGTCTTCGGCTCCGCCCGCAGCGCCCCGGACAGCCCCGAGTGCCGGATGGCCGGGGAGCTGGGGGCCGCCCTGGCCCGGGCGGGCTACGCCGTGATCACCGGCGGCGGACCGGGCGTGATGGAGGCGGCCAACCGGGGAGCCAGCGAGGCGGGCGGGCTCTCCGTCGGCCTCGGCATCGAACTCCCCTTCGAGCAGGGGCTCAACGACTGGGTCGACCTGGCCATCGACTTCCGGTACTTCTTCGCCCGCAAGACCATGTTCGTCAAGTACGCCCAGGCGTTCGTCGTCCTGCCCGGCGGCTTCGGCACCATGGACGAACTCTTCGAGGCGCTCACCCTGGTGCAGACCGGCAAGGTCACCCGGTTCCCGGTGGTGCTGATGGGCAGCGCGTACTGGCGGGGGCTGCTCGACTGGCTGCGGGACACCATGGCCGCCGAAGGCAAGATCGGGCCGGTCGACCTGGAGCTGATCTGCCTCACCGACGACGTGGACGCCGCCGTCCGGCACATCGTCGAGGCCGAGGCCGCCCTCTCCGCCGAGCAGGAGTCCGTACGCGAGGAGGCCGTCGCCCGGGCCGCCGCCGACCAGCAGGCCGCCGCGGACAGTGCGGCGACCGGAGCGGGGGGCAGCGGGCCGGCCGGCCCGGCCGGGCCGGGCGCGGGCCGGAAGGGCTGAGCGGTGGCCGCGATCTGCGTCTTCTGCGCCTCTTCCCGTACCCTCGACCGGCGCTGGCTGGAGTTGGCGGCCGAGACGGGCGCGGAGCTCGCCCGGCGCGGACACACCGTGGTCAGCGGCGGTGGCTGCGTCGGGATGATGGGCGCCCTGGCCGACGGCGCGCGGGCGGCCGGCGGGCGCACGGTCGGGGTGATCCCGCAGGCGCTGGTCGACCTGGAGGTCGCCGACCTTGCCTCCGACGAGCTGCTGGTCACCGACGGCATGGCCAGCCGCAAGACGCTGATGGTCGAGAAGTCGGACGCCTTCCTCACCCTGCCTGGCGGGCTGGGCACCCTGGACGAGCTCTTCGAGGTCTGGACCACCGCCACGCTGGCCCTGCACGCCAAGCCGATGGTGCTGGTCGACACCGGCGGCTTCTACCGCCCGCTGCTCGACTGGCTCGCCACCCTCGCCGACCAGACCTTCCTCAAACCCGCCGGCCTCTCCCTGCTCATGGTCGCCGACACCGTCCCCGCCGCCCTGAACGCCCTGGAGTCCCGCCTCGCCTGACCCGCCCCCGCGGGGGGTGGGGGATGGTGTCGCAGGGGCGTGGTGGGATGTGGGAGTGCAGGGGTACCGGCTTGTGCGTCGGCCTGCCGGACCGGGCCCGGGTCAGGGGCGGTCCGCCGCAACGGTTCGGGGGGACCGTCGAGCCGGCGGGCCGATCCAGGGGCACGACCGGGCGGGCGCGGGCATCGAGGGGGAGCCGCGGTCCGGGGGATCGGCGGGCGATGCCGCGCATCCCGGTGCCCGGCTGACCGACCCCCGGCAGGCGGAGATCGTCGGCCACACCGACGGGCCGATGCTGGTCGTCGGCGGCCCGGGCACCGGCAAGACCAGCACCCTGGTCGAGGCGGTCACCGCGCGGGTGGCCGAGGGCGCCGACCCGGAACGGATCCTGGTGCTCACCTTCGGCCGGCGGCAGGCCACCGACCTGCGCCACCGGATCGAGGCGCGGATCGCCGGGGCCGGCCACCGGGTGGTCCGCGAGCCCTTGGTGCGGACCTTCCCCGCGTACGCCTTCGGGCTGCTCCGCCGCGCCGCCGCCGAGCGGGGCGAACCGTCCCCCCGGCTGCTCACCGGTCCCGAACAGGATCTGATCATCCGCGAGCTGCTCGACGTGGTGGGCGAGGAGCCCGGCGACGACCCGGTCGGCTGGCCGGAGGACCTGCGCCCCGCGCTGCGTACCCGGGCCTTCGCCGGGCAGCTGCGCGACCTGCTGATGCGGGCCGCCGAGCGCGGGGTGGGGCCGGTCGAGCTGGCCCAGCTCGGCGAGAAGCTGGGCCGCGCCGACTGGCCGGCCGCCGCCCGCTTCCTCCGCGAGTACGTCGCCGTCCTCGCCCTGCGCGACGTCAGCAACCGCGGCTCGATCGCGTACGACCCGGCGGAGCTGGTCCGGGCTGCCACCGGAATGCTGCTGGACGACCCGGAGCTGCTGGCGGCCGAGCGCCGCCGGCTGGCCCACGTCTACGTCGACGAGCTGGCCGACACCGACCCCGCCCAGCAGGATCTGCTCTCGGTCATCGCCGGCGGTGGCAAGCCCATGGTCGCCTTCGCCGACCCGGACTCCTCCACGTACGCCTTCCGGGGCGCCGACCCGGCCGTGGTGCACACCTTCCCGCACCGGTTCCGAACTGCCTCCGGCGCGCCGGCCGCCCAGGTCGTGCTGACCACGTCGTACCGGTCCGGCGCGGGGCTGCTGGCGGCCACCGGACGGCTGGCCCGGCGGCTGCGCGGCCCGGCCGCACACCGGGCGCTGCACCCGCTGCCCGACGCGCCCCCCGGCACGGTGGAGTTGCGCACGTTCCGCTCCGGCACCAGCGAGGCGGCCTGGCTCGCCCACGCGCTGCGGTCCGCGCACCTGCTCGACTCGGTGCCCTGGTCGCGGATGGCGGTGCTGGTCCGGTCGACCAACCTGCACCTGCCCTCGCTGCGCCGCGCCCTGCACACCGCCGGGGTGCCGACCGTGGTGCACGGCGAGGACCTGCCCCTGCACCTGCAACCCGCGGTGGCGCCGCTGCTGCTCCTGCTGCGCTGCGCGCTGGAGCCGGACCGGCTGGACGAGGAGACCGCCGTCGCCCTGCTCCACTCGCCGTTGGGCGGCGCCGACCCGCTCGCCGAGCGGCGGCTGCGCCAGGGACTGCGCGCGCTCGCGCTGGCCGCCGGCGACCGCCGCCCCTCCGGCGAGCTGATCGTCGAGGCGCTGCGCGACCCGGCGGAGCTGGCCGCGATCGACCGGCGCTGGGTCGAGCCGGCCCGGACGGTGGCCGAGCTGCTCGCCGCCGCGCGGGCGGCGGCGGGCACCTCCGGCGCCACCGCCGAGGACGTGCTCTGGGCGGTGTGGCGGGCCAGCGGGCTCGCCGAACGCTGGGCCGGAGCGATCAACCGGGGCCGGGCCGCCACCGGCGAGCACGAGACCGCGCAGCGCTGGCGGGCCGAGGCCGCCGACCGGGACCTCGATGCGGTGATGGTGCTCTTCGACGCCGCCGCCCGCTTCACCGACCGGCTGCCCGGCGCGCGCACCGAGGTCTTCCTCGACCACGTCCTCGGCCAGGACCTGCCGGCCGACACCCTGGCCGCCGGCGCCGACCGGGGCGAGGCGGTCCGGCTGCTCACCGCGCACGCGGCCAAGGGCCTGGAATGGGACCTGGTCGCCGTCGCCGGAGCCCAGGAGGGCGTCTGGCCCGACCTGCGGCTGCGCGGCAGCCTGCTCGGCTCCGAGCGGCTGGTCGACGTGCTCGCCGGCCGGGCCGACGGCGCCGGCGCCCGGGCCAGCCTGGTCGGCCAGACCTCGGCCCTGCTGGACGAGGAGCGCCGGCTCTTCCACGTCGCGGTGACCCGGGCCCGGCGCCGGCTGCTGGTGACCGCGGTCGCCTCGGCGGCGGTCGGCGGCGACGACCACGAGGAGCAGCCGAGCCGCTTCCTGCACGAGCTGGGCGTCACCGAGCCACCCGCGTCCGGGGCGGGCGTCCCACCCGCCGGGCCGGACGACGGCGAGCCCTACCGGCCGGGAGAGCTGCCGGTCGGGCGCCCGCCCCGGGCGCTCACCCTGTCCGCGCTGGTCGCGGAGCTGCGTACCGCGGTCACCGACCCGGCGGCGCCGCCCGCCCGGCGACGCGCGGCGGCGGCCGAGCTGGCCCGCCTCGCCGCCGCCGGCATCCCCGGCGCTTACCCGGACGACTGGTGGGGCCTGCGCGGCCTCTCCGACGACCGGCCGCTGGTCGACGAGGGCGAGCCGGTCCGGGTGACCCCGTCGGCGATGGAGAGCGCGCTGCGGTGCAGCCTGCGCTGGCTGCTGGAACGGCACGGCGGCAGCGGCCCGGCCAGCGCCGCGCAGGGCGTCGGCAACCTGGTGCACGCCGCCGCGATGCTCGCCGAGGACGCCAGCGCCGACCGCACCGCCCTGCTGGAGTACGTGGCCGCCCGGTTCGACGCGATCGAGCTGGCCGCCCGGTGGATGGTCGGCCCGGAACGGTCCCGCGCCGAGGCCATGGTGGACAAGCTGCTGCGCTGGCTCGCCGGCAACCCGCGCCGGCTGCTCGCCATCGAGCACGAGTTCGCGGTCCGCTTGGACGACCCGACGCACCCGGTCGAGCTGACCGGCCGGGTGGACCGGCTGGAGGTCGACGCCGACGGCCGGCTGGTGGTGATCGACCTGAAGACCGGCAAGTCGACGGCGGTCACCGAGCGGGAGGTGGCCGAGCACCCGCAGCTCGGGGCGTACCAGGCGGCGGTGGAGGCGGGGGCGTTCGCCGAGTTCGGCGAGGAGTCCGGCGGTGCCGCGCTGGTGCAGCTCGGCACCGGGACGCGGGAGGCCAAGGAACAGGCCCAGGCCGCCGCCGGGGAGGGACCGGAGGCCGGCTGGGCCACCGCCCTGGTCCGGCGCACCGCCGATGCGATGGCCGCCGCCACCTTCGCCGCGGTCGCCAACTCGAAGTGCCGGGTCTGCCCGGTGCGTACCAGCTGCCCGGTCTCCGGGCAGGGCCGCCAGGTCGTCGAGCCGCCGGCCACCCGCCCGGAGCAGCCGTGACCCAGCCGACCCTGTTCAGCACCGCCGCCCCGGCGCCCCGGGCCGCCGACGCCGGGCCCCGCTACACCCCGGTCGAGCTGTCGAAGCTGCTGAAGCTGCCGGCCCCGACCCGGGAGCAGGCGGCGATCATCGCCGCGCCGGTGGACCCGGTGCTGGTGGTGGCGGGTGCCGGGTCGGGCAAGACCGAGACGATGGCCGCCCGGGTGGTCTGGCTGGTCGCCAACTCGTACGTGCGACCGGAGCAGATCCTCGGCCTCACCTTCACCCGCAAGGCCGCCGGCGAGCTGGCGCACCGGGTGCGTACCCGGCTCGACCAGCTGGTCCGGCGGCTGGGCCGGCGCGGGCGCGACCCGCTGGACGATCCGCTCGCCGGCGAGCCCACCGTCTCCACCTACCACTCGTACGCCGGCCGGATCGTCACCGAGCACGGGCTGCGCGCCGGGTACGAGCCGACCACCCGGCTGCTCACCGAGGCGTCCCGCTGGCAGCTGGTCGACCTGCTGGTGCGCAACTACGACGGCGACATGTCCGAGGTCGACCGGATGCCCAGCACCATCACCGACGCCGTGCTGGCGCTGGCCGGGGAGCTGGACGAGCACCTGGTCGATCCGGACGAGCTGGCCGCCTGGACCGGTCGGTTCTTCGCCGACGTGCAGTCCCGCCCCGGCCGGGTCTACGCCGACGTGCGGAAGGCGTTGCAGTTCCAGCAGGTCCGGCTGAAGCTGCTCCCGCTGGTGCGGGCGTACGCCCGGCGCAAGGACGACTTCGAGGCGATGGACTTCGCCGACCAGCTCGCCCGGGCCGCCCGGGTGGCCCGCGACCACCCGGCGGTGGGCGTGATCGAGCGGGACCGCTTCCGGGTGGTGCTGCTCGACGAGTACCAGGACACCAGCCACGCCCAGGTGGTGCTGCTCAACGCGCTCTTCGGCGGCGGCCACCCGGTCACCGCGGTCGGCGACCCCTGCCAGTCCATCTACGGCTGGCGCGGGGCCAGCGCCGGCACCCTGGAGCGCTTCCCGACGGAGTTCGCCCGCGCCGACGGCGCCCCGGCCGAGGTGCTGAGCCTGACCACCAGCTGGCGCAACCGACCGGAGATCCTCGGCGTGGCCAACGTGCTCTCCGTGCCGCTGCGCGCCGCCGGCGCCCGGGTGCCGGAGCTGCGCGCGGCGCTGAGCGTCAAGGACCCGATCCCGCACCGCAGCCCCCGCGGCCAGGCCGCCGGCACCGTGCACTGCGCGCTGCTGGAGACGTACGCCGACGAGGCGGACTGGATCGCCGACAGCGTGCTCGCCGCCTGGCGGGGCGCCGCCCGGATGCCCGGGGCGCTGCCCGAGCACATCCCGGTGCCGCAGCGCCCCACCACCGCCGTGCTGGTCCGGCTGCGCAGCCAGATCCCGGCGATCGAGGCGGCGCTGCGCGCCCGCGGCCTGCCGGTCGAGGTGGTCGGGCTGGGCGGCCTGCTGGACACTCCCGAGGTCCGCGACGTGGTCTGCACGCTGCGGGTGCTCGCCGACCCGACCGACGGGGCGGCGCTGCTGCGGCTGCTCACCGGCGCGCGCTGGCGGATCGGGCCGCGCGATCTGGTGGCGCTGCACCGGCGCGCCCGGGCGATCGCGCGGGCCCGCCGCCGGCTCATCGGTGACGACGGGCCGGAGATCGCGGTGGACGTGCTGGACGAGGCGACGCTGGTCGAGGCGCTGGCCGACCTCGGGCCGGCACAGGCGTACTCGGCCGAGGGGTACGCGCGGCTGCGCGCGTACGGGATGGAGCTGGCATTGCTGCGCTACCGGCTGGACCAGACCCTGCCGGAGCTGATCGCGGACATCGAGCGGACCATCGGCCTGGACGTGGAGGTGGCGGTCCGGGCCGGTCGGGACGGCGCCGGCGACGCCGGGCTGGCCCGCGGCCATCTGGACGCCCTGGGCGACGTCGCCGCCCGGTTCAGCGGGGAGACCCCGGGGGCCACCCTCGCCGGGTTCCTGGCCTTCCTCACCGCCGCCGAGGACGAGGAGCGCGGCCTGACCCCCGGTGAGGTGGAGGTGGTGGAGGGCGCCGTGCAGGTGCTCACCGCGCACGCCGCCAAGGGTCTGGAGTGGGACGTGGTGGCGGTCGCCGGGCTGACCCGGGGGGTGTGGCCGGGGCCGGTCCGCAACTCCGACCACTGGCTGGGTGGGCTGGGCGTGCTGCCGTTCCCGCTGCGCGGTGACGCCGACGGGCTGCCCGAGCTGGGCCTGGCCGGGGCGGAGGACCAGCGCGGGGTGGCCCGGGCCCTGGCGGACTTCACCGACGCCTGGCGGGCGCACGACGAGCGGGAGGAGCGCCGGCTGACGTACGTGGCGGTGACCCGGCCGCGCCGGCTGCTGCTCTGCTCCGGCTACTGGTGGGGGGAGGGGACCAAGCGCTTCCGTGGCCCGTCGGTCTTCCTCCGCGAGGTGCACGACGCCTGCCTCGACGGCGTGGCCGGGCACCTGGTCGACGCCTGGGCGCCCGAGCCGCCCGGGGACGCGGTCAACCCGACCACCGAGATGGTGCTGCGGGCCGAGTGGCCGGCGGACCCGCTGGGTGCCCGCCGCCCGGCGCTGGCCGAGGCCGCCGCGCTGGTCCGCCGGTTCCTCGCCGACCCCGACGCGGCCCGCCGCGACCCCGCCGGTGCCGGGGCCGGGCCGACCGGCGGTGGGTCCGGCGGGGACGCCTCGGCGGCCGGAGCGGGGCCGGCCGGCGTGGACGCGGGGGCGGTCGACCCGGAGGTGGCGCGCTGGCGGCGGGAGGCCGACCTGCTCCTGGCCGAGCGGGCCGAGCTGCTCCGGCAGGCCGAGGCGGTGGAGGTGGCCCTGCCCGGGCACCTGTCGGTGACCCAGCTGGTGGCGCTGCGTCGCGACCCGGAGGCGCTGGCCCGGACGCTGCGCCGGCCGATGCCCACCGAGCCCAACCCGTACGCGCGGCGGGGCACTGCCTTCCACACCTGGCTGGAGCAGCGCTTCGGCGCGGACCGGCTGCTCGATGTGGACGAGCTGCCGGGCGCGGCCGACGCGGACGCCGCGCCGGACGAGGCGCTGGCGGAGTTGCAGGAGCGCTTCCTGGCCAGCGAGTGGGCCGAGCGGGTGCCGGTGGAGGTGGAGGTGCCGTTCGCCACAGTGATCGCTCAGGTGGTGGTCCGGGGCCGGATGGACGCCGCCTTCGCCCGCCCCGGCGGCCGGTACGACGTGGTCGACTGGAAGACCGGCCGTCAGCCCACCGGCCGGGAGGCCGAGGTGGCGGCGGTGCAGTTGGCTGTCTACCGGCTGGCCTGGGCGGAGCTGGCCGGGGTGCCGGTCGACCGGGTGGGCGCGGCCTTCCACTACGTCCGGGAGGCCGTGACGGTGCGGCCGGCAGACCTGCTCGACGCCGACGGGCTCACCGCGCTCATCACCGGCGTGCCGGAAATTCCGGAAGGGGATGGCGCGCCGGGCGATCCGTGGTAGATTAGCTCCGTTGCAGTTTTGGTTTCCAGAGACTCTGTGTGCGCCTGGCGGATTGTGGCCCCAGGCGCTCTTTGTTGTGTCCGGAGTTCTCCGGGCGGGGCGACCAGAAGCGACAGGCGATTCGGGCATTCCCGCGCGGATCGCTCCTCTTCGAGTCCGCAACAGGTGCGGGTTCGACGTTCCGTCAAGGAGACAGAACACATGGCTATTGGCACCGTCAAGTGGTTCAACGCTGACAAGGGCTTCGGCTTCATCACCCCGGACGGCGGCGGCGCCGACGTCTTCGCCCACTTCTCGGCGATCCAGTCCTCCGGCTACCGGAGCCTGGACGAGAACCAGCGGGTCGAGTTCGAGGTGACCCAGGGCCAGAAGGGCCCGCAGGCGGAGAACATCCGCCCGCTCTGATCTTCGGATCGACCAGTACCACCCTCCGCGCCCTCCGGGCGTGGTGACGGGACCGGTCCGCCGCGCCGCCCCCCCGCTCCGGCGGGCGCGGCGCGTCGCGGCGGACCGGCCCGTACCCCTTCGGTTCGTGCTTGTGAGTCGCGGCGGTTCTTTCCGCCGGCGACAGCGCCGCTTCCCGGCGCCCTCCCTCGACACGTGCCGCGTCGAGGAAGGCATTCCGTATGACCATGACCATTCCCACCTTCGCCGCGACCGGTTTGGCGCCGGCACTGCTCACCGAGCTGTCGGCGCAGGGCATCACGGAGCCGTTCCCGATCCAGTCGGCCACCCTGCCGGACTCGCTCGCCGGCCGGGACGTGCTCGGCCGGGGCCGTACCGGTTCCGGCAAGACCCTCGCCTTCGGGCTCCCGCTGCTGTCGCGTACCGCCGGCCGCCGGGCCCGCCCCGGCCGCCCGCTGGCGCTGGTGCTGGTGCCGACCCGTGAGCTGGCCCAGCAGGTCACCACCGCGCTCGCTCCGTACGCCGGCGCCGTCGGGCTGCGCTGCGCCACCGTGGTCGGCGGCCTGTCGTTGCAGCGGCAGGCGGACGCGCTGCGCGCCGGCGCCGAGGTGCTGGTGGCCACCCCCGGCCGGCTGCACGACCTGATCAACCGGGGCGACGCCCGCCTCGACCAGGTCGCCATCACCGTGCTGGACGAGGCCGACCAGATGGCCGACATGGGCTTCCTGCCGCAGGTCACCAAGCTGCTGGAGCAGGTCGCCCCTGCCGGCCAGCGGATGCTCTTCTCCGCCACCCTCGACGGCGGCGTGGACAAGCTCGTCCGTCGCTTCCTGAGCAACCCCGTCTCGCACTCGGTGGACCCGGGCACCGCCACGGTGACCGCGATGACCCACCACGTGCTGCACGTCGACGCGGCCGACAAGCCCGCCGCGCTCACCCAGATCGCCGCCCGTGAGGGCCGCACCATCCTGTTCATGGCCACCAAGCACCGCGCCGACCGGGTCGCCCGCCAACTGCTGGCCAAGGGCGTGCGTGCCGCCGCGCTGCACGGCGGCAAGTCCCAGCCGCAGCGCACCCGGATCCTTGAGCAGTTCCGCACCGGGCAGGTGACCGCGCTGGTCGCCACCGACGTGGCGGCCCGGGGCATCCACGTGGACGGGCTCGACCTGGTGGTGAACGCCGACCCGCCGACCGAGGCGAAGGACTACCTGCACCGCGGTGGCCGTACCGCCCGGGCGGGGGAGTCCGGCACGGTGGTCACGCTGGTCCTGCCCGAGCAGCGCCGGGACGTCTCCCGGCTGATGAGCGTCGCCGGCATCAAGCCGCACTCCACCCAGGTGCGCCCCGGCGACGAGGCGCTGGCCCGGGTCACCGGCGCCCGGGAGCCGTCCGGCGTGCCGGTGACCATCGCCGCTGCGCAGCCGACGCCGGCCGCGCGTACCGGCAGCGGCGGTGCGGAGGGCGCGCGGTCCGCGCACCGCACGTCGGGTCGCTCCCGCCGCCCGCGCCGCCCCCGTACCGCCTGACCGTTCCCGTGCCGGCTGACCGTTCCCGTGCCGGCTGACCGTTCCCGTGCCGGCTGACCGTTCCCGGCCCGCAGCGGCCGCGCACCGCCCGACGGCGGTCGCGGGGCCGCTGCGGCGTTCTGCCGCCCGAGTGCGGGCGGGGGCAGCGCGCGCACCGCGCCGGCGGCGGTGTCCGCGTTCGCCCTCGGGCCCGGACCGCCGCCTCGCTGGAGCTGGCTGACGCGGCGGGGCCGGATGGGGACGCTGCGTGAGCGTTTTGTCGGCTGAGTCGGCAAACAGGCGAGATTGGGTCCGATAGGTGACTGTCCCGAGGCCCCTGTCTGGTCAAAGCTTGTCCTGGGGGAAGACCCGGCCGGGGACGGCCGGGCACGGGAGGGGTGACCATGGCGGGCGACGCCGACTCGGGGGCGGTGCGCGAACTGCTGGTGGTGCTGGTGGTCGCGGGCGCGGGGCTGTTGCTCGCCATGGTCGCGGCGTTCGCGCCCTGGCACCCGAGGCCGGGCCGGCCCGCCCCGGCCGGGCTGGTGGAACTGCACAGCCCGGCTGGCTCGGCTGTGGAGTGGACCGCCAGCTAGGCGGTGCGGTCCCGGGACCGCAGCCGGCGAGGGCGCGCAGTCGCTGCGCGCGGAGCCGTACACGTCACTGACCGGCCTGGTCCAGCACGCCCCGGCGGCGGCGGATCGCCTTGTCCGCAGCGCCGAAGGCCGCGTCGACCACCAGGCCGATGACCAGGATCACGATCATGGTGGAGAGCAGCCAGGGCGAGTCCGCCAGCTCCCGGGCGTAGGTGAGCTGCGCGCCGAGCGAGGTCTGCGAGATGCCGACCACGAGCAGCTCACCGGCCATCAGGCTGCGCCAGGAGAAGGCCCAGCCCTGCTTCAGGCCGGCGACGATCGCCGGCAGCGCGGCGGGCGCGATGACGTACCGGTAGAGGCCGAGGCCCCGGGCACCGAGGTTGCGGCCGGCGCGCAGCAGCAGCGGTGGCACGTAGTCGACGCCGGCGATCACCCCGTTGGCGATGGACGGCGCGGCCCCGAGCACCACCACGAAGAAGATCGCCTTCTCGCTCAGCTCGAAGAGCAGGATGGCCAGCGGGAACCAGGCGATGGACGGCATGGTCTGCAGGGCGGTGATCATCGAGCCGATCGCGGCCCGGAGCACCCTGGACCGGGCCACCGCGAGGCCGACCAGCAGGCCCACCGCGACGGAGAAGACGTACCCGACGGCCGCCCGGCGCAGCGTGATCGCGATGCCCTCCCACAGTTGGGCGTCGCTGGCCTGCCGGATCAGCTCCTCGCCCACGACCACCGGCCCGGGCAGGGACCACGGTGGCTTCCAGCCGCTCCAGACCACCACCTGCCAGACGCCGATGGCCAGGGCCAGCGCGGCGAGCTTCGGCCAGGTCGCCGCCCAGAGCCGGGCGCCGGGCGAGATCTCCTGCTCCCGGCCGGCGATCTCCAGCGCGTCCAGCCCGGAGATCTCCGCGCCGGTACGCGGCGCCCCGGTGAGGGTGTCACCGGCCATGGCGGCCCACCTCCGTACGGAGTCGGTCGGTGACCTCGGCGGCGATCGACGCGACCTCGGGGGAGTCGATGCGCCGGGGTCGGGGCACGGCCACCTCGGTCGACCAGATGATCCGGCCGGGTCGGCTGCTGAGCAGGATGATCCGGTCGGCGAGCCGGGCCGCCTCGCGGACGTTGTGGGTCACGAAGAGCACGGAGAGCTTCCGCTCGGACCAGATCCGTTCCAGCTCGTCGTGCAGGATGTCCCGGGTCATCGCGTCGAGGGCGCCGAACGGCTCGTCCATCAGCAGGACCGGGGTGTCCAGGGCGAGCGTGCGGGCCAGCGCGACCCGTTGCCGCATCCCGCCGGAGAGCTCGTGCGGACGCTTGCGGCCGAACTCGGCCAGGTGGACGGTGCGCAGCAGCTCCGCCACCCGCTCCCGCCGCTCGGCCCGGGGCAGCCCGCGCAGCTTCAGCGGCACCTCGACGTTGGCCTCGACGGTCAGCCACGGGAAGAGTGCCGGCTCCTGGAACATCAGCCCCGGGCTGGCGTCGCCGGCCAGCGCGATCCGCCCGCCGCTGGCCCGGTCCAGCCCGGCCACCAGGTTGAGCAGGGTGCTCTTGCCGCAGCCGGAGGCGCCGACCAGGCAGACGAACTCGCCGGGCGCGACGTCGAGGCTCACCCCGTCCAGGGCGAGGACGGCGTTCGCCCCGCGCCCGTACACCTTGGTCACGCCGGAGAGCGCGACCGAGC
Source organism: Micromonospora sp. NPDC047548 (assembly GCF_040642975.1). Classification (NCBI taxonomy): domain Bacteria; kingdom Bacillati; phylum Actinomycetota; class Actinomycetes; order Micromonosporales; family Micromonosporaceae; genus Micromonospora; species Micromonospora sp. NPDC047548. The sequence continues at coordinate 127,462 of NZ_JBEYTI010000013.1, forward strand.
TGGTCGCGCTCTGCGGCGCCGTCGTGGTCGACGTCATGGCTGGGTGACCTCGGTCTTGCCCTGCGTCTTGAGCACCTCGTTGAGGTACGTGAGGTCGTAGAGCCCGTCGAGGCTGACCGGCTGGGTGAGCTCCACCGCGACCGCGTGGTCGAGCCCGGTCTTCAGCGAGGAGGCGATGGGGTCGTCGGTGAATTCCAGGGTCGGCCAGGCCTGCTTGATCAGCTTGACGTCCAGCGGCTTGCCGGTGATCTTGCCGATGTGGTCGGAGATGGCCTGCTGGGACTCGTCCGGCTTGGTGTTGACGAACTCGTTCGCGGCGACCTGTCCCTCGACCAGCTTCTTCACCACGTCGGGGTGGGCCTTGAGGAACTTCGTGCTGACGATCAGGTTGGTGATGACGAACTTCCGGTCCGGCCAGAGGTCGCGCTCGTCGACGAGCACCGTGCCGCCGGCGTTGACCAGCCGGGAGACGAACGGCTCGGGCACCCAGGCACCGTCGATCGCGCCGCTGCCGAAGGTCTCCACCGTCTGGGCGTTCTCCTGGGGGACGACCGTGACGTCGCCGCCGCCCTCCTTGGTGGTCTTCAGGCCCTTCTCCTGGAGCCAGTAGCGCAGCGCCACGTCCTGGGTGTTGCCCAACTGCGGGGTGGCGATCTTCCTGCCGCGCAGCTGCTCCATCGAGGTGATCTCGGGCTTGACCACCAGGGCCACGCCGCCGGAGGCGGCGCCGGAGATCACCCGGACCGCCTCCCCTTTGGACTTGGAGAAGGCGTTCACGGTCGGGTTCGGACCGATGTACGTCGCGTCGAGCGCGCCGGAGAAGACGGCCTCGATGGCGGCCGGGCCGGCGTTGAAGGTCTTGGTCTCCAGCTTGACGTCGGTGCCGAGCTTCTCGGTGAAGATGCCCTTCTCGACGCCGACGACGGCCGGCGCGTGGGTGATGTTGGGGAAGTAGCCCAGCCGCAGGGTGACCGGGCCGGAGTCGCCGGCCGCACTGTCGTCGCCGCACGCCGTCGTGGTCCCCGCCGTCGCCACGCCGATGACGGCGAGGGTGGCGAGGGTGACCAACCGACGGAAGGGGAGCCGTCTCATCGTCCATCCAATCCGCAGTATTCCTACTTAGTTGGTAGGAAGAGTGGGTCAGTGGTCCACCGGCGTCAAGACCGATCCAGGATCCGGGACGGGCGGCCCAGGAAATCCCGGCAATTCCCACCTGTTCGGTGCGGTTGGCGGAGTTCGGTCAGTCCATCGGCGGGCGACCCGTCCGCCGTGACCACCACCGCGCGCCACGGCCGCCACCGGCCGTCGCTTCGCACCGGCGGTCGCCGCTGCGCGGAGGTCGTCGGTGCCGGGGGTGTCGACACGTTAGGGTCGATCACGTGCTGACGCGCAGAGCCAGAATTCCCGCGACGAAGTATCCGGTCGAGCGGTACACCCTCGACAACGGCCTGCGGGTGGTCCTCACCCCCGATCGCAGCGCCCCGGTGATCGGGGTCGCGGTCGTCTACGACGTCGGCATCCGGTCCGAGCCCGAGGGGCGTACCGGCTTCGCCCACCTCTTCGAGCATCTGATGTTCCAGGGCTCGGAGAACCTGGAGAAGCTCGCCCACTTCCGGCACGTGCAGGGCGCCGGCGGCACCTTCAACGGCTCCACCCACCTGGACTACACCGACTACTTCGAGACGTTGCCGAGCAACGCCCTGGAGCGGGCGCTCTTCCTGGAGGCCGACCGGATGCGCGGCCCCCGGCTGACCGAGGAGAACCTGCGCAACCAGGTCGACGTGGTCAAGGAGGAGATCCGGGTCAACGTGCTGAACCGGCCGTACGGCGGGTTCCCCTGGCTGACCCTGCCGCCGGTCATGTTCGACACGTTCCCCAACGCGCACGACGGCTACGGCTCCTTCGTCGACCTGGAGTCCGCCACCGTCGCCGACGCCGCCGACTTCTTCCGCCGCTACTACGCCAGCGGCAACGCCGTACTGGCGGTCAGCGGGGACATCGACGTCGCCGAGGCGACGGCGCTGATCGAGCGGCACTTCGGGGACGTGCCGGCCCGGCCCGCGCCGCAGCGGCCCGACTTCACCGAGCCGGACCTGACCGCCGAGCGGCGCGCGTCGTACACCGACCAGCTGGCGCCGCTGCCGGCGGTCGCCGGGGCCTGGCGGGTGCCCGACCCGGTCGACGACTTCGCCGGCTACCTGCCGTACGTGGTGCTGGCCGAGGTGCTCACCGACGGCGACGCCTCCCGGCTGGTCGAGCGGCTGGTCCAGCGGGACCGGACGGTCACCGGCCTCGGCGGCTACCTGGGCTTCATGGGCGACCCGTTCGACATGCGCGATCCGACCGCGCTGCTGCTCCAGGCGCACCTGCCGCCCGGCGGGGACGTGGACAAGGTGCTGCGCACCATCGACGAGGAAGTCGACCGGCTGGCCACCGACGGGCTGACCGAGGGCGAGCTGGCGCGTACCCAGGCCCGGATGGCCACCCACCTGCTGCGGGACACCGACGCCGTGCTCGGCCGGGCACTGCGGATGGCGGTGCTGGAACAGCAGCGCGGCGAGCCGGGCCTGCTCAACGAGCTGCCCCGGCTGGTGGGCGAGGTCACCGAGGAGCAGGTCCGCGCCGCCGCCGCCACCCTGCGGCCGGAGCGCCGCGCCGCGATCGAGGTCATCGCCGGAGGTGCCCGGTGAGCGTGAGGAGTGAGCCGGGGTTGCGAGCCCCGCAGTCGCGAACGAAGGTGACCAGGTGACGACGACCACCCCCGCCACGCCCCGCGCGCTCCCGCCGCTCGGCCCCACCCGCAAGCTCAAGGTGCCGAAGCAGGCCGAGCGGCGGCTGGCCAACGGGCTCACCGTGCTCGCGGTACGCCGCCCCGCCGTCCCCCTCGTCGAGCTGCGGCTGTGGATGCCGTTCGGCCGTGCCCACCTGGCCCGCGGCGCGCTGCTCTCGCAGACCATGCTCTCCGGCACGCAGACCCACACCGCGACCCAGATCGCCGCCGAGCTGCAGAAGGTCGGCGGCGGGCTGTCGGCCGGCGTCGACCCGGACCGGCTGATGCTCTCCGGGGCCGGCCTGGTCACCGGCCTCGGCCGGATGCTGGAGATCACGGCCGACGTGCTCACCGGCGCGACGTATCCGGCCGAGTGGGTCGGCACCGAGCGGGACCGGCTGGTCGACCGGATCCAGGTGGCGCAGAGCCAGCCCGCGCACCTGGCCCGTACGGCCCTGCTCAAGCGGATCTACGGCAGGCATCCGTACGCGGTGCAGACCCCGGATCCCGACCAGATCCGCGCGGTGCGCCCACCTGCGCTGCGCAAGTTGCACGCCGAGCGGGTGCACCCGGCCGAGGCGGTGCTGGTGCTGGTCGGCGACATGCAGCCGGAGCGGGCGCTGGACGCCGCCGAGCAGGCGCTGGCGGGGTGGCGCGGCGACAGCCGCAGCGTGGACCTGCCGCCCATCCCGCCGCTGGAGCCCGGCCCGCTGCTGCTGGTCGACCGGCCCGGCTCGGTGCAGTCCTCGCTGCGCATCGCGCTGCCCGCGGTGCCGCGCACCCATCCGGACCATGCCCCGCTGCAACTGGCCAACCTGGTCTTCGGCGGCTACTTCTCCTCCCGCTGGGTGGAGAACATCCGCGAGGACAAGGGCTACACGTACGGGCCGTACTCGGCGGTCGAGCATTCGGTCGCCGGCTCGGTGCTGGTCGCCGCCGCCGAGGTGGCCACCGAGGTGACCGGCCCGGCGCTGCTGGAGACGATGTACGAGCTGGGCCGGATCGCCTCGTTGCCGCCCGAGCCCGACGAGCTGGAGCAGGCCCGCCAGTACGCCCTCGGCACCCTTCAGCTCGGCATGTCCACGCAGGCCGGCCTCGCCTCGCTGGCCAGCGCGTACGCCGGCAGCGGACTGCGGCTGGACTTCCTGGCCGAGTACGCCGCCCGGCTGGCGAAGGTGACCGCGGAGGACGTCGCGGAGGTGGCGGCCCGGCACCTCGCGCCGGCGAAGGCGGTCACCGTGGTGCTGGGCGACGCCGACCGGATCGAGGGGCCGCTGGCCGCGCTGACCCCGGTGCGGCGGGAGTCGGCGTGAGCGGTGAGACCACTCCGCCGCTGGCCCGTGCCACGCTGGGCCGGGCGGCGCACCGGCGTACCGACCCGGACTGGCTGGCGCAGGCCTGGCGGCGGGCCCGGGTGCTGGTGCTCGACTCGTCCCGGGAGGGGATGGCCTTGGTCCGCACCGACGCCAAGCCGCCGGCGCTGGTGCTGCGCGACGCGGCCGAGCTGGGCGCGACCGGGGACGCCGTGCCGCTCTTCCTCGGTGTGGAGCCGGACGGAGTGCCGGTCTTCGCGGTGGACGCGCCGCTGCCCGACCTGCCGGGCACCCGGGCGGTCAGCCTGCGGGAGGTCGGGCACCTGCTCGGCGACCGGGACGCGGGCATCTTCACCACCGCGCTGGCGCTGGTCAACTGGCATTTCGGGCACGGCTGGTCGCCGCGGACGGGGCACCGGACCGAGGTCGACGAGGGCGGCTGGTCCCGGGTGGACGCGCAGGGTCACCGGGTCTGGCCGCGGACCGACCCGGCGATGATCGTGCTGGTGCACGACCGGGTGGACGGTCCGGAAGGGCGCTGCCTGCTCGGCAACAACGCCACCTGGCCGCGCACCCCGGGGGAGCGCCGCTACTCCTGCCTGGCCGGCTATGTCGAGCCGGGGGAGTCAGCCGAGGCGGCCGTGCTGCGCGAGGTGCACGAGGAGGTCGGGGTCGCGGTCGAGCGGATCGCGTACGCGGGCAGCCAGGCCTGGCCGTTCCCCGGCTCGCTGATGCTCGGCTTCCTGGCCGAGGCGGACTCGGGGGAGCCGGTCCGCGTCGACCAGACCGAGATCGCGTACGCCCGCTGGTTCTCCCGTCGAGAGATCGGCGGGGTGCTGGCTGGGCGGGCGGTGGACGCGGGCGACGGCGCCCGGGTGATCCTGCCGCCGCCCTCCTCGATCGCCCTCTTCCTGATCCACCGCTGGCTGGACGGGCACTGCTGACCCGCTGATCGACACCTCGACGGGCCGGACGCGGTCCCGGCCCGGGACCGTCGTTGCCGCGACGGTCCCGGGCCAGGAACACGGACCGTCGTGGCGGATGGGGGCGAGGAACGCGGCGGGGGAGCCGGTCCGACCACGGCGGACGTCGATGGGTGTCAGGTGCCGGTGATCTTCCACCACTCCGGGTGGACGGGGGCGGGCTCGTCGAGCGGGAGCACCTTGACCCGTTGCCTGCCGGACCGGACTGAGCCCACGGTGGAGAGGGCCCGGGCGAGCAGCAGTGCGGCGTCGCGGTCCTCGGCGTGCACGATCTGGCGGCGGGGTTCGGGCGTGGTCGTCTCGTCCCGCAGCAGTCCACCGCCGGCCCAGGCGGCGGCGATGTCGTTGTCGGCGGCGGTGCGGATGTCGGTACGAACGATCAGGAAACGCATGACTGTCTCCGGATGGACCGCGACGGACGAGTACGCTGTGGAAGTTCCACGTCACTCTTTGGTCATGTTACGCCCGGACGCCGTCCCAGCAAGTGAAACGCGGCTATCGGTCGGGTCTCGTCCGATCAGCTGATGCCTGGTCGGGACGTTCGCGGGACGGAGACGACGAGGGGTCGCCGGCGTTGCGCCGACGGCCCCTCGCCCCTCATCGGATCAGTTCAGATCGAACTGTCCGTTCTTCGCGCCGCCGACGAAGCCGAGCCAGCCGGCCCGGTTGAACAGCAGCACCGGCCCGCTCGGGTCCTTGCTGTCGCGCAGCGCGACCGCGATCGGGCCGGTCCCCAGCGGCGCCACCTCCACGCAGTTCGAGGTCTGGCTGCGGGTGCTCTTGCGCCACGGGGCGTCGGCGAGCTGCCGGGCGTGGACGGTCTTGCGGATCTCGTTCATGGTGCTGCTCCTGCTCCTGGGAACTCCGATGGGGACGAGTGGCGCGCCCGGCCCCGACGGAGGTCCGGCGTGGATCACCGTTCCGTCAGGCGCCCGGAGTGTCGCTGGCGCTGGGCCGGCGCCGCTGCCGACCCGTGGGCCGCCGTGGACGGGGCTGCCGAGTCGGTCAGCCGCCCCGTCGCCCCGAAGAGCCAGGAGAGGGTGTCCGATGCGGAGAGCGCCGCCGAGCATAGCCACTCGAAGGCCACTTTATAGCGATTTACCGGGTTTGCCTCGTGTGACATGACGTCGATGAAGCCGCCTTCGATCGCCAGCGTCTCCGGATCCTGCGGATCGGCGAAGCGGTAGAGCGAGAAGGCGGTCGGCGGCAGGTAGAAATCGCCGATCACGGTGTCCCGTTGCAGCAGGTGCAGCGTGACGTTGGGAAGGATGGCCAGCTCACAGAGCTTCACCAGCTGTTCGTGCAGCACCTCGGGCGGTCCGGCCCGCCGGCCGAGCGCGGCCTCCTCCAGCACTGCCGTGTAGCGCGGGCCGTCGGCCCGATCCAGCAGCGACTGGCGGGCGAGCCGGGCGCGTACCTCGGTCTCCGGGTCCTCGCCGGCCTCGGGGTCACCGGTCGCGGTGGCCGCCCGGTCGGCCGAGACGATCCGCAGCCGCGCGTAGCCGGGGGTCTGGAGCAACCCCGGCACCAGCACCGGGTTGTACTCGCGGATCTCCGCGCAGCCGGCCTCGATCTCCGCCCAGCCGAGCTGCTGCTGCGTCATCACCGGGTACGACTTGCGCCAGCCGCGCATGTCGCCGGCCTCGTGGGTGATCCCGATCAGGTCGTCGCGCAGGTCCGGCTCGGCGCCGTAGAGGTCCAGCAGGAGGCGCACGTCATCCGGGTCCGGGCGGCTGCGCCCGTTCTCCAGGCGGGACAGCTTGGACGCCGACGCCCAGCCGATCCGCTCGATGACCTGGTCGCCGGTGAGCCCCGCCGCCTCGCGCAGGCGGCGCAGTTCGGTGCCGAGCCTGCGGCGACGCAGGATCGGGCTCGGTACGGCAGGAGGCACGGGTGTCCTCGTTTCGCCTCGACCGCCGCGGACGCGACGGCAACTGGATGAAAACCGCCCCCAACGGTCAGTATGGACGGCGCGACCGGTGCTGGAGGTTCCGGCGAGGGCGTGTCACGAGGCAAAAAGAGGACTGTGGAAGGTGTCAGCGGCCCGGGTGACGATGACCGGGCCGACCGCACCTCCCCCTGACGCGCCCCGGCCGGGCGCCACCCCCGCAGAGGGAACCCCCATGCGCACCGTCCTGCGCCGCCCCGACTTCCGACTGCGGGGCAGGGGCCTGCCCGGGATGCACGCGCCGCACCCCCCACCACGGCCTCGCCGGGCCGACAGGGCGCCGGCGTCGACGGTGGCCAGGGGGGAGGGGGCGGGGTCAGGCGTTGAGGGTGGTGAGGTGGTGCTTGACCTGGGTGATGGAGGGGTTGGTCAGGGCGCTGCCGTCGGCGAAGCGGAGCGTGGGGACGGTCTGGTTGCCGCCGTTGACGCTCATCACGAACTCGGCCGCCTGCGGGTCCTGCTCGATGTCGACCACCTCGTACCCGATGCCCTCCCGGTCGAGCTGCGACTTGAGCCGGTGGCAGTAGCCGCACCACGGGGTGGAATACATCGTCAACATGGTCACGTCCTCCAAGTGATCGCGTCGCCCGGTCTGGCGTTCAGGTCAGGCTAACCGCTGCAACATCACCGGGAGCTGAGATGATTCCTCGCTGTGGTGGTTCACTCAGCGGCGGAGCTCGTGCTCGCCGGGCTCGATCCGGAGCAGCGGTCGGCGGTGACCGCCCCGGCCGGCCCGGTCTGCATCCTGGCCGGCGCCGGCACCGGCAAGACCCGCGCGGTGACCTCCCGGATCGCCCACCGCGCGCTCTCCGGGGAGATCTCCCCCCGGCACGTGCTGGCGGTCACCTTCACCGCCCGGGCGGCCGCCGAGATGCGGGCCCGGCTCACCGCGCTCGGGGTGGCGGGCGTGCAGGCGCGGACCTTCCACGCGGCGGCCCTGCGCCAGGTGCGCTACTTCGCGCCCCGGCTGCTGGAGGGGCGCGCCATGCCGGAGCTGCTGGACAGCAAGGTCCGGGTGGTCACCCTGGCCGCCGCCAAGGTCGGCCTGCGCGCCGACCGGGCCGCCGCGCGGGACCTCGCCGGTGAGATCGAGTGGGCCAAGTCGTCGCTGGTCGAGCCGGGGGAGTACGTGATCGCCGCGGCCAAGGCGCTGCGCGAGACGCCGTACGAGCCGGCGAAGGTGGCCGACGTCTTCGCCGCGTACGAGCGGCTCAAGCGCGGCAACGGCGTGATCGACTTCGAGGACATGCTGCGCGCCGCGGTCTGGGGGATCGAGGAGCACCGGGACGTCGCCGAGCAGGTGCGCGGCCAGTACCGGCACTTCGTCGTCGACGAGTACCAGGACGTCAACCCGTTGCAGCAGCGGCTGCTGGCGGCCTGGCTCGGCGGTCGGGACGACCTGACCGTGGTGGGCGACGCCAGCCAGACGATCTACTCGTTCACCGGGGCCACCTCGTCGTACCTGGTCGACTTCCCGCGGCGGCACCGCGGGGCGACCGTGATCCGGCTGGTTCGCGACTACCGCTCCACCCCCCAGGTGGTCGGGCTGGCCAACGCGGTGATCTCGCAGGCCCGGGGCGCCGAGGCCCGGCTCCGCCTGGAGCTGCACGGGCAGCGCCCGCCCGGTCCGGAGCCGGAGCTGCGGATCTTCACCGACGAGCCGGCCGAGGCTGCCGCCGTCGCGGCCCGCTGCCGGACCCTGGTCGACGGGGGCACCCCGGCGAAGGAGATCGCCGTGCTGTTCCGGACCAACGCGCAGTCCGAGGCGTACGAGAAGGCGTTGACCGAGGCCGGCGTGCCGTACGTGGTGCAGGGGGCGGAGCGGTTCTTCGAACGGGTCGAGGTGCGCCAGGCGATGGTCGCCCTGCGGGCCGCCACCCGCTCGATCCCGGGGGAGACCCCGCTGCCGGCCGCCGTGGTCGAGGCGCTCGCCGCGGTGGGCTGGGCCCCCGACGCGCCCCCGGCCGGCGGCGCCGCGCGGGAACGCTGGGAGGCGCTCGCCGCGCTGGTCCAGCTCGCCGAGGAGTACGCGGCGACGCCGGAGGTGCTGCCGATCGGCGCGGCCGCCGCGGTGGAGCGCCCGGTGACCCTGACCGACTTCAACGAGGAGCTGGCCCGCCGGGCCGCCCAGCAGCACGTGCCCACGGTCGACGGGGTGACGCTGGCATCCCTGCACTCGGCCAAGGGGCTGGAGTGGGACGCCGTCTTCCTGGTCGGGCTCTCCGAGGGCACCCTGCCCACCACGTACGCCCGTACCCCGGAGCAGGTCGAGGAGGAGCGCCGGCTGCTCTACGTCGGGATCACCCGGGCCCGGCAGTGGCTCTGGCTGTCGTACGCCTCGGCCCGCTCGCCCGGTGGGCGGGCCCGGCGGCCGTCCCGGTTCCTGCCGCAGCTGGACCGCTCCGGCGGCGGCGAGCGGGCGGGCAGCAGCGCGGCGAAGCGGACCGCCGCCCGGCGGCCCGCCACCCAGGTGGTCTCCTGCCGGATCTGCGGCGCGACCCTGCTCGCCGGCCCGGACCGCAAGCTGGGCCGCTGCCCGACCTGCCCGTCCGACATCGACGAGGACCTGTACGAGCGGCTATGTGACTGGCGGGCCCGGGTGGCCGGCGCGCAGAAGGTCCCCGCGTACGTGGTCTTCACCGACGCCACCCTGACCGCGCTGGCCGAGCGGCGTCCCGGGCGGGCCGAGGAGCTGATCGCCATCGCCGGCATCGGCCCCCGCAAGCTGGGCCTCTACGGCGAGGCGGTGCTGGCGCTGGTGGACGGGGCGGCGGTGGACGACATCGCGCCGGAGAAAACTTTCGAAATCTCGTCCTAAATTCGTTTGCCCTCGCCCCCGGGCGAGGAATAGCCTCATGGCACACCTCTGGAGCGGCGCCATTCCGGCTGCTCACGGGGTGGAGACCCAGTCGGCACGAGGAGCGTGAGGGAGGTGGCACCCGTGGAGATCTTCACCTATGAGCGTCCGGCGGCGATGCCAGCTGCCTGCGCTCCGCTGTCGGCTGTCCAGGTGGCCCTTGCCGCCACGCGACCGTCGGTTCCGCAGGTGCACCAGGTCCAGGCTCAGGCCGAGCTGACCCTGGCCGTCGCGCCGATCGGAGTCGAGGGGACCAGTGGCTTCGTGGGCATGGGCATCGGTGTCGCCAAGAAGCGCACGGATGTCCGCGGCGTTCCACCTCGAGGTAGACCGGTCTGAACCCCAGACCACCGGCTCACCTCGAGGCCGCGGAACCCGCTTACCGGGATCCGCGGCCTTAGTTTTTTTGCCCCGCCGTACGTCGGAAATGCGATCCACGAGATCGAAGTGAGAGAGAGGTGACCGGGCGATGAGTCTGGCGTTGGCCCCACTCGACGTGAGTGTCGAGATGGAGGCGAACCTGCCCTGCCGGAAGTTCGACCCCGACCTGTGGTTCTCCGACTCGCCCGCCGAGCTCGAGCTGGCCAAGTCGCTCTGCGGGGACTGCCCGCTGCGCGTCGAGTGCCTGGCCGGTGCGGTGGAGCGGGCCGAACCGTGGGGCGTCTGGGGCGGCGAGATCTTCGAGCGTGGCGCGGTCGTCCCGCGCAAGCGGCCCCGTGGCCGCCCGCGCAAGGAGGACGTCGCCCGCGACGCGGCGCTCCGGGTCGAGGCCGAGGCGCGACTGGCTGCCAGTGGTGTGGCCCCGTCGCGCAGTGCGGTCCGGCTGGCGGCCTGACAACTTCCCGATCCGATCCCCGCCGGTGTCACACCGGCCGCGAGAAAGCCGAAACCGATGCTGCTGAACTTCCCGAATGGAACCGAGATGCAACTACTCCACGAAGCGTTGTCCCGGGCCCGAATGCGACGGCCTCAGGCCGGTCGTACCACCACGAGCACTGAGGCAACCCGTTCCGCCCGTACCGTCGCGATGAAGAGCCGGAGCCAGTCGGCCCGCGACCTGGGCGTTCTCTAGATCCCTACCGATGCGGGGGCGGTGACCGGAGTCCGGTCACCGCCCCCGCGGCGTTTCGTGGCCTCGTCAGGCCACCGGCGCGAAGCCGGGCAGCCAGCGTTCCAGGATCCCCCGGTACGGCGCCTTCGCCTCCAACTGGCACAGCACCCCGATCGACCCCAGCGTCACCCGGTGGATGAGCAGGTACGACGGCGGCAGGTTGAGCTGCCGGCTCAACTGGAAGGCCGGTGACCGGGGGCTGGCCAGCCGGGTCGCCTCGGACCGCAGCCAGGCCCGGGTGAAGCGGAACTCCTCCTCGGCGACCGGGGTCAGCATCGGCTGGAGGTAGTCCAGCAGTGCCTGCGCGTCGACCGGCTCGGTCTGGCTGATGAAACCCTCCTCGCGCAGCCCGGCGACCACCGCGTCGGCGTCGCCGCGCAGCGCCAGCCCGGCCAGCCGGCCGATCGGCTCTGGGGTGCCCTCGGGCATCCGGGCCACCGCGCCGAAGTCGATCACGCCGAGCCGGCCGTCGGGCAGCAGCCGGAAGTTGCCGGGGTGCGGGTCGGCGTGCAGCAGGCCGGCCCGGGGCGGCGCGGACAGGTGCAGGGTGGCCATCAGCCGGCCCGCCTCGTCGCGCTGCTCCTCGGTGCCCTCCCGGATGATGTTCGCCAGCGGCGTTCCCTCGATCCAGCCGGTGACCAGCACCCGGGGCGAGGCGGAGAGCACCGCCGGGATGAAGATCTCCGGATCGTCGGCGTACGCGGCGGCGAAGGCGCGCTGCGACTCGGCCTCCAGCTCGTAGTCCAACTCCTCGGTGATCCGTTCCCGGAGCTCGACCAGCAGGGGCTTGACGTCGAGACCCGGCTGGATGGCCCGGAACATTCCGCCCAGCCGGGAGAGCTGCTTGAGGTCGGCGAGCAGCGCGTCACCGGCGCCCGGGTACTGGATCTTGACGGCCGCCGTCCGTGCCGCGCCGGTCTCCGGGTCACGCCAGACCGCCTTGTGCACCTGACCGATGCTCGCTGCGGCGGCCGGGGTGTCGTCGAAGGAGACGAACCGGTCCCGCCAGTCCGGCCCAAGCTGCTCGGCGAGCACCTTGTGCACGGTCGCCGCGGGCAGCGGCGGCGCCGCCTCCTGGAGCTTGGTCAACGCCTGCCGGTAGGGGGCGGCGATCTCCTCCGGCAGGGCCGCCTCGAAGACCGACAGCGCCTGACCGAACTTCATGGCGCCACCCTTGAGCTGCCCGAGGACGCTGAAGAGCTGCTCGGCGGTGCGCTGCTGGATCTCGGCGGAGATGACGTCGGAGGCGAGCCCGGTGACGCGCTTACCCATGCCGAGGACGGTCCGCCCGGCGAAGCCGAGCGGCAGAGCGGCGAGCTTGGCGGTCCGGGACACGGCCCGGCGCGGGATGTCGGTCACCCGGTCATTGTTACCGACCGAGTGGGCCGGCTGCTGCTCCGAAGCCGGGCTCGACCCCGGCTTCCCCCCTCCGCGCCGCCTTCGTACCCGCGCGTCCCGTCGCCGTGGCCGGCCGGGCACCGGCTCGGCCGCCGTCACGCCCTGCCGCCGTCATTCTCGGTGGCCGGCACACCCGCAGGAGGGGTGCGGAGGCCAGACCCGGCGCCGGAACCGGCCGGCCGCGCCGATCTCCACGGCGCAGCCGAGCGTCTCCGGTGCGCCGCCGTCGAGGTGAGCCAGCGCCTCGGCGACCGCGTACCCGACGGCGGCCAGCAGGGTGGCGGCGGCGCACGCCTGGTCGGCCGGGTCCGCCGCGAGCTGGGCGGCGAGCCCGGGCCAGCCCGGGTCCCGGTCGGCCCGGTGCAGGTCCAGGCAGTGCAGGCAGGGCCCGACCGGCGGCCGGACCAGCGGCCCGACCACGGGTACGCCCTCGCGCAGGCCGAGCAGCAGGTGCGGCTGGCGGCGTTGGGCGTACCCGGCGGCGAGCAGGGCGGCCGGCCGGTCCGCGCCGAGGTGGACCACCAGCTCCACCCGGCCGCGGCGCAGCGGGCGGGTCTGCGTACCGGGGGCGGTCCGGCCGATCGCCGAGCGGAGCGCGGCGGCCAGCGGACGCCCGACGTCGGACCCGGCCAGGCCGGTGCCGACCAGGTCGGCGGGGCCGACCGGGCCGGTGAGTTCGGGCGCCACGTGGCCCACCCCGGCCTGCGCCAACGCGACGGCGACCGGGCCGCCGAGCCGGCCGGCGCCGGTGACCACCACCCGGGCGGCCCGCCGGCGGCGAAGGACCTGCGCCGGGGTGCCGGGCAGCGTGGGACCGGCCAGCGCGAGCGCCCCGGCCTCCGCGGCGAGGCGGCTGCGCGCCGCCCCGGCCAGGTCCCGGGGAAGCAGCGTGTGCGCGGGTACGACCAGACCGGCGGCGCGCAGCGCGTCGAGCAGCTCGCGGGCCTCGTCAGGGCCGACCCGGGCGGCCTCGGCGTGGGCCAGGATGCCGCGCTCGCTGCGGCTGCCGTCGAGCAGGTCGAGCAGCCGCGCGGCGCGCGGGTTGGCGACTTCGAGCAGGACGGCGCGACCCGGGTCGAGGCCGAGTTGCAGGGTGTGCCGGTCGCGCCAGAGCCGGGTCAGGCCGGGCAGCAGCGTCGGGCGGGGCAGGGCCGGGCGGGTTGACGGGCTCATGACGACGGATCGTGATCGATTCCCCGTTGCTCGTCGATCGTTGTCCACAGGTACGCGGGCCTCTGCCCAGCGCTGTCCACAGGAAATGGCGGGATATCCACAACCGGCGGGTAACTCTGTCACCCACCCGACAGCTTCGCCGAGGCTCGGACGACGCGGGGGAGGGGCGACCGCCGGCCGCCCCTCCCCCGGAACCCGTACGGGTCAGACCTTGGCCTTGCCCAGGATGCGGTTCACTGTTGTGCCGCACACCGGACACTTGCCCTTGGCCATGTTCATCCCGGTCTTCGAGACCTCGACGTGCCCCTCGAAGTCCCGCTTCTCCTTGCACTTGACGCAGTAACCGTTGTAGGTCTGGGCCTGGTCGGCCACGGTAGCCCCTCCTCGTCTCGTCCGCCGGGCGAGCCGGCCCGGCGGGTCTCCCGGCGGCGGGCCACGCGGGGCGCCGGCGCTGGGTCTTCTCCGCGGGCACCCACGTGACCGCTGGATGGCGGACCCTACCCAGGTCTGGGCGAATCCATGTCAGCTGTGCATCGACACTGTGAGGAAGTCGACGTCGAGAGTGTGCATGCCGAAATAGGCCGGATTAGTGAGTTTGCCGGGGACACGCCGGGTGAAGCCGCGCAAGTTCGCCCTGGCGGGGCCCGAGCATCGCTCCGGACGGTGATCACCTACGGTGGAGGGCGAAGGCGAGCGGAGTGCCTCCGCGGCTGCCACGAAGGGCGATCAGGGCACCCCGACATGGTCATCCACAGATTTTTTCGGGACACCCCGCGACCAACCGCCATTTTCCGGGCGCGTGTCGGGGTGTTGACCCTTGCGGACCCCTGGTCAGTACGCATTAGCTTGCCTTCGTGGCAGGAAACCACGGCTGCGCGGCCCACTGATGGCTGGGGCGCGGAAGCCGGTCATCGAGGTACGGCGCAGTCAGCGCCGGCGACGTACGGTGTCCGCCTACCGCGACGGGGAGCGGGTCGTGGTGCTGATCCCCGACCAGTTCTCCCGCGCCGAGGAGAGCGAGTGGGTCGACCGGATGCTCGCCCGGCTCGCCGCCCGTGAGGGCCGGCTGGCCCGCTCCGACACCGAACTGCTCGACCGGGCGCTGCGCCTGATCAACCTCTACCTCCCCGAGCACGGCAGCGACGCCCTGCCGGCCAGCGTCCGCTGGGTCACCAACCAGAACGGCCGGTGGGGCTCCTGCACCCCGGCCGACCGGACCATCCGGATCTCCCACCGCCTCCAGGACATGCCGGACTGGGTGCTCGACTACGTGCTGCTCCACGAGCTGGCGCACCTGATCGTGCCCAGCCACAACGCCCGGTTCTGGGAACTCGTCGCCAGGTACCCCAGGACCGAGCGGGCTCGCGGCTACCTGGAGGGCGTGGCCGCAGCCTCCGGCGTACCCGTCCCCGGCTGACCCCCCGCCCGCCTGTCCCGGCGCCTCCCCGCCCTGGCCCCGCCGTCCCGCCGTCCCGCCGTCCCGCCGTCCCGCTGGCACCGGCCGGGCGGCCACGGGCCCGGGCGGGTGCGGGGCTAGGGTCGGGGCGTGGTCCGACGTGTGGTGGTGGCGTTGCTCGCTCCGGTGGCCTGGTCGCCGCCGGGGATCGACCCGGTGGACTGGCGGACCGCGCTGGCCGAGGACGTGGTGGACCTCCTCGCCACGCTGACCGAGGTCGAGACGGCGGTGGCGGTGACGCCCGCGGACCGCTGGCTGGCCGAGGCGGTCGTCTGGCCGGGGACCACGATCCACGAGGTGGCCACGCCCACCGTCGACGCCGCGCTGGCCGCCCCGACCGGGTACGACCAGACGGCCGTGGTCGCCGCCGACGCCCCCGACCTGCCCGGCCTGACGCTGGGCAAGCTGCTCCGGCCGCTCACCAGCCGGCCCGTCGCGGTCGCCCCGGTCGAGGGGGACCGTCCCGGGCTGCTCGGGGTGGCGACCCGGCTGCCCGTACCCGGATGGTTGCCGGCGCTGGACCTCGACGCGGCCGTGCCGGCGGACGTGCGCCGGGCGGCGCCGACCCCGGGCGACGTCGCGGTCACCCCCGCCTGGCGGCGGCTGCGTGGCCCGGTCGACCTGGCCGCCCTGGACCCGGCGGTCGAGGGCTGGGAGGCCACCCGGGCTCTCCTTTCCGGCCCCGCCCGCCGCTCCTGACCCGCCCGAAAGGGCCCACCGGCCACTCCGCCCCAGCCCCTCCCGGCCACCCGACGGGCCGAGCGGTCGATCATGAGGTTGACGGCACCGGAGGAGATCGACATCGCCGTCAACCTCATGATCGACGCATGCGGCGGGGGTGGAGACGCCGCCGGCCGGGCGCGCGTGGGGGCGGCCCGGCCGGTGGGGTGAGGGTGGGTCAGGACTTGTCGGTGTCGTCCCCGGAGTCGTCGGGGCGGGGCGGGGTGCCCCCGCCGGGCGCCTGCTCCTCCGGGCCGCCGGGCGCGCTGAAGTCGAAGTTCGCCAGCTCGTCGTCCAGGTCGAGCCGGGTGGTGGCGTAGGCCACCGGGTCGGCGAAGTCGTCGTCCGAGGGGAGCAGGTCGGGGTGGCCCCAGACCGCGTCCCGGCCGGAGATGCCCCGGTGCGTGGTGAGCGCGGCCCAGAGCGCGGACGCCTCCCGCAGCCGGCGCGGTCGCAGCTCCAGCCCGACCAGCGCGGCGAAGGTCTGCTCGGCCGGACCGCCGGCGGCCCGGCGGCGGCGGAACGCCTCGCCGAGGCGTACCACGTTGGGCAGGCGCTCACCGGCGGCGTTGTCCACCACGTGGCAGACCCAGCCCTCGACCAGCGCGAGCACGGTCTCCAGCCGGGCCAGCGACGCCTTCTGCGCTGGAGTGTCCTCCGGGGTGAAGATGCCCTCCAGGGCGATGGCCTGCATCGACTCCGGGTCGGTCGGGTCGACCCGGCCCATCGCCTCCTCGATCGCCTCCCGGTTGACCCGGATGCCCGAGGCGTAGTTCTCCACCGCGGTCAGCACGTGCCCGCGCAGCCACGGGACGTGCTCGAAGAGCCGCTGGTGGGCGGCCTCGCGCAGGGCGACGTAGAGGCGTACCTCGTCCTCGGGCAGCTCCAGGCCCTCGCCGTACGCCCGGATGTTGGCCGGGACGAGCGCGGCGGTGCCGGCCGGGCCCAGCGGTAGGCCGATGTCGCCGGCGGAGAGCACCTCGGCGGCGAGCGAGCCGAGCGCCTGGCCGAGCTGCCCGCCGAAGAGCGCCCCGCCCAGGGTCGCCACCATCGACTGCATCGGGCCGAGCTGGGCCCGGGCCTCCGGCGGCACCAGGTCGCCCATCGCGCCGACCATCCGGCTGGCCACCGGGTCGCAGAGCTTGCGCCAGACGTCCAGGGTCTTGTAGATCCACTCGTTGCGGTTCCACGCCACGGAGGTGCGGATGCCGGACGGCAGGGCGGACGCCGGCTCCAGCCAGAGGTCGGCGATGCGCAGCGCCTCCTCCACCGCGTGACGCTCGTACGGCGACACCGCCGGGTCGCCCGCGGCGGCGAGCTGGCTGGCGGCCACCTGCCGGGCCAGGTCCCAGTTGACCGGACCGCTGCCCGACGCGGAGAGCAGGTGCTGCAACTGCGACATGAACTGCTGCATCTGCGCGGGATCGTTGGGGTCTGGTGGTTGCCCACCCGGGAGCGCGAAACCGAACGGAATATCAGGCACGACGTCTACGGTACGCGCGCCGCGCCCCAGGTCGCCGCCGCTGGCGTTGCGCTGAGGGCGAAGTCGTCCTCGGTCGACCGGCCGGCGCCGCCCCGGTCGGTACGCTCTGCCGCATGAGACGTCGCGGCGTGACCGTCCTCCTCGGTGCTCTGCTCACCACTCTGCTCAGCATCGGCGTGCTCGGCGCGCCCATCCCGTACGTGGTGCTCGGCCCGGGGCCGACCGTGAACACCCTCGGCACCTCCGACGGCAAGGAGGTCATCCAGGTCACCGGCCGGTCGACGTCGACCTCCGCCGGGCAGCTGCGGATGACCACGGTGGGGGTGCAGCCCACTGTCAAGCTGCGCGGGGCGATCGCCGGCTGGCTCTCCCCCGACGACGCGGTGGTGCCGCGCGAGCTGGTCTACCCGCCGGGCGAGAGCCAGGAGGAGGTGGAGAAGCGCAACGCCGAGGACTTCCAGAACTCGCAGACCAGTGCCGAGACCGCCGCGCTGGTGGAACTCGGCTACCCGGTGCAGGTGGTGGCCAAGGAGGTCGCCGGGGACGGCCCGTCGGCGGGCGTGCTGCAGGCCGGCGACGTCATCACCACGGTCGACGGCGTCCCGGTGACCACGGCGACGAAGCTGGTGGAGCTGGTCCGGGCGAAGCCCGCCGGCACCGCCCTGCGCATCGGCTACACCCGGGACGGCGTGGCCGGCACGGCCACCGTGACCAGCCGGGAGCAGGACGGCCGGCCGCGCATCGGGCTGGTGCCGGAGCAGCGGCAGCCGCACCCGTTCACCCTGAAGATCGACCTGGGCAACATCGGCGGGCCGAGCGCCGGGCTGATGTTCGCCCTCGGCATCGTGGACAAGATTGAACCGGCCGACCTGACCGGCGGGAAGATCATCGCCGGCACCGGGACCATCGACGACGAGGGCCGGGTCGGTCCGATCGGCGGGATCGCGCAGAAGCTCGTCGGGGCGAAGAAGGCCGGGGCGAAGGTCTTCCTGGTGCCGGCGGGCAACTGCGCCGAGGCGGTCCGCAATCCGCAGCCCGACCTGCCCCTGATCAAGGTCGGCTCGCTTGACGAGGCATTGACGGCGTTGGAGACGTTGCGGGCGGGCGGGCAGCCGACGCGCTGTTGACGGTCGGGCGCTCCGGCAGCGCGGCGTGACCGTGCCCCGAGACGTTCAGGGACACCCCGTACTCTGGGTGCCTGTCCGGAGCCGATCACATCGAGCGTGCGGAGCCAACAGTGGTCATGCGTAGCACCCCCCTGCCGAGGATGAGCCGCCGTGGACGCGTCACCGTCGGTGTCCTGGCCGGGGTCTTCGTGCTCTTCACCCTGCTCGGCTGGGGTGTCCAGGCGTGGACGGACTGGCTCTGGTTCGAGGAGGTCCGCTACACCCAGGTCTTCACCGGGGTGCTGGTCACCCGGCTGCTGCTCTTCCTCGCCATCGGGGCGGGGCTGGCCCTCTTCGTCGGCGGCAACCTCTGGCTGGCGTACCGGCTACGGCCGGCGCTGCGGCCGCACTCGCTGGAGCAGGCCACCCTGGAGCGCTACCGGATGCTGCTCACGCCCCGGATCGGCACCTGGTTCAGCCTGACCGCGGCCGTGTTCGGGCTCTTCGCCGGCCTCTCCGCGCAGAGCCGGTGGAACCAGTGGCTGCTCTTCCGCAACGGCGGCGACTTCGGGGTCAAGGACCCGGAGTTCGGCGTCGACGTCGGCTTCTACGTCTTCCAGCTGCCCTTCTGGCGGTACCTGCTCGGCGTCGGCTTCACCGCGGTGGTGCTGGCGCTGCTCGGCGCGCTGGCCGTGCACTACATCTTCGGCGGGGTGCGGCTGCAGGGCGTCGGCGACCGGATGACCAACGCCGCCCGGGCCCACCTCACCACGCTGGTCGCGGTCTTCGTCCTGCTCAAGGCCGTCGCGTACGTGCTGGACCGGCGGGCGATGCTGCTGGAGTACAACGAGGGCGCCAAGCTCTACGGCGCCGGCTACGCCGATGTCAACGCGCTGCTGCCGGCCAAGGAGATCCTGGCGTACATCTCGGTGGTGGTGGCGATCGCCATCATCGTGTTCTCCAACGCGGTGATGCGGAACCTGGTCTGGCCGGGCATCGCGCTGGCGCTGCTCGGCGTCTCCGCCGTCGCGATCGGCGGCATCTACCCGTGGGCGGTGCAGACCTTCGAGGTCAAGCCGAGCGCCCGGGACAAGGAGGCGCCGTACATCGAACGCAGCATCGGGGCCACCCGGGCCGCGTTCGGCCTGATCGACACGAAGACCACCGGGTACGCGGCGAACAACCTCACCCCGCCGGCGAGCCTGGCCACCGACACCTCGGTGGTGCCGAACGTCCGGCTGCTCGACCCGCAGCTGGTCTCCGAGACGTACACCCAGCTCCAGCAGGTCCGCGGCTTCTACGACTTCGGTCCGAAGCTGGACATCGACCGGTACTCGGTGGCGAACAAGACCGCCGACTACGTGGTCGGCGTCCGCGAGATCAACTACGGCGAGCTGACCCAGAACAACTGGATCAACCGGCACACCGTCTTCACCCACGGGTACGGGCTCGTCGCGGCCCCGGCCAACCAGGTGGTCTGCGGCGGCCAGCCGTACTTCGTCTCCGGCTTCCTCGGCGAGAAGGCACAGGAGGCATGCTCCTCGCAGGCCGAGCAGATTCCGGCCAGCCAGCCGCGGATCTACTACGGCGAGCGGATGGGGGCGAACGACTATGCGATCGTCGGGCAGTCCGACAAGAGCCGCAACGCCGAGTTCGACCGGCCCACCCCGACCACCGGCGGCGAGCAGTACTACACCTACACCGGTGAGGGCGGCGTCGAGATCGGCTCGTTCACCCGCCGGCTGCTCTACGCGATCAAGGAGCAGGAGTCGAACTTCCTGCTCTCCGGGGCGGTCAACGACAACTCCCGGCTGCTGTACGTGCGCAACCCGCGGGACCGGGTGGAGAAGGTCGCGCCCTTCCTCACCCTCGACGGCGACCCGTACCCGGCGGTGGTGGACGGGCGGATCCAGTGGATCGTCGACGGCTACACCACGGCGGCGACCTACCCGTACGCCGAGCGGGTCAACCTGCAGACGGAGACCGCCGACGAGCTGACCAACCGGGGCACGTTCCAGCTGGCCCGGGAGAACGTCAACTACATGCGCAACTCGGTGAAGGCCACCGTCGACGCGTACGACGGCACGGTGCGGCTCTACGAGTTCGACGAGAGCGACCCGGTGCTCAAGGCCTGGAACAAGGCGTTCGGCGGCGACCTGGTGCTGCCGAAGAACGCCATCCCGGCGGAGCTGGCCGAGCACTTCCGCTACCCGGCCGACATGTTCAAGGTGCAGCGGAACATGCTCACCAAGTTCCACGTGACCGACCCCGGCGACTTCTACTCCGGCCAGGACTTCTGGCAGGTGCCGAACGTGCCGGACGCGCCGGACAGCGGGCAGAAGCAGCCGCCGTACTACCTGTTCACCCAGTTCCCCGGGCAGGAGGCGGCGCGCTTCCAGCTCACCGCGGCGGTCACCCCGAACGGCCGGCAGAACCTCGCCGCGCTGATCTCCGGGTCGTACGTCGACGGTCAGCCCAAGCTGGAGGTGCTGGAGCTGCCGGACCAGACCCGGGTCTCCGGGCCGGTCCAGGTGCACCAGCAGATGACCAACAACGCCAACATCCGGCAGCAGCTCAACCTGCTCTCCTCCAACCAGGCGCAGGTCCAGTACGGCAACCTGCTGTCCCTGCCGTTCGGCGACGGGATGCTCTACGTCGAGCCGGTCTACGTGAAGAGCAACCAGCAGGACGCGTACCCGCTGTTGCAGAAGGTGCTGCTGTCCTACGGCGACGGCGGCTCGTACGTGGTGCTGGCCGACAACCTCACCGACGGCATCAAGCAGCTCGTCGACCAGGGCAAGCGGGCCGGGCAGGGCACGCCGCCGCCGTCCACGGGCGGCACCAACCCGCCGCCAACGGGCGGCCCCAGCCCGCCGCCCACGGGCGGCCCCAACCCGCCGCTCACCGATGAGCTGGCCGCCGCGGCGGATCGGGTGCAGACGGCGATCGCCGAGGTCAAGGCCGCGCAGACGTCCGGCGACTTCGAGCGGTACGGCCGGGCGCTGAAGGCGCTGGACGAGGCGATGACCGCGTTCCAGCAGGCGCAGCAGGCCGCTCCGCCAGCCCCGGCGCCGAGCGGCAGCCCGCCCGCATCCCCGGGGCCCACGGCCAGCAACTGAGCCGTACCGCCGGGATCCACGACGGAGCCCGCAACCCGACGACCGCACCGGTCCGGGTTGCGGGCTCCGTCGTATTTCCGACCTGATGCCCGCAACCGCCCGACCCTGTCCGCCGTCTCCTCAGCAGATGGGGAAACGGGGAGGCGTGATGTGGGCATGAGGGACGCGCAGAGCTTCGACGAGTTCTACCGGAGCACGTCCGCCCGGACGCTCCGGTACGGCCACGCGGTCGCGGGTGACCACGGCGAGGCCCAGGACCTCGTGCAGGAGGCGTACGCCCGGGCGTGGCGGCAGTGGGGCAAGTTGGCCACCCACCCGGCGCCGGAGGCGTGGCTCCGGCTGGTGGTCAGCCGTCTGGCCACGGACCGTTTCCGCCGGCTGAGCGGCTGGCGTACGGCGGTGAGCCGCACCGGCCCACCCGAGAACGTACGGCCACCGGGCGAGGACACCGTTCTCCTGGTCGGCGCCCTGCGGCAGCTGCCGGCGAACCAACGGCAGGCGCTGGCCCTGCATTACCTGTTCGACATGTCGGTGGAGGAGATCGCCCGCGAGACGCGGGTCCCCACCGGCACCGTGAAGTCCTGGCTGTCCCGGGGCAGGGCGAGGCTGGCCGAGCTGCTGCCCGGGGTCCGGTCCGAGGAGCTGGAGGTCAACGATGTCGCGTGAACTGACCGGTTTCTACCGCTCGCTCGCCGAGGACACCGACCCGCGCGGCCTGGCCGCGCCCGACCTGGTGCGGAGGCACGCCGACCGCCGGGCGCGGACCCGGGCCGCGCTGGGGGTGCTGGCCGCGGCGGCGCTGGTCGGCGGGACGGCCGTCGGCGCCCAGTTCGTCCTCGCCGCCGCTCCGGACGGCCAGGTCGGGCCGCCCGCCGACACCCCGGCCCCGCCGTCGCCCGCGCCGTCGAGCCGGACGCCCACCCCGTCGGCAACCTCGCCCGGCCCGAGCGGGTCGGCGTCGCGGCAGCCGTCGTCGACACCGCCGTCGCGCGATGGCTCCCCGCCAACCGCCCGGACGCCGACCTCCATTCCCGACTCGGCCTTCTTCGCGCTGGCGGCGGCGAACGACACCGGCGCGGGGGTCAGGTTCGAGGCCGGCCCCGTCCTGCCGGCATTGTGCGGCGCGGAGCCGGGCGGGTCCGGGACGGTGCGGCAGCGGGCCCGGTCGATGCCGTTCAAGCTGGGCGGCACGCCGGAGGGGTACGTCCCGGACGGCCTCTACCGGCACAGCATCACCATCTACCGGGACGGTCGGGCCGGCGATGCGCTCGACGAGCTGCGCACCGCGGTGCGGAACTGCCCTGAGCAGCAGGTCGGTCGGGTGACCTCCCGGCAGAAGCTGCTGGCCGGCGCCGGCTACGGCGACGAGTCGGTGCTGTTCGAGATGCGCAGACCGGCTGTCGACCTGAACGGCGACCCGGCCGGTGGCGGTGGCGAGGAGGTACGGCTGATCCGGGCCATCCGGGTCGGGAACGTGGTGACGGTGCTCTGGGAGCAGGGCTGGGAGGGCGGTTCCAGCCCGAAGCCGCAGGTCGACGCGGACAGCCGTCGGGCGGTCGAGGCGATCCGGGACTGGTTGCGCTGAGTACGGGGCCCGGGCCCGTTTTGCGGGCCCGGGCCCCGTACGCTACGGTTAACCAGTCGACGCGGGGTGGAGCAGCTCGGTAGCTCGCTGGGCTCATAACCCAGAGGTCGCAGGTTCAAATCCTGTCCCCGCTACCACGACGAACGGCCCGAGGATTCTGATCCTCGGGCCGTTCGCTTTGTCTTCGAGTGCCGGCCGGACCCCGGGCGCACGATCCGGGGACCCCGCTGATCTCCGTCCCGGGGATGCGCTAAGCTTATGAAGCCGACGCGGGGTGGAGCAGCTCGGTAGCTCGCTGGGCTCATAACCCAGAGGTCGCAGGTTCAAATCCTGTCCCCGCTACTCGTGAGAAAAGGCCCCGGAGTTTACCTCCGGGGCCTTTTGCCTTTTTGCCCGCGGGTCGACTGGTCCGGGGTTTCTGCGTGCGTCCGCGTGCCCCGGTTGCCCGGCTCGGTCACGATGGGGTCATGTCATCTTGGAACAGGTGGTGGGGCCGGCTGAGCGCGGTCCTCGGTGCGGTCGTGCTCGCGGTCTTCGTACCGGTCGCGGCCTGGGCGTCCACGGGTCAGGGCGAGCTGGTGATGGAGGCCGCGCGACGCAGGTCCCGGGGCGGAGGCTTCGCGGGCCTGCTCTGCTGCCTCGTCGTGGTGGTGGGGATCGTGCTGCTGGTGCTGTGGCTGGTGCGCACCCTCCGCAGGCGTCCGCCGCGCTGATCCAGCTGACCCCGGCCGGCGCCGCTCCAGCGCCGGCCGGGCTCACTCGGCCAGCGCCCCCTGCGCCTGCGCCATGAACCTCGACGTCGTGGCCCGCGCCCCCGCCCGGCCCGACCGGACGTCCTGCGCGGCGGCGGCGAGCAACGTACGCACCCGTCCATGCCCGCGCGGCGGTGGGGCGGGCGCGGGCCCGACCAGGTCGTTCAGGGTGGTGCCGAGGGCGGCGATGCGTTTGACGGCCGGGTCGTTGAGCCCCCGGGCCACGGCCTGCCGCACGGCGCGGTCGGCCGGCAGGCCCCGCTCGGTGCCGAGGACCCGGCCCACCTCCACGTTGGTGGTCAGGAAGTTGATGACGTCGGCCACCACACCCGGGCGCCGGGTGCCGTGGAAGCCGGCCCAGTACATCGAGGCCCGGTCCCACTGCGCTGCCGGCGGCCCGGGGAAGGCGGCCAGCGCCAACTCGTCACTGGTGTAGCGCTGGAGTTCGGGAAGCTGGTGCGACCAGGCGAACGAGGCGGCGGTGTGGCCGGTCACCACCAGCTGTCGCGCCGGTTCGCCGCCGTCGGCCCCGTCGACCAGGGCGGCGGCCGGGGTCGCCCGCTCGGTGCGGGCCCGCTGCCAGAGTTCGAACCAGTCGACCAGCGCCGCCGAGCTGAAGCCGAGCTGCCGCCCCTGATAGAACTTGCCGCCCTGGCCGCGCAGCCAGAGCCAGAGCGCGCGGTGGTCACCGGACGGGTCCATGGTGCCGGCGACCCGGCCGCCGCTGGCCCGGGTCACCCGCGCGGCCCAGGCGAGGTAGTCGGCCCACGGCATGATCGTCGGGGCGGGCACCCCGAGCCGGCGCAGCAGGTCCCTGTTGTAGACCACGGCGGCGTGGGTCTGCGCGGCGGCGACGCCGTGGACCTGCCCGTCCACCCTGCCGTAGTCGGCCAGCCCGGGCGGCAGGCCGCCGAGGTCGAGCCGGCCGTCCGCGGCGTACGGGCTGAGGTCCAGCGCGATGCCCCGCTGCGCGTACTCGGTCAGCACGGCGTCGTCGACCTGGAACAGGTCCGGCACGTTGCCGCCGGTGGCCTGGGTGGCGAGCCGGTCGTAGTAGCCGTTGGCGGCCTGCGAGGTCACCCGGAAGGTGACCCGGGGGTTGCGTGAGGAGTAGAGCCGCAGCGCCCGCTCGGTGGACTGCGCGCGCCGGGTGTTGCCCCACCAGAAGACCGACAGCTCGATTGGCCCGTCGTCGTCGACCCGGGTGGTCGTGTCGACGCTGCACCCGGCGAGCCCGCCGGTGGCGAGCGCCGGTGCCGCCAGCAGCGCGCCGAGCAGCCGCCGCCGGGCCGGGTCGGCGCCGGACCGGGGGCGCGGGGGGCGGGCAGCGGGCACGGGGCGCTCCTGGTGCACGGCGGTGGGGGCCGGACCATTCACGCAGGCACCGCGCCCAGGTGTCAACGCCCGGCGGGCTCCGGTGGCCGGGACTGGTCGCCACGGCGGCGGATGGCATCGAGACGGGCCGATCACCTGGTGAAGGCCCGGGTGGCCGCACCGGGCGTCGGCGAGACCGCGTGGTGTACTAGGCCGCGTGGAACTTCTGCACTCCGGCAAGGTCAGGGACGTCTACGCCGACGGCGAAGACCTGATCCTGGTCGCCTCCGACCGCATCTCGATCTACGACGTGGTGCTGCCGACGCCGATCCCGGACAAGGGCCGCCTGCTCACCGCCCTCTCCCTCTGGTGGTTCGAGCAGCTCGCCGACCTGGTGCCGAACCACGTTGTCTCCACCACTGACGTGCCCGCCGAGTTCGCCGGCCGGGCGATCCGCTGCCGGCGGCTGGACATGGTCCCGGTCGAGTGCGTCGCCCGCGGCTACCTGACCGGCGGCGGCCTGAAGGATTACCAACGCACCGGTGCCGTCTCCGGCGTGGCGCTGCCGCGCGGCCTGGTCGAGGCGTCGATCCTGCCCGAGCCGATCTTCACCCCGTCGACCAAGGCGCCGGTGGGGGAGCACGACGAGCCGATCACCTTCGCCGAGGTGGTGGACAAGGTCGGCGCGGAGACCGCCGAGCGGCTGCGCCGGATCACCATCGACGTCTACCGGCGCGGTGCCGAACTCGCCGCCGACCGGGGCATCCTGGTCGCCGACACCAAGATCGAGCTGGGCTGGACGCCGGACGGCACCCTGATGCTCGGCGACGAGCTGCTCACCTCCGACTCGTCCCGGTTCTGGCCGGCCGAGTCGTACCAGCCGGGCCGCGTGCAGTTCTCCTACGACAAGCAGTACGTCCGGGACTGGGCGACCAGCAGCGGCTGGGACAAGCAGGGCCCGGCCCCCGAGGTGCCGGCCGAGGTGGTCGAGGCGACCCGGGCCCGCTACGTCGACGTCTACGAGAAGCTCACCGGCGACCGCTGGGAGTAGTCAGTCCACCCAGTCCAGGGTGCGCGCCACCGCCTTGCGCCACTGCCGCAGCTCGCGCTCCCGGTGCTCGGGCGTCATCTCCGACTCCCACTGCGCGTCCGAGCGCCACTGGGCGCGCAGGGTCGCCAGGTCCGGCCAGAAGCCGACCGCCAGGCCGGCCGCGTACGCCGCGCCGAGGCAGGTGGTCTCGGTGATCCGGGAGCGGACCACCGGTACGTCCAGCACGTCGGCGAGGAACTGCATCAGCAGGCCGTTGGCCGTCATCCCGCCGTCCACCCGCAGCCGGCGCAGCGCCACGTCGGAGTCGGCGTCCATCGCGTCGACCACCTCGCGGGTCTGCCAGGCCGACGCCTCCAGCACCGCCCGGGCCAGGTGGCCCTTGGTGATGTACCCGGTCAGCCCGGCGATCACGCCCCGGGCGTCGCTGCGCCAGTGCGGCGCGAAGAGCCCCGAGAAGGCCGGCACCACGTAGCAGCCGCCGTTGTCGTCGACCGTGCGGGCCAGCTCCTCCACCTCGGGCGCGGTGGAGATCAGCCCGAGGTTGTCCCGCAGCCACTGCACCAGCGAGCCGGTGACCGCGATCGCGCCCTCCAGCGCGTACACGGCCGGGTGCCCGTCGATTCGGTAGGCCACCGTGGTCAGCAGGCCGTGCTGGGAGACGACCGGACTGGCCCCGGTGTTGAGCAGCAGGAAGCTGCCGGTGCCGTAGGTGCACTTCGCCTCGCCCGGCTGGAAGCAGGTCTGCCCGAACAGGGCCGCCTGCTGGTCGCCGAGGGCGCTGGCCACCGGCACCCCGGCCAGCAGCCCCTCGGCGGTGCCGTACACCTCCGCCGAACAGCGGATCTCCGGCAGCATCGTTGCCGGCACCCGCATCGCGTCGAGCAGCTCCGGATCCCAGTCCAGGGTCTCCAGGTCCATCAGCATCGTCCGGCTGGCGTTGGTCACGTCGGTGACGTGCCGGCCGGTCAGCTTCCAGATCAGCCAGCTGTCGACGGTGCCGAAGAGCACCTCGCCCCGCTCGGCCCGCTCCCGCAGGCCCGCCACGTTGTCCAGCAGCCAGCGCAGCTTCGGGCCCGCGAAGTAGGTGGCCAGGGGCAGCCCGGTGCGCTCCCGCAGCCGCTGCTCGCCGTACGCCTCGTCCAGCTCGCGCAGCAGCGGCCCGGTCCGGGTGTCCTGCCAGACGATGGCGTTGGCCACCGGGCGGCCGGTGGCCCGGTCCCAGACGACGGTGGTCTCCCGCTGGTTGGTGATGCCGACCGCGGCCAGCCCGTCCGGTCCGGTGCCGGCGGCGTCGAGGGCCTCCTGGACGACCCGCTGCACGTTGTCCCAGATCTCCTCGGGGTCGTGCTCCACCCAGCCGGGCTGCGGGAACAGCTGCCGGTGCTCCCGCTGCGCCACGGAGACGATCTCCCCCGCGCGGTCGAAGACGATGCACCGTGATGACGTGGTGCCCTGGTCGATGGCGACGACGTACTCTCCGGTCATGGCGGCACGGTACCCGGAAGGGCAACACGCCGTGACCCACGCGTCGCCCGCCCGGCGACGTCCGTACGATCCCAGATCGTGCGTGACATCGCCGTGTTCAGCGGAACCGCCCATCCCCAGCTCGCCGCCGAGATCTGTGCCCACCTCGACGTCCCGTTGCATCCCGTGCGGGTCTCCCGGTTCGCCAACGACTGCCTGGAGGTGCAGTTGCAGGCGAACTGCCGGGAGCGCGACGTCTTCCTCATCCAGCCGCTGGTGCCGCCGGTCCAGGAGCACCTGGTCGAGCTGCTGCTCATGATCGACGCCGCCCGGGGCGCGTCCGCCGGCCGGATCACCGTGGTGCTGCCGCACTACGCGTACGCCCGGTCGGACAAGAAGGATGCCCCGCGGATCTCCATCGGCGGGCGACTCGTCGCCGACCTGCTCACCTCGGCCGGGGCGCACCGGGTGCTGGCGATGACCCTGCACTCGCCGCAGGTGCACGGCTTCTTCAGCGTCCCCGTCGACCACCTGCACGCGCTGCGCGAGCTGGCCGCCCACTTCCGGCGCTACGACCTGACCGACACGGTGGTGGTCTCGCCGGACCTGGGCAACGCCAAGGAGGCCGCCGCCTTCGCCCGGATGCTCGGCACCCCGGTGGCGGCCGGGGCGAAGCAGCGGTTCAGCGACGACCGGGTCAAGATCAGTACGGTGATCGGCGACGTCGCCGACCGGGACGTGATCGTCCTGGACGACGAGATCGCCAAGGGCAGCACGGTGATCGAGCTGATGGCGCACCTGCGCGAGCGGAAGGTGCGCTCGATCCGGCTCGCCTGCACGCACGGGCTCTTCTCCAGCGGTGCGCTGGAGCGGCTCAGCGGCCAGGACGGGGTACTGGAGATCGTCTGCACCAACACGGTGCCGATCCCGGCCGAGAAGCGGGTGCCGAAGCTGGAGATTCTCTCGGTGGCGCCCGCGCTGGCCGAGGCGATGCGGCGGATCCACAACGGCGAGTCGGTCAGCGCGCTCTTCGGCTGAGCCGGGCCGGGTCAGTCGACGGCCGGGCCCCCGGCGCGGCGCAGCGTACGGATCAGCGCGCTGATCCGTACCGTGGTGCCGGCCGGGCTGGTCTCGACTTCCATGGCGTCGCTCAGCTCCCGGGCCAGCCAGAGCCCCCACCCGCCCGCGGTGTCCGGCGCCGGGCGGCTGCGGTTGCCGAGCCGCTGCGCGCTGATGCCCCGGCCGTGGTCGGAGACCTCGCAGACCAGCTCGTCGGCCCGCCGCCACAGCCGCAGCCAGCCCTGGCCCCCGCCGTGCCGCACCGCGTTGGTGATCAGCTCGTTGACGGCCAGCACGAAGTCGTCCAGCCGCTGGCCGTCCAGCCCCGCGGCGTGCGCGCAGGAGGTGACCGAGTGTCGCAGCTGGGTCACCCGTGCCTGGTCGAAGGCCTCGGCGATGAGGAGGGAAGATTCGATGGGCATAACCGTACGCGGTGTGGGCGGTTCTGCATGCGTCATGGCCCTGTCCCGACAGCGGGTCTCGGAGTTTTCGCCGTATTTCACCGTACGTCAGGGTTGACCGCCCCGCGACCGGCGGCCCCGCCAGCCGGACGGCGGCTGTGGCATCGTGACGGCCATGCCGTCGCCGCCGGGTGGTCTCGAGATGCCGCTCTGGCGTTCCATCGCCGTCTTCCGCTTCGCCGCCCTGGGGTACGTCTGCCTGCTGGTGCTCCGCGACGCCGACCGGTACGCCCACCCGCTGGCAGCCGGCGCCGTCCTGGTGGCGATGCTGGCCTGGTCCGGGGTGACCGCCGTCGGCTACGCCCGGCCGGCGAACCGGGACTGGCCGCTGCTCCTGGCCGACCTGGGTGTCGTGCTCGCCATTCTCGCCGCCTCCCCGTGGGTGGTCGGCCGTCCGGCGCTCGCCGCCGGCGTGCCGAGCCTGGCCGTGGTCTGGCTGGCCGGGCCGGTGCTGGCCTGGGCGGTGTCCGGCGGGCGGCGGCGCGGCGCGGTGGCGGCGCTGGCCCTCGGCGCGGCGGACCTGGCCAGCCGGGGGCGGTTCGGCCCGTCCTCGCTCACCGGGCTGATCCTGCTGCTGCTCGCCGGGGTGATCGTCGGGCACGTCGCGCGACTGGCGGTGACCGCCGAGGAGCGGTTGCAGCGGGCGGTGCAGCTGGAGGCGGCCACCCGCGAGCGGGAGCGGCTGGCCCGGGGCATCCACGACTCGGTGCTCCAGGTGCTGGCGCTGGTGCAGCGGCGCGGCGCCCACCTCGACGGCGAGGCCGGTGAGCTGGCCCGGCTCGCCGGCGAGCAGGAGGCGGCGCTGCGCGCGCTGATCGCCGGGGTCGACCCGGCACCCGCCGCCGACCCGGCGGGCGGCACCCTGGACCTGCGCGCCCTGCTCGGCCGGTACGCCTCGCCGACGGTCTCCGTCTCCGCTCCGGCGACCCCGGTCCCGCTGCCCGCCCCCGTCGCCGTGGAGTTGGCCGCGGCCACGGCCGCGGCGCTGGACAACGTGCGGCGGCACGCCGGCGGGCGCGCCTGGGTGCTGGTCGAGGACGAGGGGGAGACGGTGACCGTGTCGGTGCGCGACGCCGGCCCGGGCATCCCGCAGGGTCGGCTGCTCGAGGCCGCCCGGCAGGGGCGGCTGGGCATGAGCCAGTCCATCCGGGGCCGGATCGCCGACCTCGGCGGCGAGGTGCGGATCGTCTCCGCGCCGGGGGAGGGCACCGAGGTGGAGCTGGTGGTACCGAGGGGGGACGGGTGACCGGGGTGCGGGTGATGGTGGTCGACGACCACCCGATGTGGCGGGAGGGGGTGGCCCGCGACCTCACCGAGGCCGGCCACCAGGTGGTGGCGACCAGCGGCGAGGGGCGGCAGGCGGTCCGGGTGGCCGCCGCGGCCCGGCCCGACGTCGTGGTGCTCGACCTCCAACTGCCCGACATCTCCGGGGTGGAGGTCATCTGGGGCCTGCGGGCCGTGCTGCCCGAGGTGCGGGTGCTGATGCTCTCGGCCAGCGGCGAGCAGCAGAGCGTCCTGGACGCGGTGAAGGCCGGGGCCACCGGCTACCTGGTGAAGTCGGCCGCCCCGGCCGAGTTCCTGGACGCGGTCCGCCGCACCGCCGCCGGGGAGCCGGTCTTCACGCCCGGGCTGGCGGGACTGGTCCTCGGCGAGTACCGCCGGCTGGCCGTCGCCGGGGAGGGCGGGGCGCGGCCGGGCCGGGACGACGCGGCACCCCGGCTCACCGAGCGGGAGACCGAGGTGCTGCGTCTGGTGGCCAAGGGGCTGTCGTACAAGCAGATCGCCGAGCGGCTGGGGCTCTCGCACCGCACCGTGCAGAACCACGTCCAGAACACCCTGGGCAAGCTCCAACTGCACAACCGGGTCGAACTGACCCGCTACGCGATCGAGCGCGGGCTCGACGAGTGAGTCACCGCGACTCCGGCGGCCGGGTCTCGTGGATCGCCAGCTCCTCGGCGGTGGCCCCGCCGCCGGCCGCGCCCGCGTCGTACGCGATCGAGTCGGTCTCCTGGTCGGTGTGCGCCCCCTCGTCCGGTTCGACCAGCCGGCCCACCTGAGTGTCGGCGACGGTGCCCAGCTGGCCGTGGTCGTAGATGGAGACCGGCGAGTGCGGGTCCGAGGTGGGGCCGGGGTCGATCACGTCGGCGTCGAGCTGTGCCTCGGCGGCGGCCTCGTCGCTGTCCGCCTCGGCGGCGATGTCCGGATCGACCGGCCCGGCCAGCGGATCGTCGGCGGGGCGCTCGTACTGCTCCCGTTCGAGCTTGTAGTCCAGCGACTCCCCGTCGAGCTGTTCCTCGGCGGTGGTGCCGAAGTGGTCCACCGCGACGGGCGTCCGGTCGCCGGGCAGCTGGGCCGGCTCCGGGCCGTCCGCCTCGCGGCCGGTGAGGACGTCGTCGTTGGCGCTGGAGTCGTCGTCGGCGGTGTCGGGCAGGCCCTCCGCCTCGGGGTCGGAAACGGGGGTCGGGTACTCGTCGTCGCGCATGGCTGAGCACTACCCGCTGCCGTGCCCGGGGTAACCGGGGACGGGCTCCGCGATCGGGATGAATCGGGAGAAGTCAGCGACGTGCAGCGAGCTCAGCCGCACGGTCGCGGACGATTCGTCCGCCGCCACCAGGCATCGCGCGTCCGTCGGCATGATCGTCCCGTGGTGCATGCCGGGGGCCGCGCGCGCACCCGGCCGCTCCATGCTGCTCATCGCCGTTGCACCCGCGAACGTCGGGTCATCGCGGCCATCGTGCCGACCGCGGTGCCGGCGGCGGCCAGCCCGAACGCGGCCGTCACCCGCACCAGTCGCCGGCGCCGGCCGTGCCAGCCGCCGTCGCGCCGCGCCTGGGCGCGGAGGACATTCCCGGTGCTGTCCGCCGCGCCGGACGGCCCGAACCGCGTCCGGTGGGCGTACCAGCCCAGGACCCGTTCGGCCAGCGCCGGCGCGAGCCGCCACGGCAGCCCGATCAGCCGGGCCGCGCCCCCGGCGTACGCCTCCCGGCGGGGCCGGCGCAGCAGCCGGACGATCGTCTCGGCCACCATCTCGGGCGGGTACACCGGCGGCGGCGGGACCAGCTCGCGGCCGGTGTGGTTGCCGGCGTGCCGGAAGAACGGGGTGTCGATGGTGGCTGGCAGCACCGTGCAGATCGAGATGTTGCCCCGGCCGGTGACCCGCAGCTCCTGCCGGACCGTGTCGGCCAGCCCGCGGATGCCGTGCCTGGTGGCGTTGTACGCCGACTGGTAGGGCATCGCCACCTCGGCCAGCACCGAGGCGTTGTTGACCAGGACCCCGCCGCCGGACATGCTCAACCAGGGCAGCGCGGCCCGAATGCCGTACGCGGCCCCGAGCAGGTTGATCTCCAGCACCCGGCGGAACTCCGCCACCGGGATCTCGTCGAAGAGCCCGACCGCGCTGACCGCCGCGTTGTTCACCCAGCCGTCGATCCGGCCGAACTCGTCGGCCGCGCGGGCGGCCAGTTCCTCCACCGCCACCGGGTCGGTGACGTCCGTGGGCACCACCAGCGCCCGCGCGCCCAGGTCCCGGCAGCGCCGGGCGACCGCTGCCAGGGCGGGCTCGCTGCGGGCGGCGAGGACGACGTCGGCACCCCGGCGGGCCAGCGCGTACGCGGTCGCGGTACCGATGCCGCTGGAGGCGCCGGTGATCACCACGACGGCGTCCGAGAGGCTGCGGGTGAGCGGCATTCTTCGTCGGTACCCCCGGCCGGGGTGGGTCATGCGGGCGGGGCGGCCCCGATCGCCGCCGCTGTCCGGAGCCGCGCTCGCCGGCACCTCTCCGACTGCTCCCGATCTGCCAGGTTTCGGCTCGCCGGGGCCGGGTTAATGGGACCCTCTGACCGGAGGACCATCCCTCACGAATCGCATGGAGGTGACCATGCGCGTCGGCCTCGTCTGCGCGCACGCCGGCTCGTCCCGGCGTACGGATACCCCCGCCGTCGGCACCCACGAGCACATCGCCCGGGTCGCCGCCGAGCTGGCCGGGCGCGGCCACGACGTACGGGTCTACGAACGCCGGGACGACCTCGCCCTGCCCGAGGTCGTCGAGGCGGACGGCTATCGCCTCGAACGGGTGCCCGTCGGTCCGGCCACGGTCACCCCCACCGCCGAGCTGGTGCCGCACGTGGCGGAGTTCGGCCGCTGGCTGGCCGACCGCTGGTCCGGAGACTGGACCCCCGAGGTGGTGCACGGGCACTACTGGATCGGCGGCCTGGCCGCCGCCCGCGCGGTACGCGAGACGGACATCCCGGTCGTGCAGACCTTCCACTCCCTCGGCGTCGAGCAGCTGCGCCACCTCGGCCGGCAGTACGACGGCCCGGGGGAGCGGATCCCGCTGGAGCGGGCGCTGACCCGGGCGGTGGACATCGCGGTCGCCCAGTGCAACGACGAGGTGGACGAGCTGACCCGGATGGGCCTGCAACGCACCGCGGTGGCGATGGTCCCGGCCGGCGTGGACACCGAGCGGTTCCACCCCGACGGAGAGGCGGCCCCGCGCGACCAGCGGGCCCGCATCCTGTCGGTCGGCGGGCTCTCCCCCGGCCACGGCCAGGAGGACCTGATCCGGGCGATGCGCCTGGTCGGCGACGCCGAGCTGGTCATCGCCGGCGGCCCGCCGCCCGAGCAGCTGGCCACCCACGCCGAGGCCCGCCGGCTGCGTGAGCTGGCCGAGCGGACCGGCGTCGCCGACCTGGTGAACCTGGTCGGGGCCGTGCCGCACGACCAGATGGCCACCTGGTACCGCTCGGCCGACGTGGTGGCCTGCACCCCGCACTACTCCTCCGCCGGGCGGGTGTCGCTGGAGGCGATGGCCTGCGGCGTACCGGTTGTCGGGTACGCGATGGGCGGCATCGCCGACGCCGTGGTCGACGAGGTCACCGGGCGGCTGGTGCCCCCGGGCGACGTCCGCGCGCTGGGCGTGACGCTGCGCCGGCTGCTGGCCGACAACGCCGGGCGGTTCGCGTACGGGCACGCGGCGGTGGACCGGGTCCGGTGCAGCTACACGTGGGAGCGCACCGCCAGCGCCCTGGAACGGCTCTACGAGCGGGTGGTGCTCCGGCGCAAGCCGGTCGAGGCCTGACCCCGCCCGTCAGGACGGTGGCCGGCCGGAGCCGGCGCCGACCGCGATCCGTTCCCGCCGCCGGGCGACCGCGTGGTGGTGCTGTGGTTCGGCGTACCGGGTGAGCCCGATGACCGCGGCGAGGGTGACCAGGAAGCCGACCGCGGCCAGCCACTCCCGGCCCGGCCAGATCCGGTCGTTGAGCAGCAGCAGCCCGATGATCGCCGCGGGCACCGCCCCGGCGGCGTCCATCGCGGCGACGGCGGCCGTGGTGGAGCCGCGCTGCATCGCCAGCCCGAGCAGCAGCTGCCCGACCAGCGAGTGCGCGATCAGCAGGTAGAGCAGCGGGTCCCGGATGAAGACCTCGGCCGACGACGCGGACGCCAGCGGCCGGGCGGCCACCGCGGCGGCGGAGAACGCCAGCCCGGCCAGCGAGCCGAGCGCCACCGACCCGGGCGGCCCGTGCAGGCGTACGGCGAAGAAACCGAGCACCCCGATGCCGCCCAGCGCCACCGCCAGCGCGACCAGGCCGGCGGTGCCGAGGGACTTCGAGGGGGCCGGCTGGGCGGAGAGCACCAGCGCGGTGATCCCGCCGAAGAGCAGCGCCAGCAGGCCCACCTCCGCCCTCGGCAGCCGCCACTTGAGCACCACCACGCCGAGCACGGCGGTGACCCCCAGCCCGGCGGCCACGCTGGCCTGCACCAGGAACAGCGGCAGGTCCCGGCGGGCCAGGAAGGCCAGCACGAACCCGGTCACCTGAAAGAGCAGACCGACCAGGTAGGTGCGGTGACCGGCCAGCCGCAGCAGCAGCCCCGGGTCGAAGGTGTGGTGCACGGTCGTCCGGGCGGCGGCGACCGACTGCAACATGTTGGCGAAGCCGTACGCGACGATCATGGCCGCGAGAAAGCACCAACCGGAGGACACCACCTGGCGAGGATAGAGGGTGCCCGGGGTCAGCGCGCGGTTGGCCGATCCAGCCGGGCGAGGATGTCGGTGTGCAGCAGGCCGTTGCTGGCCACCGCGCTGTTGTCCCCGGAACCGTCCCCGGCAGGAGCGGGACGCCCCGACAGGTCGGTGAAGGCACCCCCGGCCTCGGTCACGACCGGCACCAGCGCGGCGATGTCCCAGAGGGACAACTCGGGCTCCACCATGACGTCCAGTGCGCCCTCGGCCAGCAGCATGTAACCGTAGAAGTCGCCGTACGCGCGGCTGCGCCAGCTGTCCCGCATGAGCTGGAGCATCGCGTCCAGCCGGCCCGCCTCCTCCCAGCCGCTGAGCGAGGAGTAGCAGACGCTCGCGTCGGCCAGGTCGCCCACGGCGGAGACCCGGATCGGCGTGCCGGAGGCGGCGTCCGGCCCGGCGTACGCGCCCTCGCCGCGCGCGCCCCACCAGCGGCGGCCCAGCGCCGGGGCGGAGACCAGCCCGACCACCGGGCGGTCGGACTCCAGCAGCGCGATCAGGGTGGCCCAGACCGGCACCCCCCGGACGAAGTTCTTGGTGCCGTCGATCGGGTCGACCACCCAGCGCCGGCTACCCGGGCCGGCGGCGGGCTGCTCGCCGTACTCCTCACCGAGCAGTCCGTCGCCGGGCCGCCGGTCTGCCAGCAGCGCGCGGATCTCCCGCTCCACGGCAGTGTCCGCGTCGGAGACGGGGGTGAGGTCCGGCTTGGCCTCCACCCGCAGGTCCAGCGCCCGGAAGCGGGCCGTCGAGATGGCGTCGGCGGCGTCGGCGAGCTGATGGGCGAGGGCGATGTCGTCGGCGTACCCGGTCATGGGAGGAACGGTAGCCACGGCCGGGTCAGGACCCGGCGAGCGGGTCGCCCGGGTTGCGCTGGTCGGCCTCGCCGCGCGGGTCACCCTCGCCGGAGCGGGAGGCCAGCAAGCGACGGTACGACGCCAGCCGGCGCGGGTCGGCCCTACCGGCGGCCACCCACGCGTCCAGCGCGCAGTCCGGCGCGTCGGCGGTGTGCGGGCAGTTCGGCGGGCAGTCCACCGTCCCCTCGACCAGGTCGGGGAAGCCGTGCAGCAGGCTCTCCGCCGACACGTGGGCGAGCCCGAAGCTGCGTACCCCGGGGGTGTCGACGATCCAGCCCGGGTCCCCGCAGGCGCCCGGCGCGGGCGGCAGCCGCAGCGCCACGGCGCTGGTCGAGGTGTGCCGGCCCCGGCCGATCGCGCTGACCACGCCGACCGCCCGGGCGGCGTCCGGGACCAGGCGGTTGACCAGCGTCGACTTGCCCACCCCGGAGTGCCCGACCAGGACCGAGACCCGGCCGGCGAGCAGCGCCCGCAGCGCGTCGAGGTCGGAGTCCGGGCGGACCAGCACGTACGGCAGTTCCAGTTCGGCGTAGTAGCCGAGCACCTGCTCGGGCCCGGCCAGGTCGGCCTTGGTCAGGCAGAGCAGTGGCGCGATGCCGGCGTCGTATGCGGCCACCAGGCAGCGGTCGATGAAGCCGGTGCGCGGCGGCGGGTCGGCCAGCGCGCTGACGATCACCAACTGGTCGGCGTTGGCGACCACGACCCGTTCCAGCCGCCCCTCGGCGGTGGTCTCGTCGTCGTCGGCGGTGCGCCGCAGCACCGAGCTGCGCTCGGCGATCCGGACGATCCG
This sequence comes from Micromonospora sp. NPDC047548, assembly GCF_040642975.1. NCBI lineage: Bacteria > Bacillati > Actinomycetota > Actinomycetes > Micromonosporales > Micromonosporaceae > Micromonospora > Micromonospora sp. NPDC047548. The sequence goes on from NZ_JBEYTI010000013.1 coordinate 164,245, forward strand.
GGCCAGCGCGCCGGCCGCCCCGGAGGTGTCCCCGACCAGCCCCACCCGGTCGCCGACCACCACCGACTTGCGCCCCAGCTCCCGGGCGCGCATGGCGGTCACGGTGGGGTCCTCCGGGTCGGCGCCGGCCAGGACGCAGGTGTAACGGCCCCGGTCGACGGCGATCACGAAGCCGTCGACCGCGTCGGCGTGCCGGGGGCGGGTACGGGTGCGTGGACGCGAGGACTTCCCGGGCCGGACCCGTACGTCGTCCTCGTCGTATTCCCGTCGTCTGGTCGCCAGAACCGCCCCCTCCACGCCTCAGCTCTTACCGGTCACCATCGCCGACCATAGTGCCGGAAATTCGGGCATGGTCTTCGAGGTGCACGCCACGTCGTCCACCTCGATGCCGGGGACGGCCAGCCCGGCCACCGCGGCGGCGTGCGCCATCCGGTGGTCGGCGTACGTGCGGAAAATGCCGCCGCGCAGCGGGCGGGGCCGGATCTCCAGCCCGTCGGCGGACTCGGTGAGGTCCGCGCCGAGCGCGGTGAACTCGCGGGCCAGGGCGGCGATCCGGTCGGTCTCGTGACCGCGGATGTGCCCGATGCCGGTGAACCGGGACGGGGAGTCGGCCAGCATGGCCAGCGCGGTCAGCGCCGGGGTCAGCTCGCTGACGTCGGACAGGTCGGCCGCCAGGCCGTGCACCGTGCCGGTGCCGCGCACGGTCAGCCCGGCGGTGCCGAGCGTCACATCGCCGCCCATCCGGTGCAGCAGCGAGCGGAGCTGCTCGACCGGCTGCGCGCTGCTGCGCGGCCAGCCCTGCAACGTCACCTCACCGCCGGTGACCAGGGCGGCGGCGAAGAACGGGACGGCGCCGGAGAGGTCCGGCTCGATCTCCCAGCCGCGCCCGGCCAGCGGGCCGGGCTCGACCACCCAGACGTCGGGGACGCTGTCGTCGACCGCCGCACCGGCCGCCCGGAGCATCTGCACGGTCATCCGCAGGTGCGGGGCGGAGGGGACCGGCGGGCCCTCGTGGCGGACCACCACGCCCCGGTCGAAGCGCGCTCCGGCGAGCAGCAGCCCGGAGACCAGCTGGCTGGAGGCGGAGGCGTCGATCACCACCTCGCCACCGGTGACCCGGCCGGTGCCCTGCACGGCCAACGGCAGGCTGCCGGCGGCCGGGGCCTCGACGCGTACCCCGAGGGAACGCAGCGCGCCGATCAGCGGGCCGAGCGGGCGGACCCGGGCCTGTGGGTCGCCGTCGAAGGTGACCCGCCCGTCGGCCAGGCCGGCGACCGGCGGCGCGAAGCGCATCACCGTGCCGGCCAGCCCGACGTCGACGTGGGCCGGGCCGACCAGCCGGTGCGGCCGGACCAGCCAGCGCTCGTCGTCGGAGATCGACATGTGCGCGCCCAGCGCCCGCAGCCCGCCGGCCATCAGCTCGGTGTCCCGGGCGCGCAGCGGCCCGTGCAGGGTCGACGGACCGCTGGCCAGGGCGCTGAGCACCAGGGCCCGGGCGGTCATCGACTTGGAGCCGGGCAGGCGCAGCGTCGCGGCAACCGGATCGCTGGCGGTCGGTGCGGTCCACGGCTGTGGCGGCCGGGCCGCGGTCGGATTCCCCACGGTTACATTCTGCCAAGGTCGCCGGCCGGTGGAGCTCGCCGCCGGCCCGACTCCCGGTTGGCGGGACAGCCGGGAGGCCGGCGGGGCGTTAGCGTGTTTGCCATGTGCGGGAGGTACGCCACGACCCGGAGCGCCGGTGACCTGAGCGCGCTGTTCGAGTCGTACGACGACACGGGCGGCCGGCTCGCGCCGGACCACAACGTCGCGCCGACCGATCCGGTGCCGCTGGTCCGGGTGGAAGCCGAGGGCGGGCGCGTGCTGTCGGCCGGGCGCTGGGGGCTGGTACCGCACTGGTCCCGCTCGGCGGCCGGCGCCGCCCGCATGATCAACGCGCGGGCCGAGACGGTCGCCACCAGTCGGGCGTACGCCGACCCGTTCGCCCGCCGGCGCTGCCTGGTCCCCGCCGACGGCTGGTACGAGTGGGTCCGCCGCCCCGCCGGCGGCAAGCAGCCCTACTACATGACCCCCCGCGACGGCTCGGTGCTGGCGTTCGCCGGCATCTGGTCGCGCTGGGAGTCGCTGCTCACCTTCAGCGTGCTCACCACCGCGGCGGTGGGGGAGTTGGCCGAGGTGCACGACCGGATGCCGCTGCTGCTGCCCCGGGACCGCTGGGCGGCCTGGCTCGGGCCGGTCGACGAGCCCGCCACGCTGCTCGCCCCGCCGTCGGCGGACTGGCTCGCCGGTCTGGAGATCCGGCCGGTCGGGCCGGCCGTGGGCGACGTCCGCAACGACGGGCCCGGGCTGATCGAGCGGGTGCCGCTCGCCGACGAGCGGGTCGAGGAGGAAATCACGCTGTTCTGAACAGCCATTCGCGACATTGTCGCGTACGAATTGCCAGAGTTCCGGGCGAAATTTCGCTCGGATCTTCAGTCATCTTTGTGCACAGCCCCTTGTCTCCGTGTCCGTGGGTGCGATAGAACACAGCGCCGGCACTGGGAGCGTCTTCGCGCGGTGCGAACGATGCCCGTCGATCTTGCCGGTCCCACGGGGGAGGTGGGTGTGATGACCCGGGCGCGTATGCCCCGACCGCACGAGGTGGCCGCCGCACGACGAGATCCGCGACTGTTGCGGGCGTTGCGCGAAGGCCGCCAGGACGAGGCCTGGCGGACCAGAGGAACCTGCCAGAGCGTCGATCCGGAGACTTTCTTTCCGGCACCCAACGAGCCGGCCGACGCCGCCGTCGCGCTCTGCCGCAGCTGCGACGTGCAGGGGTCGTGCCTGGCCTGGGCGCTGGAGGTCGGCGACTGCCACGGCGTCTGGGGTGGCACCACGCCGCGCGAGCGGCGGGCCATGCTGGTCGCCTGGCGCAGCGAGGTGCGACCGGATCCGGACGCGGCCGACGACGCGGGCCCGCCGGTGCGCGATCGCCTGCTCACGCTGGTGCCGCTGAGCTGAGCCCGCACCCGCGCGCCCACGTCACCGCTCGTCGACTGAGCCGGCCGGATCGCCCACCCGGGCCTCCCGGCGGCGCAGAATGGGCCGGTGCCGCACCGCGACGAGATCGACACCCCACGGGGCCCGGCCCGGGTCGAGACCGACCTGCCGGCCGGTCCGCCGGTCGCCCTGCTCGTGCTCGGGCACGGAGCGGGCGGCGACGTGGACGCCCCCGACCTGCTCGTGGTTCGGGACGCGGCCGTCGGCGCGGCGGTGGCGGTGGCGCGGGTGACCCAGCCGTACCGGGTGGCCGGGCGGCGGGCGCCGGCGCCGGCCGGGCACCTCGACGAGGCGTGGACGACGGTGGTCGCCGCGCTGCGTGCCCGGCACCCGGACCTGCCGCTGCTGGTCGGTGGGCGTTCCAGCGGCGCCCGGGTGGCCTGCCGCACGGCGGCGGCGGTGGGTGCGGCCGGGGTGGTCGCGCTGGCCTTCCCGCTGCACCCGCCGGGCCGGCCGGAGCGGTCACGGGCGGCCGAGCTGCGCACCGGGCTGCCCACCCTGGTGGTCAACGGCGACCGCGATCCCTTCGGGGTGCCCGCCGCCGACGCCTCGGTGCGCGTGGTCGTCCGCCCCGGGGAGCGCCACGACCTGCGTCGGGACCCGGTCGCCGTGGCCCGGGCCGTGCTCGCCTGGCTCCACGAGCGGGGCTGGGCGCGCCCCTGAACATCCGGCGGCGGTCCGGGCCTCATGGGGATCAGCCGGGCGGAGAGCCCGTCGGAGCGTCGCCCGTACCCGGGGGAGCGTGACCGGCGCGGCGCAGGGTCGTTGCATCGGTTGGTGCCGGCCGCCCGATCCGGGCGACGGCACCGTCCCTCCCAGGCCCTTCCTGGTCCCAGCGTCGGCCGCCGCCGAGGCGGGGACCAGGAACGGGGCGGCCTCGGCGGAATGTCCGGGCCCTGACCGGGCGTTACACCCACCGGACGACTCATCTGGCGAGGGGGGTGACCGGTGCCGACCGAGACACGGAGCCGGGAACGGGACGAACGGGAAGCGCGGCAGCTCAGGCAGCTGCTGGGCGGACCGGACTGGCCCGCGACGGTGGGCGGCACGGCGGTGGTGAGGGCGGGCACACCCGGCGGAACCGAATCTCCGGGCACGCCCGTACGCGTATCCTCGGCGGGGAAGCATCCGACGCGAGGGGATGTGCGGTTGACCACCGAGAAGACGGACGAGCGCAGGGCCCGTTTCGAGCGGGACGCGATGCCCTTCGTCGACCAGCTCTACGCTGCCGGGTTGCGGATGACGCGCAACCCCGCGGATGCCGAGGACCTGGTCCAGGAGACGTATCTGAAGGCGTACGCCGCCTTCCACCAGTTCGAGCAGGGCACGAACCTGAAGGCCTGGCTCTACCGGATCCTGACCAACACCTACATCAACTCCTACCGCAAGCGGCAGCGCCAGCCCATCCAGGCGCCCACTGACGAGATCACCGACTGGCAGCTCGCCGAGGCCGAGTCGCACACCTCCAGCGGTCTGCGTTCGGCCGAGACCGAGGCGCTGGACCGGCTGCCGGACAGCGACGTCAAGGAGGCCCTCCAGCAGCTGCCGGAGGAGTTCCGCCTGGCGGTCTACCTGACCGACGTCGAGGGGTTCTCCTACAAGGAGGTCGCCGACATCATGGGCACGCCGATCGGCACCGTGATGTCCCGGCTGCACCGGGGCCGACGTAATCTGCGGAAGCTGCTCGAGCGCTACGCCGCGGAGCGTGGGTTCAGTGCCGCGCGGTCCTCGAAGGGCTCGACCGCTGCTGCCGGCCGGGAGGTGTGACGTGAGCTGTGGTGAGCCGCACGAGACGGACTGCCGTGAGGTCCTCGCGGAGGTCTACCTCTACCTGGACCTGGAGTGCGCCGAGGAACGGCGCACCCTGATCCGCTTCCACCTCGACGAGTGTGGGCCGTGCCTGCGCGAGTACGGCATCGAGCAGGAGGTGAAGGCGCTCGTCGCCCGCTGCTGCGGCAACGAGACCGCCCCCGACCAGCTGCGCGAGCGGCTGCGGGTCCGCCTGACCGAGCTGGTGGTTTTCGAGGCCAGCGAGTCGCGCGAACTGGCTGACTGAGCGTACGCGAAACAGGATGGTGGCCCGGGTCGATCCGACCCGGGCCACCGGTCTGTCCGGCCCGGTGGGCCGGCGGTGCTGACCGCGACGACGGGCGCCCGTCGCGCGAGATCAGGAGTTGGGGCGCTTGCCGTGGTTCGCGCCGCTCTTCTTGCGGGCCTTCTTCTTGCGGGCCTTCTTCGCCATGTTGACCTCCTCGTGATGGTCGGATCCCTGCTGTGGCGACCCTCGGCACCGGTGCACGCACCGGTCCTCCCGGCGCCGGGGTCCGACCCGCTGATGGTAGTGCGGCCGGCACCCGCCACCGTCCGCCGGGGCGGCCGGAGCGCGGCGTCTCCGGCCGCGGGCGGGCCGCTGCCCGCTCCCCGCCCACCGGGGTGCCGCAGCATGGTTGGATACGTCGGCAGGCAATCGCGAGAGGGAGGGCCGGGAAATGGCCGAGGAGATCCGCGCCGAGATGGTGGCCAACGTATGGAAGGTCGTCGCGTCGGCCGGGGACACCGTGTCCGAGGGGGACACGCTCGTGATCCTGGAGTCGATGAAGATGGAGATCCCCGTCGTCGCCGAGTCCGACGGCGTGGTCAAGCAGCTCGCGGTCAACGAGGGCGACGTCGTGCAGGACGGTGACCTGATCGCGGTGATCGATTGACCGGCCTGCTGGTCCGCCCGGCGACCCCGGCCGACTTCGCCGCGGTCGCCGCACTGACGGTGGCGGCGTACGAGGCGGACGGGCAGCTCAAGGGTGAGCACGGGTACGCCGAGGTGCTCGCCGACGTCACGAGGCGGGCGACCCACGGCGAGGTGCTGGTGGCCGTGGACGAGGCGACCGGCCGGTTGCTCGGCTCGGTGACCTTCGTATTGCCCGGCAGCCCGTACGCGGAGCTTTCCGGTCCCGGCGAGGCGGAGTTCCGGATGCTGGCCGTGGACCCGGCCGCCCAGGGCCGTGGCGCCGGGGCGGCGCTGGCCCGGGCCTGCGTCGACCGGGCCGCCGCGCTGGGCTGCTCGGCCGTGGTGATCTGCGTACGCAGTGGGTTCGCCGGGTCGGCGCACCGGCTCTACGAGCGGATCGGCTTCGTCCGGACGCCGGAGAAGGACTGGGCGCCCGTGCCCGGGGTGGAGCTGCTGGGCCTGCGACTGGACCTGCTGGCCGGTCAGTCCTGATCGGCGCCGGGCGCCGGCTCGTTGATCCCGGCGAGCAGCTCGTCGGCGACGTCCAGCGCGATCTTCTTGCGCTCCTCGTCGGTGATGTGCGGGGTACGCACGGCGAACCAGCTGCTGTGCACCGCGAAGAGCGTCAGGGTCGCGCGCAGCTGGGCGGCGGCCGAGTCGTCGCCCCGGCACAGCTCGTCGGCGAGGCCCAGCATCCGCTCGCGCATCTGCTGCCCGGCGGAGAGGCTCTTCAGCACGGTCTGGTTCTTCTCGAAGAACCGCATCACCGAGGGCTGCTCGCTGGCGAACATGGCGTCGGCGTACCGGTTGAGCAGCGCCCGCCGGGTGGCCCGGCAGGCCGGCTGCGTCCGTGCCCAGGCGATCAGCTCGTCGATCCGCCGCAGGCGGTCCTCGACCATGCTGTTGACGATCTCGTCCTTGCTCTTGAAGTGGTAGTACAGCGCGGCCTTGGTGACGTTGAGCCGCTCGGCGATCTCCCGGAGCGAGGTCTTCTCGTATCCCTGCTCGGTGAAGAGCTCCAGCGCGACGGCCTGGATACGCTCACGCGTGCCGCCTGTGCTCTCCCTCACCTGCACCACCCAACTCGCTTGACGGTCTTACGCTGCCCAACTTACCGTGCGGCTAGTAAGGTAACTAGCCGGGCGGCAAGTAAGTGCGTCACATCTCCGGGGGAGCTTACCCATGAGTCAGGAAAGCCAGACGGCGGCGAAACCCAACGTCAGGGTGGTGCTGTTCGGCCTGATGATCGCGATGATGCTCGCGATGCTCGACAACATGATCGTCAGCACCGCGCTGCCGCGGATCGTCGGCGAGTTCGGCGGCGTCAACCACTTCACCTGGGTGGTCACCGCGTACGTGCTGGGCACCACGGTATCCACCCCGATCTGGGGCAAGCTCGGTGACCTGTACGGGCGCAAGGCGGTCTTCCTGACCTCCGTGGTCATCTTCCTGATCGGCTCGGCGCTCTGCGGCATGTCCGGCTCGGCGATGCTCGGCGGTGCCAACGACGGCATGGTCGAGCTGATCGCGTTCCGGGCCGTACAGGGCCTGGGCGCCGGTGGTCTGATGGTCGGCGTCATGGCGATCATCGGTGACCTGGTGCCGCCCCGCGAGCGGGGCCGCTACCAGGGCATGATCGCCGGCATCATGGCCATCGCCATGGTCGCCGGGCCGCTGGTCGGCGGGTTCATCACCGACCACCTCTCCTGGCGCTGGGCGTTCTACGTCAACCTGCCGCTGGGCGGCCTTGCGCTGCTGGTCCTGGCCACCACCATGCACCTGCCGAAGTACCGCACCGAGCACAAGATCGACTGGCTGGGGGCGGCGCTGCTCTCGGTCGGCATCACCGCGATCGTGCTGACGACCACGTGGGGCGGCAACGAGTACGACTGGACCTCCCCGCAGATCCTCGGCCTCGCCGTGCTGGCCCTGGTCGCCCTGGTCGCCTTCGGGTTCGTCGAGCGCCGGGTGCCCGAGCCGATCCTGCCGCTCGGACTCTTCGCCAACCGCAACTTCGCGCTGATCTCGCTGATCGGCTTCCTGCTCGGTTTCGCGATGTTCGGCGCGATGAACTTCCTGCCGCTCTACCAGCAGACCGTGCAGGGCGCCTCGGCCACCAACAGCGGCCTGCTCCTGCTGCCGCTCATGTTCGGCATGCTGGTGGTCTCGCTGGTCGTCGGCCGGGCGATCACCAGAACCGGCCGGTACCGGATGTTCCCCATCGTCGGCGGCGTGGTGATGGCCGTCGGCATGATCCTGCTCAGCCGGCTCGGCGTGGACACCGGCAAGGCAGAGTCCTCGCTCTACATGGTCGTGCTCGGCGTCGGCATGGGCTTCCTCATGCAGACCTCGATGCTGATCGCGCAGAACAGCGTCGAGCAGAAGGACCTGGGCGCGGCGAGCGGCGCGGCCACCTTCTTCCGCTCCATCGGCGGCTCGTTCGGCATCTCCCTCTTCGGCGCCATCTTCGCCAACCGGCTCGCCGACTCGGCCGCCGGCGGCGCGTTCAGCGGCGGCACCGGCGAGGGCCGGGGGCTGGACCTGGAGAAACTCAAGGAGCTGCCGGCCCAGGCGCGGGAGCTGGTGCTCGGCGGACTCGCCGACGCGATCTCCCACGTGTTCCTCTGGGCGGTGCTCTTCACCATCGTGGTGCCACTGCTCGCCTGGTTCATCAAGGAGGTCCCGCTGCGGTCGTCCAACGACGCCCCGCCCGCCGGGACCAGCCCTGAGGAGCAGGCCGAGACCGACCTCGGCAAGGCCCCGGTGGCCTGACCCGCACCGTCGCGGCCGCGTCGTCCCTGTCCGGGTACGGCGCGGCCGCTTGATTATCGGCGGTGGAGGAGGGCGGTCAGGCGGGCCCAGACGCGGGCCAGCCCGCCGCGGCGTGCCGGGTCGACCGGCGCACCGGTCAGGGTGTGGGCCAGCGCCGTGGTCGTCTCGTCCAGGGCCGGAGTGGCCAGGGCCAGGTGGGCCAGCGACCTGGCGATCGGCACCGGCCGGTTTCGCGCCACCTCCGCCACGTCGCGGAGCCGCTCGGCCATCACCCGGGCCACGTCGGGGCGTACCGAGGGGTCGACCCAGGCGGCGGTGACCAGGGCGAACAGCGCCGCCTCGGTGATCCAGTCCTCCACGCCCCAGACCAGTTCGACCAGCACCCGGCGCCGGGTGGAGTCCGCCCACGGCTCGTCGGTGCGGTGGTGCAGCAGGCCGAGGCAGGCCCAGACCTGGGCGCAGCGCACCCAGAGCGACGGATCCTGCCCGGTCAGCACCCGGCCCAGCGCGGTGGCGGGCGCCTCGGGCGGATGTACCAGCAGCCCCAGCAGGTCGCCCAGCTCCAGGGTGGCCAGTCCCACCGCGGCGTCGTAGGCGGCCGGCGGGTGCGGCCAGGCGGGGTGCGCGAGGTGGCGCACCCGGTCCGCCGCGTCGGCGGACGGGACCGGCAGGGTGGGCGCCGCGGTGGTGCCGTCGTAGCGCCAGAGCTGGCAGGTGGTGGCCCGGCGCGGTTCCCGCGGATCTGGGTCGGCCACGCCGGTGACCTCGACGTCGAGGCCCGGCACGGCCGACGTCACGGTACGCATCGCGCTCGGCGGTTCGACGGCCGCCAGCCGTACCGCCGCGCCGGGCGCGCCGTCGGCGGCCAGCGCGCGGCGGAGCGCGTCGACCATCGCGCCGCCCGCCGGGGTGACCTGCCCCAGCCAGGGCCGGCCCCGGCAGCACTCGGCCAGGTCGCCGTGCTCGTGGCTGTCGTCGGGATGGTCCCGGACGAAGTCGGCGAGCGCGACCAGGTGCGCCACGTCCCCGTCGCGCAGGTAGCGCAGCCGGTGCGCGGTGTGCACGGCGCAGTCGAAGGTCGGGTCGCGCGCCAGCGCCCGGTCGATCCACTCCAGCGCCGCGTCCAGCCGGCCGGCGTCGGCCAGGGTGCCGGCGATGTCCGCGTACACGGCGAGGTCGTCGGGGTCGTGGCCGACGGCCCGTTCGAGGGCGGCCAGGGCGTCGCGGGTGCGGCCCGCGCTGCGGTACGCGTACCCGAGCCAGACCTCGCCCAGTTTGGACGGTTCCGCGCGTACCCCCCGGCTGGCCCAGGTGACGGCGAGGGCGACCTCGCCGAGGCGCCGGGCCAGCGCGGACGCCGCGCCCAGCAGCAGCGCGTGGCGCGGATGCGCGGTCACCGCGTTGCGGGCGAGGGCGAGGTACGGCAGGACCGGCCCCCGGGCGGCCCGGGGTACCGGGTCGGGCACGGCGGCGCAGACCTGCATCAGGATCCGGGCGGCGCGCTCCGGGTCGAGCCGTTGCGCCAGTTCGGGGGCGAGCACCCAGGGCACGCCGGCCCAGTCGACGCCGGGCGCGTGCCCGGTTGCCGCGACCAACAGGTCGAGCCCCTCGGCCGGGCGCCCGGCGGCGGCGAGCAGGTGGGCGCGGGCCACCACCGCGCCGACGAAGACGCGCTGGCCGAGCGGGAAGAGGTCCAGGTCGCCGCCGGAGGCCGCCGCGATGCGGGCCAGCGTCTCGTGCACCTCGGGCAGGGTCGGGGCCTGGACCAGGGCGGCGGCGAGGTGCCCGGCGGCGTGCGGCAGGTCGCCCTCGTCGAGCGCCAGCCGGGCGAGCGCGAGCTCCTCCACGGCGGACAGCGCGGGTTCGTCAGGTCCTTCCGACACGTCGGCCTCTCGCTCGCAGTGGTTCCCGGGGCTGGGCAAGCCTAGGTGATGCCGCGTCGATTCGGTGATCCACTGCGCATTGCTGCTCGTACGATTGCTCGGATGCGAGCAAAGGTGCAAGACTGAGCACGAAACGCGCGGCAATCGCGCAGTGGGAGGAGCTTCCGTGACGCGTCCAGGGGCCGGGATGGCCGCCGACATCGACGAGCAGCCGGCCGGCTACGCCCGGTTGCTCTCCGCCGAGCACGCCGGGGCGGTCGCCCGCGTCGCGGCGGTGATCGCGCAGCGGCGCCCCCGGCACGTGGTCTTCACCGCCCGGGGCACCTCCGACCACGCCGCGCTCTACGGGGCGTACCTGACGGAGATCCGGCTCGGGCTTCCGGCCGGGCTGGCCTCGCCGAGCGTGGTCACCCTCTACGGGGCCCGCCCCGCCCTCTCCGACGCCCTGGTCGTCGGGGTCAGCCAGAGCGGGGGCTCGCCCGACCTCACCGAGGTGCTGTGCGCCGCCCGCGCCGCCGGGGCGCTCACCCTGGCGGTCACCAACGCGCCCGGCTCCCCGCTGGCCGAGGCCGCCGAGCTCTCCGTCGACATCGCCGCCGGGCACGAGCGGGCCGTCGCCGCCACCAAGACGTACACCGCCGAGCTGCTGGCCCTGCTGATGCTGGTCGAGGGCATCCGCGCCGGCGACGGAGTGCTACCGGCCGACGAGCGGGCCGCACTGGACGCCCTGCCCGGGCTGGCCGAGCGCACCCTGGCCGACCCCACCCCGGACCAGCTCGCGCCGCGCTACCGCTTCGCCGGCCGGTTGGTGACCACCGGCCGGGGGTACGCCTACCCGACCGCCCGGGAGGCCGCGCTGAAACTGATGGAGACCTCCTACCTGCCGGCGCTCGCCTTCTCCGGCGCCGACCTGCTGCACGGCCCGCTCGCGATGACCGATCCGGACGTACCGGTGCTGGCCGTGGTCGGCTCCGGTCCGGGCGGCCGGTCCATGGGGGAGGTGCTGCCCCGGCTCGGCGAGCGCCGCGCCGACGTGGTGGTCGTCGGCTCCGCCGAGGTCGAGGGGGCCACCCGGATGGCCGTGCCCGAGGTCGACGAGCGGTACGCCCCGCTGCTGGACATCCTGCCCCTGCAGCGGCTCGCGATGTCGCTGGCGCTGGCCCGCGGCGAGGACCCGGACGCACCGCGCGGGCTGAAGAAGGTCACCGCGACGAGGTGAGGCCCGACGTGGCACGCTGGGTGGCGTGTCCACGCTGCGCGACCTCGCCGAGGAGCACACCCAGCTCCGGCCGGCCGACATCGACCACCTGCACCGGATCGCGGGGGACTGGCAGCTGCTGTCCGACCTCTCCTTCGCCGACCTGCTGCTCTGGGTGCCGGTGGACAACGACGGGACGTTCCTCTGCGTCGCCCAGGTCCGCCCGACGACCGCCCCCACCGCGTACCTCGACGACCAGGTGGGGCGGATCGTCGGCGGGCCGGAGGTGGCGCACCTGGAGGTCGCCCACCGGCAGGGCCGGATCTGGCGGGAGGGCGACCCGGTCTGGTACGGCGACGTGCCCGCCCGGCACGAGGCGATTCCGGTCCGGCTGCGCACCGCCGACGGGGCGGCCGGTGAGGTGGTCGCCGTGGTGGGCCGGGACACCAACCTCTCCACCGCCCGTACCCCCAGCCAGCTGGAGCTGAACTACCTCACCACCGCCGACGACCTGGCCCAGATGATCGCCGACGGCACCTTCCCGCCGCCCCGGCACCCGGGGGAGACCACCTCGGCGCCCCGGGTCGGCGACGGCCTGGTCCGGCTGGACGCCAACGGCAAGGTCACCTACGCCAGCCCGAACGCGCAGTCGGCGTACCGGCGCCTGGGCCACGCCTCCCACCTGGTGGGGGAGGACCTGGCCAAACTGCACCGGCGGCTGGCCAGCGACCCGCTGGAGGGGACCGACGCGGCCAACGGCGTGCTCGCCGCGCTGCGCGGTGAGGCCCCGCCCCGGCGGGAGATCGACGCCCGGGGCGCCACCGTGCTCACCCGATCGCTGCCGCTGATTCCGGCCGGCGTGCCGATCGGCGCGCTGGTGCTGGTCCGCGACATCACCGAGGTACGCCGCCGGGACCGCGCGCTGATCACCAAGGACGCCACCATCCGGGAGATCCACCACCGGGTGAAGAACAACCTCCAGACCGTCGCCGCGCTGCTACGCCTCCAGGCGCGCCGGGTCTCCATGCCGGAGGCCCGGGTCGCCCTGGAGGAGTCGGTCCGCCGGGTCGCCTCGATCGCCCTCGTGCACGAGACGCTCTCCATGTCCAGCGACGAGGCGGTCGAGTTCGACGGGATCGTCGACCGGGTGGCCAGCGCGGCCACCGAGGTCGCGGCGACCGAGGTGAGCGTCGGCATGCGACGCAGGGGCAGCTTCGGCGTACTGCCCGCCGAGGTCGCCACCTCGCTGGTGATGATCCTCAACGAACTGCTGCTCAACGCCGTCGAGCACGGCTTCCCGCCAGCGGGCGAGGAGGGCGCGGCCGCCGCCCGGGATGGGGCGGAGCCCGAGGTGGTGGTCTCTGCGCACCGGCTTCGCAAGCAGCTGCACGTGTCGGTGGCGGACAACGGCCGCGGCCTGCCCGAGCAGTTCGACGCCGAGCGGGGCGCCAACCTCGGCCTGCAGATCGTCCGGGCCCTGGTCACCGGCGAGCTGCGCGGCAGCATCGAGCTGCGCAACGGCGCCACCGGCGGCACCGAGGCCGTGCTGGTCGTCCCCCTCGCCCGCACCCCCACAGACCGCCTCACCACCTGACCCCTCACCCTTGCGCACGGCCTTAAGTCCGTACAGGTTCACGGGTTGCTATTTCAGGTAGGTGCGGAGCCTCCGCAACAGGCAGCTCCGGTTTCCCCGCTGGCCGTTCGACGCGCTCCGCCGGCAGGCGGCCGGACCGCCGCGTCCCTGCCCATAGGTCCCTGGGCTAGCGAGCCAGCCACTGTCGAGCACTCTGTAGCGGAATCGCGAAGAACGTCGCGTTGCTCCATCGGATCGTCTGTCCGGGCTTGTCGACCGGCTCAATCACCCATGCGTCGACAATGCGTCTGCCGTCGATGTTCACGCTGTCACCCCCGCGGCCGTCCGCGAACTCGATCCCGCGTAGCCATCCGACGCCGTCCGGGTCGCCGCGCTGCCCCGCAGAGAACTCGACGACCAGGTCACCGACGCGCGGCCGCTTCATCCGCTCGCGTAGCTCCGCGGTCAACCAGGGCGCGTTGGGGACAAGGGTGGAGCACCACAACTCGTTACCGAGTACAGCGATCAGTTGCGTCTTGCTGAGGGGCACGGTCGAAAGTATCTCATGTGGCGTATCACCAGGTGAAAGCTCTCGTCCGACCACCGGTTGATCCCCGCCTGCGACGTTCGGGCGGAGAGGACGAGCGGGATGTCGCAGATATGCGGTCAGGACGGCTGCGTCGAGCGAACCGCCGTCGGGCCGGCGCCGGTCTCGCGCTTGTGGATCACGACGTCGCCGAGGTGCCTCACCACCAGGTCGTTCCGGACCGATTGGGTACGGGGGTCGTCCACCGCGATCGCGCTGCCTTCCGCGTGGCCGACGAGGCAGTACACCAGGTAGTGACCGCGCACCTCCCAGGCCAGGTTCGCGGCGGCTCGATTGATGAGGTTCGACGAGCCACCCGCGACCAGGCCGCTGAACCGGCCCTTCTGCGTATCGACGGCGGTCTTGATCACGGCCGCCGCCTGCTCGGCCTTCTTCTGGGTTTCGAGGTTGAAGAGGCCAGCCGTGATGACCAGGGCGCCATCGGACGACGTCAGCGTCGCCCGTACCACCTGGGTGCAGCCGGCCGTCGTCAGGATCTCCGCGATGGCACCACCGGCAGCCGTCTTACAGTCGGTGGATGCCTGCGTCTTGAGGACCTTGTACGACCCTCCGCCTTTGGCGCCGGGAATCGTCTCGGAGCCGAAAACCTCGGTCGCGGTCAGCGGCACGGGGTCGACCTGCCGGTCCGCGACCCTACGGCCCAGTTCGGTGGGGGGCTGATCGGCCGAGCCCCGCAGGTAGTACCAGCCGGCACCGCCGCTGATCACCAGCAACACGAAGATGATCGCGAAGACGAGCGGCGTGCGGGACCGGCGCCCGGCCTTCGGTCCCGCGTCGGCCCCGTCGGGCTCGTGGAAGGTCGATTGGGGCTGGTGGCGGGCCGCTCCGTACTGCTCCGGCTCACGTCTCGGACCGACGCCGTGGTCGCCGGACTGGCCGCCGTAGGCCGCGGCGGTGCCGCTCTGGCGCGGATCGCCGCCGTACTGCGTCGCGTCGTAGTCGCCGGGCATGCCGTACGGACCGGGGTTGCCGTACTGGTTGGGGGCGGCGTGCTCACCATCCCGATACGGCCCGGTCCGCTGAGCCGGGTCACCGCGCAACGCCGGGTGCTGGCCCGGCGTTGTGAAGCCAGCTGGCGGCTCTGTCGGGTACCGCTGCGGCGGCCATGGCTCGTTATGACCCGCGGCGTACGGGCGGCTGCCATGCTGGCCCTCGCCGGCCCGTTGCGGATGCGGCTCGTAGTCGGGCCGCTGCGGCCCGACGTCGCCGTGCCGGGAAACATCAACATCAGCGGAATCGCTCCGCTGATCCCAGAACTGGCCCCGACCACGTGGGGGTGCGCCCTCGCCGTGGTCGTAGGTCATGGCGCACAGGCTAGCGGAAGAGTGCGGGGCGGAGCTCACCAGGGATCTCACCGATCCGACTGCCACCAGAGGGCAACTGCAAAAGGGACCGGCGAATATCTCAGCGAGCCTGAGAGTTCTCGCACTGCCGCTGAGCAGGGGCATTGCCGGGCCGCCGCCTTCAGGTAGCATGACCCGGCTGGCCAGGGGCGACCATCCCCGATTGAAAGCTGGGTTCACGTGCCTTCCCACCTTGGGTTGTTCGAAATACTCCTTGCCGCGGTCGGCGTCGTGGCGATCTTCGCGTTGGCCGTGCGCCTCTTCTGGAGACGCGGGATGAAGCCGTGACGAAGGCCGCCAAGACCGCACGGTGGACTCCCGGCCGAGCCCTGCCTGCGGTGATCCTCATGCTCGGTGCCTCGTCGCTGTGGCTCTTCCACCACGCGACCCGGTTCGAGAACTTTGCCACTGGCGTGTCCGCGTTCGAGGTCGTTTACGCGTTCGCCTACCTCATGTTCTTCCTGCAGGTCCTTCTCGCGACCTTCGATCGCCCCAGACGGGTCAAGCCCAGGCAGGCTGCCGCGTTGGCGAAGATGAAGGTGGTGGCGGTCGTCCCGCTCTACAACGAGGACGTCGACGCGGTAATCGCGACCATCCGCGGCCTCCTCGGGCAGACCCGCCTTCCGGACGCGATCTTCGTCCGCGATGACGGCTCGAACAAGGTGGACTACCTGCCCACCGAGTTGTGGGCGATCGAGGCCGCGAACGAGGTGGGCATCCCGCTCGTCTGGGTGCGCGACCGGAATCGGGGCAAGCGGGCCACTCATGTCGCCGCGTCCCTGCGCTTCGCCGGCTGGGCCGACGCCTACCTCACGATCGACTCCGACTCGGCGCTCGCGCCGGACGCGCTCGAGAACTTGATCAAGCCGCTCGCCGATCCCAAGGTCATGTCGGTCGCGGGAGTGTTCCTCACCTACAACCTGAAGAAACCGATCGCCCGGGCTGTGGATCTGATCTGCACGGCGTCGCAGTTGACCGACCGATCCGCGACGTCGGCGCTGGGGTCGGTGCACGGCCCCGGCGTTGTTCCGGCTTGAGGCGTTCTGTCCAGGTTAAGGACCGGACGGGGCTGGAGTTGTGGGACGAGCGCGGCTTCTGATGATCTTTCGGGTGTCTACGCCAGAAGATCGTCTCAGGAGCCGCGCTCGTGTTGTCATCTTCCCCGATCAGCCCTGCTGTTGACCACCTTGCCGATCTGGCCCTGTGGGAGGCCGAGCTCGCTACGGACTCGGTTACCGCGGATTCGGTGGCTGCGGATTCGGTGGCTGGTGATCCGTGGTCGGTGGCGTCGTCGCTGCTCGACAGGCTGCGGCAGGTACCTGATCCGCGGCGGCTGCGGGGGCTTCGGCATCCGTTGCTGGTGATTCTGGTCCTGACCGCGTGCGCCACGTTGGTGGTGGGTAACGACTCGGTGACCGCGATCCGGCAGTGGGCGGCGCGGACCCCGCAGGATGTCCTGCACCGTCTCGGGGCCCGGTTCAACCCGTTGCGTGGCCGGTACACGGTGCCCAGCGAGCGCACCTTCCGGCGGGTCCTGGCTGGCCTGGACGGTGACGCTCTCGACGCGGCGACCTGCGGATACGCCGCTGACGTCGTACGTGGTGACGCGCCGCTACCGGTCATCGCCGCCAGCGACGACGAGCCGGCCGAGCGTGAGCAGCGCCGAGCCGCCACGCGGGCCGTTACCCACCCGGCCCCGGCCGGGCTGCT
>NZ_JBEYTI010000014.1:0-150031 GCF_040642975.1 Micromonospora sp. NPDC047548
CGAGGACGCACAGCTCGTCAGCGCGCTGGCGCCGAACTCGGTCGAGCCGATCGGCTCGGGCGGGGCTCAGCGTGCGTACGAGTTCGGGCCGCTGCCAGCCCCTACTTGGCGGTGGTCTGCAGATTCGACGGTGCCGAGGTCCGGTAGTCGTCAGGCGGGTCGATCGACGCGTGCGGCAGGATCCGGTCGAGCCAGCCGGGCAGCCACCAGTTGGACCGTCCCAGGAGATGCATCACCGCGGGCACCAGGAACGTGCGCAGGATGAACGCGTCCAGCGCGACCGCGACCGCGAGCCCGATGCCGAACTCGGAGAAGGTCCGCTCGTCGCCGAGACCGGTGGAGCCGAACACCAGGATCATGATGGTCGCGGCGGCGGTGATGATCCGCCCGGTTTCGGCCTGCCCCACCTGGACGGCCCGGCCGTTGTCCCGCGTGTTGACCCACTCCTCGTGGATCCGGCTCACGAGGAACACCTGGTAGTCCATCGAGAGTCCGAAGAGGACGGCCAGCATCAGCGCCGGCAGGTAGGACTCGATCGGCCCCTCTCTGCCGATGGTGATGAGGTTGATGTCCCAACCCCACTGGAAGACCGCGATCACCACACCGAACGAGGCTCCGGCGGCGAGCAGGTTCATCGCGGCGGCGGTGAGCGGCACGACGATGCTGCGGAACGCGATGAGCAGCAGCAGACAGCCGAGCCCCACAATGACCGTGATGAACAGCGGCAGCTTGTCGGCGAACACCTCCGCGAAGTCGTCGAAAATCGCGGTCAGGCCGCCGACGTGGACGGTTACCCCGGTGCCCTGGGTGACCGACGGGATCACGTCGTCCCGGAGCCTGGCGATCGTCTTGGTGGTCGCCTCGTCCTGCGGTGCGGTGGTCGGGATCGCCTGCAGGATGGCCGTCGTGCCGGCTTCGTTGGGAATCGGCACGCTGACCGCGGCGATGCCCGGGGTCGCCTTGACCCGGTCGGCGAGCGTCTGCAGGGTGGCGTCACCACCGCCACCCGGCGGCAGTTGGGCGACCAGCAGCAGCGGACCGTTGAAGCCGGGCCCGAAGCCCTGCGCGAGCAGGTCGTAGGAGCGGCGGGCCGTCGTCTCCTCGGGGAGATTGCCTTGATCAGCGGCGCCGAGCCGGAGCGAGAAGAACGGGATGATGAGTACCGCCATGACGGCCAGCGAGAACAGAGCCAGGAGAGCGGGGCGGCGACGCACGAAGCCGGAGAACCGCGTCCAGTAGCGGCCCCCGTTGTCGACCTTCGGGCCCAACTCGGCGAGCCGCTTGCGCTCCCGCCGGCTGAGCACCCGGGTGCCGATGACGCCGAGCATCGCAGGCAGCAGGGTGAAGGACGCCGCCACGGTGAACGCGACGGTGACCGCCGCGCCGACCGCCATGCCACTGATGAACGCGATGTCAAGGACGAAGAGGCCGAGCAGGGCCACGACGACGGTCCCGCCGGCGAACAGGACCGCGCGGCCCGAGCTGTTCAGCGCGTTGCCGATCGACTCATCGGGGGTACGTCCGGCCTTGATGCCGTTGCGGTGCCGCGTCACGATGAACAACGCGTAGTCGACGCCGACACCGAGCCCAATGAGAGCGGCGAGGGTGGGCGCCGTGGTGCCGATCGTCATGGCGTGGCTGAGCACTCCGACGGTGAAGAGTGCGGCGCCGAGCGCGACGATCGCGGTGAGCAGCGGCAGGAACATCGAGGCGAGCGAGCCGAATGCGAGGAAGAGTACGACGGCTGCGGCGATGAGCCCGACATACAGCTCGGCCCCGAAGGACGGCCCCTGCTCGCTCGCCTGGATGGCGATGCCGCCCAGCTCCACTTGGAGGCCGTCGGTGCGGGCGTCCTCGCCGATCTCGATGATGTCGGTGAAGACCTTGGTGGGCAGCTGGTTCGCCTGGTCATCGAAGTTGACCAGCGCGTATGCCGTCTTCTTGTCGCCGCTGATCTGCGTGCCGCCGAGCTCGCCGTACGGGCTCATCACGCCGGAGACGTGCGCCGAGTCGTCGATACGTTGGAGCGTCGACGTCATGCGGTCACGTACGGCCTGATCCTCGACCGAGCCGTTGGTGCTGTGCCATACCACGGTGATCGTGTCACCGGATGTCGCCGGGAAGGAGTGCTGCAGCAGGTCCAGCGCCTTGGTCGACTCGGTCCCAGGCAGGGAGAAGGTGTCGTTGTACGCACTTCCGACGGCGCTGTTGGACACGCCGAGACCGCCGAGAACCGCGACCCAGATCAGGATCACGACGTACCTGTGCCGTAAGCACCAGCGCCCGAGCGTCGCCATGACTGACTCCTCCTACACCGTAGAAATCTCTACGAAGTAGAGTAGTTCTACGATGTAGGAAGTCAAGCGACACCGGCCTACTCGTGTCGACCACCGACCAGATCCGGGGTCTGCCGTGGGGACGAGCCCGTCCACGCGTCGCGCACTCTGATCGCGTCGGCGTCGCCGTAGGTCACGGCCAGTCGGGCGCAGAAGAGGTCCGGCTCCACCACGTACTCCTGGGCGCCGTCCGTCTCCAGGGTGTAAGCGGCGAGGAGGCAGCCGACCTGTGCGGCCTCCCGCAGTGACAGCCCCCAGGCCAGACCGGTGAAGAAACCGGCGCGGAAGGCGTCGCCGACCCCGGTCGGGTCGACCGGCTCGGACACCACAACGGCGGGGACCTGCCTCGGCGCGCAGCCCCGCTCGGTGATGTGCACTCCGCGCTCACCGAGCGTCGTCACCCTGACGTCGACCAGATCGGCCAGGGCCTCCTGCGACAGGCCGGTCTTCGACGCGAGAAGGTGCGCCTCGTATTCGTTGGTGAGCAGGTACTCGGCGCCGCGGATGCATTCCAGCACATCCTCACCGGGCATGATGGCCAACTGCTGGGACGGGTCGGCGGCGAACCGCCACCCCTCCCGACGGCAGGTCGCCGCGTGCCGCAGCATCGCCGCGGGATCGTCAGTGCCGATCACGACCAGATCCGGGCGGCCGGTACGGCGGGCGACGGCCGCGAGATCGATGGAGGCGGCCTCCCGCATCGCACCCGGGTAGAAGGAGGCGATCTGGCACATGACCTCGTCGGTGGTGCAGACGAACCGGGCGGTGTGCGCGGAGCTGCTCACCTGGACGTGGTCGCAGTCGACGCCGTGCCGCTCCAGCCACGCGCGGTATTCGGCGAAGTCGAGTCCCACCGCGCCGACGACGACGGGGCGCCGTCCGAGCTGCCCCATCCCGTAGGCGATGTTGGCAGCCACACCGCCCCGCCGTACGACGAGGTCGTCCACGAGGAACGACAGCGAGACGGTCGCCAACTTGTCGGCGACGATCTGGTCGGCGAACCTGCCGGGAAAGCGCATGAGATGGTCGGTGGCTATGGAGCCTGTGATCGCCACGATCTGCATTCCGATCACCGCCTAATACCGGTAGTGGTCTGCCTTGTACGGGCCTTCGACGGGGATGCCGAGGTAGTCGGCCTGCTTTCTGGTCAGCTCGGTGAGCCTGACGCCGAGGGCGTCGAGGTGCAGGCGGGCGACCCTCTCGTCGAGGTGCTTGGGCAGGGTGTGGACGCCGGTCGAGTACTGCTCGCGCTTGGTGAACAGTTCGATCTGCGCGATGACCTGGTTGGCAAAGCTGTTGGACATGACGAACGACGGGTGTCCGGTGGCGTTGCCGAGGTTGAGCAGCCGGCCCTCGGACAGCACGATGATCGAGTGGCCGTCGTCGAACTTCCACTCGTCGACCTGCGGCTTGATGGTGATCCGGGTGACGTCGGAGCGTCTGGCCAGGCCAGCCATGTCGATCTCGTTGTCGAAGTGGCCGATGTTACCGACGATGGCCTGGTGTTTCATTCGCGCCATGTGCTCGGCGGTGATCACATCCAGGCAGCCGGTCGCGGTGACGAAGATGTCCGCGGTCGCGACGACGTCGTCGATGGTGGCGACCTGGTAGCCGTCCATTGCCGCCTGCAAGGCGCAGATCGGGTCGACCTCGGTCACGATGACCCGGGCGCCCTGGCCTCGCAACGACTCCGCGCAGCCCTTGCCCACGTCGCCGTAGCCGAACACGACCGCGACCTTCCCACCAATCAGTACGTCGGTGGCCCGGTTGAGGCCATCGACGAGGGAGTGCCGGCAGCCGTACCGGTTGTCGAACTTCGACTTCGTCACCGAGTCGTTGACATTGATCGCCGGGAACAGCAGTGTCTTGGCCCGCTGCATCTCGTACAGCCGGTGCACCCCCGTGGTGGTCTCCTCGGTCACGCCCCTGATTCCGGCCGCGACCCGGGTCCAGCGACCGTTGTCCTCCCGCAACGACCGTTTCAGCACGCCGAGGATGACCGCGTACTCCTCCGAGTCGGCGGCGTCCGGTGCGGGGACCACGCCGGCGTGCTCGAACTCGGCGCCCTTGTGCACCAGCAGCGTGGCGTCACCGCCGTCGTCGAGGATCATGTTCGGGCCGCACCCGGCCGGCCACCGCAGCGCCTGCTCGGTGCACCACCAGTACTCCTCCAGCGTCTCGTCCTTCCAGGCGTACACCGGAATCCCGGACGGCCGCTCCGGCGTGCCGTCCGGGCCGACGGCGACCGCGGCGGCCGCGTGGTCCTGGGTGGAGAAGATGTTGCAACTGGCCCAGCGCACTCGTGCACCCAGCGCGGTCAGGGTCTCGATCAGCACCGCGGTCTGGATCGTCATGTGCAGCGAACCCGTGATCCGCGCGCCACGCAGCGGCTGCGCGGCGGCGAACTCACGGCGGATCGCCATCAGGCCGGGCATCTCGTGCTCGGCGAGCTCGATTTCCTTACGCCCGAAGGCCGCCAGGGAAAGGTCGGCCACCTTGAAGTCGCGGTTCGTATCAGGCGAGACCGTTTCGGGCAGTGCGATGGTCGTCATGAGTGCCTCTCAGAGTGCGATGGACTTGAGCTCGGCGATCCGGTCCGTCCGCTCCCAGGCGAAGTCGGGCAGCTCCCGACCGAAGTGACCGTAGGCGGCGGTCTGCCGGTACACCGGCTTGAGCAGGTCCAGATCCCGGATGATCGCCGCCGGACGCAGGTCGAAGACCTCGTCGATCGCCTGCTCGATCCGCTCCACCGGGACGACCTCCGTGCCGAAGGTCTCCACGGACAGGCTCACCGGGTGCGCCTTGCCGATCGCATACGCCACCTGCGCCTCGCAGCGCTCGGCCAGCCCGGCGGCCACCACGTTCTTGGCCACCCAACGCATCGCGTACGCCGCGGAGCGGTCCACCTTCGACGGATCCTTGCCCGAGAAGGCCCCACCGCCGTGCCGGGCGTACCCGCCGTAGGTGTCGACGATGATCTTCCGCCCGGTCAAGCCGGCATCACCCATCGGACCACCGATCTCGAATCGCCCGGTCGGATTCACCAGCAGTCGGTATCCCTCGGCGTCCAACCCCAGACCCTCGAGCTCTGGCGTGATCACGTGCTTGCGCACGTCCGGGGTCAACAGCGACTCCAACGAGATGCCCGGCGCGTGCTGGCTCGACACCACCACGGTGTGCAATCGAACCGGGCGCAGCCCGTCGTACTCGATCGTCACCTGCGTCTTTCCGTCCGGCCGCAGGTACGGGATCGTGTGGTCCTTGCGCACCGCGGCCAACCGACGGGCCAACCGGTGCGCCAGTGCGATCGGCAAGGGCATCAGCTCGGGCGTCTCGCTGCACGCGAACCCGAACATCATGCCCTGGTCCCCGGCGCCCTGGAGATCCAGATCATCCGTGCCGGAACCCTCCCGCACCTCGATCGCCGCGTCCACACCCTGGGCGATGTCCGGCGACTGCGACCCGATGGAGACGCTGACCCCGCACGACGCACCGTCGAACCCCTTCTTCGACGAGTCGTAGCCAATCTCCAGGATCGTGTCCCGCACGATCTGCGGGACGTCCGCGTACGCGCACGTCGAGACCTCACCGGCCACGTGCACCTGGCCGGTCGTGACAAGCGTCTCGACCGCCACGCGACTGCGTGGATCCGCGCCGATGAGCGCGTCGAGAATGGCGTCGGAGATCTGGTCCCCGATCTTGTCGGGATGTCCCTCGGTCACTGATTCCGAGGTGAAGAGTCGAAACGCCATGGGTGATCCTTCCGTGGATGCTGGCCGAGACGCTAGCGCCGTGTTTTCGAGGGCGGTTTGAGCCGGCGACTCGACCACACCACGACGTGTCCTTGAGACCTGCGAGCCAGGCTCGGCCGGACGTGTCACCAGGGAAAGAGGTTGCGATGGCGGTCGATGTCGTGGTCGTTGGTGGAGGACCTGTCGGCCTGCTGCTCGCGGCGGAGCTGCGCCTCGCCGGGGTGGGCGCGGTGGTGCTGGAGAAGCGACCGGACATCAACCCGCACTCGCGCGCCTTCCGGTTGCAGCCGCGCACACTGGAGATCCTGGACGCACGCGGGCTGCTCGACCGGTTCCGCAAGGACAACTTGATGTGGCCGAGCGCCCACTTCGCCGGGATCAAGCCGTTGCTCAACCTGGCCGGCCTGGAAAGTGAGCACCCGTACTCGTTGCTGATCCCGCAGGCCCGCACCGAGCGGCTGATCGAGGCCCACGCCCGGGAACTCGGCGCCGAGATCCGTCGCGGCCACGAGGTCGTCGACCTGCGCCAGGACGACGACACGGTCACCGTCCAGGTGCGGGAGGGCGACACCGAGTACGAGTTGCGGGCGGACTTCCTGGTCGGGTGTGACGGCGGTGGCAGCACCGTCCGGAAGCTTGCGGGCATCGAGTTCCCGGGCACCGGCGGATCCGTGGCCGCGCTCCTCGGCGACGTGACGATCGTGGAGCCGGAAAAGCTGCCCTCCGGCGTCCCCGGCACCATGCGTACGGCGAACGGCCTGCTGATGGCGGTCGCCCTCGAGGCACCGACGACACGCGTGCTGACGACCGAATTCGGCCGCGAGCACGCGGACCGGACCGCCCCGGTCACGCTCGACGAGCTGCGCGAGAGCATCCTGCGGGTTACCGGCCAGGAGGTGCGGCTGCGCGACCCGCAGTGGCTGTCCCGGTTCACCGACGCGACCCGTCTCGCGGAGAAGTACCGCAGCGGCCGAATCCTCCTCGCCGGTGATGCCGCGCACGTGCACTTCCCGATCGGCGCGCAGGGACTGAACCTCGGCCTCCAGGACGCCATGAACCTTGGCTGGAAGCTTGCCGCGGAGGTCAACGGCTGGGCACCGAAGGGACTGCTCGACACCTACGCCCGGGAACGCCAGCCGGTCGCGCGGGCGGTGCTGCGCGAGACGCAGGCCCAGCTCGCGCTCATGAATCCCGACGAGCGCATCAACCCCCTCCGTGAGCTGTTCGGGCAACTGCTCGCGCTCGACGCGGTCAACCTGTTCCTCTCCAGACTCGTCAGCGGCACGGACGTCCGGTACGCCTTCGACCCCGCCGACGAGGCGGATCCATTGGTCGGCGGGTACGCCCCCGCCATCGCCATCCGAACGGCGGACGGGCGGGGCCGGGTCGCCGAGCTGCTCCGCTCGGGTCGGGGTGTGCTGCTGGTCCTGGGCGACCTGCTGGAGGCCTCCGCGCTCCAGGGGGGTTGGGCGCGGCGGGTCGAGGTTGTCACCGCCGATCCGGTGGACAAGCCGGAGGTGAAGGCGTTGCTGCTGCGCCCCGACGGGCACGTGGTCTGGGCGGCGCCGCTGGACGCCGTGCAGGAGGAGACCCGTACCGGGCTGCGTCAGGCGCTGACGACCTGGTTCGGCGCGCCGGACGAGGACGGCCGTGGCTGACGTCGAGACCGACTTCTGCGTGGTCGGCGCCGGCCCGGCCGGCCTGGTGCTCGCGCTCCTGCTGGTGCGCTCCGGCGCCCGGGTCACGCTCGTCGAGCGCTCGCGCAGCTTCGAGCGCGAGTACCGGGGCGAGATCCTGCAACCGGGTGCGCTGAGCCTGCTCGACGAGCTCGGTGTGCTCGACGCCGCTCGGGCGCGAGGTGCCCACGAGCATCACCGGTTCCGGCTGGAGGACGGCGATCGGGTCCTGCTCGACAGCGACTATCGGGCACTACCCGCGCCGTACAACTACCTGCTGAGCATCCCGCAGCGGCACGTGCTGGAGGAACTGCTCGGTCAGTGCCGCCGCTTCGACGAGTTCACCTACGTCGACGGCAACCGGGTCACCGCCCTGCTGCGCGACGGCAGCCGTACCACCGGCGTGATCACCGACCGCGAACTCGTCGTCAACGCCCACTGTGTCATCGGTGCCGACGGCCGGTACTCGAAGGTGCGTCGCCTCGCGGGGATCGAAGACGGCCGGCTGGACGTCTTCGAGCGCGACGTGCTGTGGCTCAAGGTTCCCGTGCCCGGCGAGGCGCCGCGCGACGTGCGCATCTTCCGTGCCGGCGGGGAGCCGGTGCTCAGCTACGTCTCCGTCCCCGACTCCATCCAACTCGGCTGGACGCTCCCGCACGGTCGCTACAACGAGGTGGTCGGGGAAGGGCTGGACGGCCTCAAGGAGCGCATCGGCGCCGCGGTCCCGCCGTACGCCGAGCTGATCCGTGAGCACGTCACCAGCCTCAGGGATCTCAGCCTGCTCGACGTGTTCTCGGGGCGCGCCGCAACGTGGGTGCGCGACGGGCTCGTGCTCATCGGCGACGCCGCGCACACCCACAGCCCCATCGGTGCGCAGGGCATCATGCTGGCCATCCAGGACGCCGTGGTGCTGCACCCGATCCTCGTGGATTCGTGGCAGGCAGGTGACCCGAGTTCGGCGCGGCTCGGGGCGTTCCTGGCCCGGCAGCGGGACATCGACCGGGTCATGCGGTTCCAGGTCGCGCAGAGCAAGGTAATGCTGTCCACCACCGGCATGGCGGCGCGGGTCCGGCCGAAGATGGCCTCGCTCGTGTCGCGGACCCCGCTCTACGGCAAGATCCTGCGTCAGATTGCCTACAACAACGCCGGCATCCGCATTGCGACCGAGGCGTTCACCACGCCCGGCCGGCAGAATTCCCCACGTGGCTGAGTAACCTCCGGAATCCCTCGTGATCCACGGCGCTCTCGGCGCCGGGACCGGTTCCGCCACGGCGTCCCTGCGCCGTGGCGGAACATCCAGGTGGAAGGCGCGATGGTCAGCCGGGCTGGGTCATGCCCTCGACGAGTGCAGTGCTGTGCAGACCCTGCCGGAAGGCCGGCTCGTCGAGGACCCGCCGCAAGAAGGCGGACGTAGTGCTGACCCCGGCGACCCGGAATTCTTCGAGCGCGGCGCGCATCCGGTCGATCGCCTCGTCGCGGTCTGGCGCCCAGACGACGACCTTCGCCAGCAAAGAGTCGTAGGACGACGAGATCGTCAGGCCGGGGAAGCCGTGGGTGTCGACGCGGACGAACGGGCCACCGGGCGGCCGGAACTCGGTCAGGAGCCCGGGCGTGGGCACGAAGCCCCGCTCCGGGTCCTCGGCGTTGACCCGGCACTCGATCGCCGCGCCGCGCGGCACGATGTCCTCCTGCTTGAAGCCGAGCGGGTACCCGGCTGCGACCCGGATCTGCTCGCGGACCAGGTCGACGCCGGTGGCCATCTCGGTCACCGGGTGCTCGACCTGGATCCGGCAGTTGACCTCCAGGAAGTAGAAGCCTCCGCGGTCGTCGACGAGGAACTCGAACGTGCAGCACCCGACGTACCCGACGCTCAGCGCACCGTGCAGGGCGAGTCGCTTCATCTCGTCCAGCAGGTGGGCGGGCAGGTGCGGAGCGGGCGTCTCCTCGATGAGTTTCTGGTGCCGGCGCTGCACGCTGCAGTCCCGCTCACCCAGGTGCACCCCTCTGCCCTCGCCGTCGCACAGGACCTGTACCTCCACGTGGCGGGCGAAGGGCAGGTACCGCTCCAGGAACACCTGGCTGTTGCCGAAGAACGCCTGCGCGTCCGACCTGCCGCGCTGGTACGCGCCGGGAAGCTCGTCCGCGGTCGTGGCCACGTGCATCCCGCGCCCACCGCCACCACCGACGGCCTTGATGATCACCGGATATCCGATCTCCCGCGCGGTCTCCTGTGCCTCAGCGAGGCTTTCCACCGGGTCCACGGTGCCGGGCAGCAACGGCAGCCCCGCCTCCGCCATCGCGGCCCGCGCCAGAGCCTTGTCGCCGAGTCGGCGCAGGACCGGCGCGGGTGGACCGATGAACGTCAGGCCCGAGGTGGTGCAGACCTCGGCGAAGTCCACGTCCTCGGAGAGGAATCCGTATCCCGGGTGGATCGCGTCGGCCCCGGTCCGTCGGGCGGCGCCGATGATCGCCGGGATGCTGAGGTAGCTGCGCTTCGCCGGCGGCGGCCCGATCCGGACGGCCTCGTCGGTGACGCCGAGCACGGCCGCGTCGGCGTCCTCGCTGGAATACACGGCGACGGTGCGAATGCCGAGACCACGGCAGGTGCGGGCGATCCGCAGCGCGATCTCGCCCCGGTTGGCGATGAGGACCTTGGCAAACATTCCGACCCCGCGTCACGCCGCGTCGAGCGGGACGATGGCGAGGAGTGGCTCGCCGAACTCCACGATGGTTCCGTCCACCGCGATCACCTCCACGATGTGCGCCGCGCGGTCCGCCTCGACCGGGATCATGAGTTTCATCGCCTCCAAAATGCCGATCTGCTGGCCGACCTCGACAATGTCGCCCTCCTCGACGAACGGCTTGGCGTCCGGACCCGGCGCGCGGTAGAACGCGCCCACCATCGGCGCGCGCAGGTATTCGACGCCGTCAGCGCCGCTCGTGCCCGCCGTCGCCGCCGTGTCGGGCGACATCGATGTCGGCGGGTCGACCTGGATCGTTGTGAGGCTCGCGGTCGCGGCCGCCCACTCCAGCTCGACGGTCATCCCGTCGGCCCGGAGCAGCAGCCTGCTCGGCGGCACGGGCGTGGCCGTCGCCAGCCGTACCGCGTGCTGGCAGAGCTCCTGGAATGCCGGACGGTTGCCATCTTCGGTTCGCTCTTCCTGCCCCACCTGCTGTCCTCGCCTTCACACTTGTGACCGGGCGCCGATCGCGTGCGTGCCCACCCTTCACGCGGGTGGCAGGGTGCCGAAGCTCCGGAAGCGGAGCCTCCGCTCTGCGATGAGCTGGCGGGCGTCGAGCCCGGAAAGCTCGTCCAACGTGCTCTTGACCGCGTGGCCCAGCCGCTCGGCGGCCAGCGCGGGGTCGGCCTGGGCGCCGCCCTCCGGCTCGGGGATGACCCCGTCGATGATCCCGAGCGCCAGGAGGTGCCGCGTCTCGAGGCGCAGCGCCTCGGCCGCGCGGGGAGCCTGCGCCGCGTCCTTCCACAGGATCGCGGCGCACCCCTCGGGGCTGATGACCGAATAGACGGCGTTGGAGAAGGCGAGCACCCGGTTCGCGACCGCGATCGCGAGCGCGCCGCCGCTGCCACCCTCGCCGGTCACGACCGCGACCACCGGCACCGGGAGCCTGGTCATGATCCGGAGGCTGTCCGCGATCGCCACGGCCTGCCCCTGCTCCTCGGCCTCCGGGCCCGGATAGGCGCCGGGTGTGTCGACCAGCGTCAGCAACGGCAGCCGGAGCTTGGCCGCCAGGCGCATCAAGCGGGCGGCCTTGCGGTATCCGGCCGGCGTGGCCATGCCGAAGTTGCACGCGGCCAGCTCGGTGGCTGTGTGCCCCTTCTGGTTACCGATGACGACGAGCGGGACGTCGTCCAGCCGGCCCAGCCCCCCGACGACGGACGTGCAGTCGCTGGCGAGCCGGTCGCCATGCAGCTCCTCGAAGTCCTCGAGCATCGCATGGATGTAGTCGAGCGTGGTCGGCCGGTGCGGATCCCGCGCCTGTTGCACGGTCTCCCACGGGCTACCCGCCGCCAACTCCCCGCCGTCGTGGACCAGCGGCGCGGTCCGGGCTCCGGAGGGGCGCTCGGCGCGGTCACGCACCCCGAACGACAGGATCCGCGCGAGCGTGGCCGGCAACGCGGCGCGTGGGCACACCATGTCGACCATGCCGTGATCGAGCAGGAACTCCGCGGTCTGCAGGCCAGTGGGCAGCACGTGCCCGATGGTCTGCTCGATCACCCGGGGTCCGGCGAAGCCGAGGCGCGCGCCGGGCTCGATGACGATGACGTCACACAGGGTCGCGTACGACGCGGCTACCCCGCCGAACGTGGGATCGGTGATCAGCGAGACCGTGAGGATCCCGGCTTCGTCCAGCTCCGCCAATGCCTGGCTGGTCTTCGCCATCTGCATCAGGGCCAGCGCGCCCTCCTGCATCCGCGCGCCACCCGACGCGGTCACGAGAAGGAGCGGGATCCGCCGGTCCAGCGCGTGCTCGGCGGCCCGAGTGACGAGCTCACCGACGGCCGTGCCCAGGCTTCCGCCCATGAAGTCGAAGTCCATGACCGCGGCGACCAACGGACTGCCGCCGATGGTGCCGCGCACGCACAGCACCGCCTCGGCGAGACCCGTCTTGCGCTGTGCCGAACGGATCCGCTCCGGATACGGGCGCGTGTCGACGAACCCCAGCGGGTCGCCGGGGTCGACCTGGAAGTCGAGCGGTGTGGCGGAGCCGGCGTCGAAGAGCTGCCGGACCCGCTCCCGGGCGGTCAGCCGCTCGTGCCGCCCGCACTCCGGGCAGACGCTCCGGTTGCGTTGCAGGCGTTTGCGGTAGACGAGACTGCGGCAGTGCGCGCACAGCTGCCACTCGGCCGCCCCGACGGCCGCATCACCCACAACGGCGGTCATCAGTGCCCGCTCAGGCCTTCGCGGCGAGCTGGTCGTTGATGAAGTCGAGGAGCCGTCGCGGCGTGGTGGCGCTCGCCATCCCGTCCTCCGGCAGCTCGACCGCGAACTCCTGTGAGGTGCGGCTGGTCGTCTCCAGCAGCGCCAGCGAGTCGTAGCCCAGATCGTCGAACGACGTGTCGAGGATGTCCCCGTCAAGGTTCAGCGCGTCGCTCTCCCCGGCGCACTGGCGCATGATCCGCCTGAGGTCCTCTATCGTGAACTGCCGCATGTGGTCCCTCCCACGTCTGGTGACATGCTGCGGAAGTGGTGGCGCAGGATGCCACCGCGCCGCCAGGACCCAGATCGTCGGCCGATGCCGTCGAGACACGCTCAAGGCTCGTTGGCGGTGCGGGTGGGCCCGCACCGACGGACGTCCCGACAACTGCTCGACGTCGTCTCGAACGGTGTCCGCGACGTTGGATGCCTCGTAAGCCTCGCGCACACCGTGGAGGGATCCGTGCGGACCGACCATGACATTGCGGCCATCGATGCCGGTCCGGGCGCAACTGCGACGCGCCCTGGGACGACCGGGGTGACGAGCCTTCGCGGGAGGGTCCGACTCGGTGTGCTGGGCTGCGCCGGGATCGCCTGGCGGCGAACGCTCCCGGCCGTCGAGGACGAGCCGAGCCTCGATCTCGTGGCCGTCGCGAGCCGGGACGCCGACAAGGCGCACCGGTTCGGCGCACGGTTCGGGTGCGAGCCGGTCGAGGGGTACCAGCGGCTGCTCGATCGAGCCGACATCGACGCTGTCTACGTGCCCCTTCCGGCGGCGCTGCACTCGCCGTGGGCACATGCCGCGCTCCGGGCCGGCAAGCACGTCCTCGTCGAGAAGCCGTTGACGCCCGATCCCGCGGAGACGGCGGAGCTGCTCACCGCGGCCCGGAAGGCGGGACGGGTGCTGATTGAGAACTACATGTTCCCCTTCCATACCCAGCACGCGGCGATCCGGCAGCTCATCGCCGAGGGCGCGGTGGGCGAGCCCCGCTCGTTCCTCAGCGCGTTCACCATCCCGCAGCGGCCGGAAGGGGACATCCGCCTCCAGGCCGCGCTCGGTGGCGGTGCGCTGCTCGACGTTGGCGGCTACCCGATCCGCGCGGCCGAGCTCATTCTCGGACCGCGGCTGCGCGTCGTCGGTGCGACCCTGCGGCGGCAGCCCGACCTGGGTGTCGACATCGCCGGCGCCGCGCTGCTCGTCACCGATGACGACGTCGTCGCGCACCTCACGTTCGGGATGGACTACGCGTACCGCGCATCCTATGAGCTGTGGGGAACCGCCGGCCGGCTCGTGCTCGAGCACGCGTTCGCACCGCCGGCCGACCACCGGCCCGTCGTGCGGATCCACCGCCAGGACGGCGTGGAGGAGCTCGTCCTGCCCGCGGACGACCAGTACCGCCGCGCGATGCGCGCCTTCGCGTCCGCCGTGCTGAACGGCGACAGCGGTCACGGCGAGGGTGACGGCGACGGCACCGACCTGTCGGCGACCCGGCGCACGGAGCGGGAGGGGGCTGCGCTGCACCACGCGGAGCTCATGCGGCAGATCGCCCGGGCCGCAGAGGTCCAGCCACCTTCCACCGGCCCTTGAGCGCGCTTGGTGAGTATCGAGGCCCGTCCGGCCAGGAGCGTCCATACGGACGCCCATCAGGAGCGTGAGTCGAGTGCTTACCGTCGATATCGTTCAACAAGGTGCCTGGGACATGCCGTTGGACTCCATGCCCCTCGCCGCGGGCTACCTCAAAGCGTCACTCGACGCTGACGTGGACATCGGTGGCGAGGTGGACGTACGAATCCGCAACTTCCGTGGTGGCGTCGGCCTCCCGGACATGGCGCGGGAGCTGTTCGGCGAGCGGGTGCCCAATGTGATCGCTTTCTCGGTCCTGGGCTGGAACTACCGTAACTTCGCCACCTTGGCCGAGACGTTCAAGCAGTTCAACCCACACGGTCTCGTCGTCTTCGGCGGCAACCACGTCGCCAACCAGGGCGAGCGGGTGTTCCGCGAGTATCCCCAGGTCGATGTGGTGGTCAACGGTGAGGGTGAGTTCACTTTCCGCGACCTCGTCGAATACCGGCTGAGCAATCCGCGTGAGCTGAACCCCGTGACGATCGGCGGCATCTCGTTCCGCACGGAGGACGGCGCCGTCCACACCACACCCGACCGGGAACGCATCGACAATCTGGATATCGTGCCGTCGCCGTTCCTCACCGGCACCCTCCCGATGCTCGACGCCGCCGGCAACTTCCGCTACGACGTCGCGCTGATGGAGACCAACCGCGGTTGCCCGTACAAGTGCTCGTTCTGCTACTGGGGCGGCGCGGTCGGCCAGCGGATGCGGTCCTTTTCCCGGGAACGGATCGCGGAGGAGCTCGACTACTTCGCCTTCCACGGGGCGCCGACCATCGTGTTGTGCGACTCCAACTTTGGGCTCCTGGAGTCCGACGAGGAGTTCACCGAGGACCTGATCAAGACCCGGGAACGGTTCGGGTACCCGCGCGCGTTGGAGACGAGCTGGGCAAAGAACAAGTCGACCCGCTTCCACCGCATCGTGCGCGAACTCAAGGCGCACGGGTTCAAGAGCTCCTTCACCCTGGCCCTGCAGACGCTCTCTGACGAGGCGCTCGGCGACATGCAACGCAAGAACATGAAGGTCAACAAGTGGGAGGAGCTGGTTGACTGGCTCCGCGAGGAGGACCTCGACTGCTACGCCGAGCTGATCTGGGGTGCCCCCGGAGAGACCGTCGAGTCGTTCTTCGAGGGCTATGACCAGCTCGCGGCCAAGGTGTCGCGGATCGCGATCTATCCGATGCTGTTGCTGCCAAACACGTCCTATGTGGAGAGCCGGGAGCTGCACGGCTTCGTGACGATCCGCGGCGAGGACGACGACTTTGAGTACGTACTGGCCAACCGCAGCTCCACGCTGGCCGAAAACCTGGATATGCAGCGGTTCATGTTCTGGGCGCGCATCATGGGGGAGAACCAGTTTCTCCGCTGCATCTGGGACCCGGCCCGGCAGCTCGCTGGCATGACCCAGTCGGAGGTCATCAAGAGCATGATGGCCGCGGCCGCCGCGTCGAGCGACCCGATCGTGAGCGAGTTCCACGACATGGCGCCGGTCATCGCGGAGTCGCCGGTCATCGCGGCCGGACTCCGCCGCCTGTGTTCGCAGCCGGTGTTGCAGGAGTTCGTCCGGTCGTGGTGGCGCGAGGTGGTGGTGCCCCGGTTCCCCGCCGCCTGGCAGGCGTTCGCGGTCGACCTCTACGAGTACGAGCACTGGTCGCGCCCCGTCTACGACCAGCCGGGTGGCGAGCTGTCGGCGGGCTGGAGCGTCGTGGAGACCGTCAGCGGGCCCGCGTTCGCCAGCGCGCCCGTCGAGTTCGGCTACCCGGTCAAGGAGATGCTGGCCAACTGGGAGACGGTGCGGACGGCGGAGCCGGTCAGCAAACCCACCACCTACGTGTTCGAGGCGATTCCGGGCTACCACGACCACCTCGACAACCACGAGACCGCGGCGCACTACATCGCGCAGGCGCGCCTGGTGTAGTCGACGTGACAGGGGCCGGCCGCGAGCGTGGCCGGCCCCTGTCGCATGCGGTCACCGTCGGTCAGCTACTCGAGGCATGCCGACGGGGCAAGGGGGCGGGGGCGCCGCCCCTCCCCCTTGTCCCGTCCGCGGGGCTATTTCGCCACGGCGACGTCGTAGCTCTTGAGGATGGTGAAGGGCGCCGGGTCGGCGGTGGTGACCTTCATGAGCTGCTGGACGAAGCCCTTGAACTCGTCACTGCCCATCGCCTGCCGGTGTCCGCTCGGGTCGTCCCACTCGGAGATCTCGACGTAGATCTTCGGTTCCTTCGCCGAGTGGTAGAGGCGGTGGGTACGGAATCCGGGCTGCTTGATCATGAAGTTGGTGAGGTTTTCGAGCACGGCCTCGAACTCGTCCGTGTCGCCGGTGACCGTGAACCGGTTGATGAGTGTGAACACGCGAACTCCTCCTGGTCGGTGAGACACCATTGGGTCGGTTGTTGCCATCTGGGAGAGCACCCGGGACCGGAGGTCCCGGCGCTGCACCTTGCCGGTCGGGGAACGTTGGATCTCGCCCACGAACTCGACCGCGCGGAGATGCTGGTAGTAGGGCAGCCGTTCGGCGACGAACGCGATCAGTTCCTGCCGGTCGACGGCGGAACGCTTCGGGAGCACAACGCCGAGGGCGACCGCTCCGCTGTGCGGGTCCGGCACGTCGACGACCACGCAGTCGGCGACCGCCGGGTGGGTACGCAGGACGTCTTCGATCTCGGTGGGCGAGACCAGCCAGTTGTCACACTTGAAGACGTCCTTGATCCGGTCGACGAGGAACAGGTAACCGTCGGTGTCGACGTAGCCGACGTCGCCGGTGGAGAACCATTCATCGGGGTCGAGGCAGCGGCTGTTCCCGCCGTCCAGATAGCCGAGCATGAGCTGCGGGCCGCGCACCTGGATCTCGCCCTTGGCGCCGACCGGCAGCACGGCCCGGGTCTCCACGTCTACGACGCGGCATTCCGTGCCGGCCACCGGCGTGCCGCACGAACGCAGCCGCGGGCGGTCCAGGCTGTCGCAGTGGGTCAGGGGCGAGGTCTCCTGCAGCCCGTAGCCCTGCACTACCGGCACGCCGAAGTGTGCGGCGAGCGCGTTCGTCGCCAGTGCTGGCAGTCCCGATCCGCCGGACAGCACGGCCTCCAGGGTCGGTACGCCATGCCCTGGGAGCCGGGGGTCGACAGCCAGCTGCGACAGGCGCATCGGGAGGCTGTAGTAGTGGGTCGCGCCGAACTCGGCGGCGGCGTCGACCGAGCCGACGAGGTCGTCGTCCGGCCAGAGCACCAGCGTCGCGCCGGCGGCGATCGGCGTGGTGAGGTGCATGAGGTGGAAGGTCGGCAGGTGGTCGAAGAGCACCGACGTCGACGTCACCCGGTGGGCGTGCGCGGTCTGCGCCGCGTTGACGCTCAGGTTCCGGTGGCTCAGCCGCACCCCCTTGGGTAGGCCCGTCGTGCCGCTGGTGAACTGCAACACCGCGAGCGCGTCTGGAT
Organism: Micromonospora sp. NPDC047548; assembly: GCF_040642975.1. NCBI lineage: Bacteria > Bacillati > Actinomycetota > Actinomycetes > Micromonosporales > Micromonosporaceae > Micromonospora > Micromonospora sp. NPDC047548. The sequence continues at coordinate 17,760 of NZ_JBEYTI010000014.1, forward strand.
CGGCGGGCGGTGCCGCGGGCGGCGGGGCGCTCGACGCGGCGCCGACCAGTTCCTCCAGGTCGGTCAGTCCGGACAACTCGTCCGTGACGTCGGAGGGTCGACGCGTCAGGAGGATGGTGTCGAGCTCCGGGATCCGGTCGCGGACCCGCTCGATCCGCTCGGCCATCACCGGAGTGGCGATGACCGCACGCGCGCCGGCAAGCCGCAGCACGTGGGCCAGCGCCTCCTCCCGTAGCAGCGGGTTGACCAGCGCGGCCACGCCGCCGGCGCGCACGATGCCGAAGAAGGCCGTGGGAAACACCGGATCCAGGGCCAACGCCAGTGCGACCACGCCGCCGGGGCCACCGACAACCGGGTGCAGGGCCGACGCGCAGGCGGTCACCCGCTCGTCGAGGTCGCGGTAGGTGAGGTCGCCGGCCGGGGACCGCACCGCGAGCCGGGACGGCGTCCGTTCGGCCGCCCGCCGGAGCAGGTCGTCGACGCGCGGTCCGCCGATCAGGTCACCCAGGACGTCGAGACCCGGACCGGTGGCGACGCTGTCGGCCGGCGTCGGGGCTGATGGCGTGGTCATCCCGGGGCCTCAGCCCTTGGGAAGATCGTCACGGAAGACCCGGCGGTCCTGGACCAGCAGCTGTCCGTCCTTCCGGACGAGCACATCGTCGCAGGTGCAGCTCAGACGGACCTCAGCCTGGCCGCCCAGCTTCGTGCTGAGGATGAGCGCGTAGGAACGTACGACGATCGCGCCGTCCGCGCGTGGCGCCACCTCGAGCATGCCGAGCCAGTGCCGGCGTTGGATACCCTCCGCGGCGAGCTGGCTTGCAGCCTGTCGGGCACCGGCCTCGATGGCCGCGCGTCCGCGTGCCGGCTCGGGATGGGCGTTCGCAGCGAACACCCCGTCCTCAGTGAACGTCGCGGCCCACGCCTCCACCTCGGCCTCGTCGAGGAGGCGCATCTGGCGTCCGTAGAAATGCTGCACCTCGATGTAGAGCTCGGTGCCCTCGGTGTTTGCGACCAATTGATCCGTAGGCGACATGGTCTCTTTCTCCCGCCGTCGTGGAACAGACCGACGTGAGGGTGGCACCAGCGCCTCGAGCGTCGCTGGAGCGCGACCGCATCCCGGTACCGACGGCGTGCGCCGAAGCCGGCCGGCGACCTCCTCGAACGCTCCAGCGGCGTTCGGTCGAAACTCGAGCCGTGCCCGACAGGCTCACAGCCGACCGAGCGAACGCGCCGGCTGAAGGGAATCCTGATGAGCACTGTGCACCCTGCCCCTGTCGCGCTTGTCACCGGTGGTACCAGCGGTATCGGGCTCGCCGTGGTGAAACGGCTGGCCGCACGGAAGATGCCGGTCTTCATCTGCGCCCGGACCGCCGAGAACGTCGCCTCGACCGTGAAGAGTCTGCGTGAGCAGGGTCTCGACGTCGACGGAGTCGAGGGCGACGTGCGCTCCCGGGAGTCGGTCCACCGCGTGGTCCGCGCGGCGGTGGACCGGTTCGGACCGATCACCGTCCTGGTCAACAACGCCGGCCGCAGCGGCGGTGGCGTCACCGCCAGCATCACCGACGACCTGTGGTACGACGTCATCGACACGAACCTCAACGGTGTCTTCCTGATGACCCGCGAGGTGCTCACCACGGGTGGACTCGCCGGGGTCTCCGGGGGACGGATCATCAACATCGCCTCGACCGGCGGCAAGCAGGGGGTTCCGCTCGGCTCGCCGTACTCGGCGTCGAAGGCGGGCGTCATCGGCTTCACGAAGGCGCTGGCGAAGGAGCTGGCACGCACGGGCGTGACGGTCAACGCCGTCTGCCCCGGCTACGTCGAGACACCGATGGCACAGCGCGTCCGTCAGGGCTACGCCGCCGCCCTGAGCGTGACCGAGGACGAGGTGCTCGAGCAGTTCCAGGACAAGATTCCGCTCGGCCGGTACGCCACCCCGGAGGAGGTCGCCGGGCTCGTGGACTACCTGGCCACCGACACCGCGGCGTCCATCACCGCGCAGGCGTTGAACGTCTGCGGCGGGCTGAGCAGCTACTGAACCGACCTCGTTTCGCCCGACGCGCCAGGGAAGGGTGCCGCACCGTGTCCAGCAGCAACCGTCACCATGCCGAGCACGCGATCGACGTCGACGCACCGGTGGACATCGTCTACCGCGTCATCGCCGACGCCGTCGCCTGGCCCCAGCATTTCCGTCCCACCATCCACGTCGAGCGTCTGGAGACGGACGGCACGACCGAGCGACTGCAGATCTGGGCCACGGCCAACGATGCGGTGAAGACGTGGACGTCCCGCCGGGTCCTCGACGAAGCGGGTCACCGGGTCACGTTCCGCCAGGAGGTCTCGGCGGCACCGGTCGCCTCGATGGGCGGCGAGTGGCTCGCGGCACCGCGGCCGGATGGCAACACGCGGCTTACTCTCCGCCACGACTTCACCGCATTGGACGACGACCCGGAGGGCGTGGCCTGGATCAGACGTGCGACCGACCGCAACAGCGATGTCGAGCTGGCCAACATCAAGGCCGTCGCCGAGCGTTGGGACCGCCTCGGCGAGCTGGCCTTCTCCTTTGACGGTTCGGTCACCGTCGATGGCCCGATGGAGCTGGCCTACGACTTCCTCCATCAGGCGGCGCGGTGGCCGGAGCGGTTGCCGCACGTGGCCCGGCTGGACCTGCGGGAGGACATCGAAGGTATCCAGCACATGGCGATGGATACCCGGGCCAACAACGGATCGGTGCACACCACCGAGTCGGTGCGGGTGTGCTTCCCGGACCAGCGCATCGTCTACAAGCAGCTCGTCACGCCCGCGCTCATGACCGCGCACACCGGCGAGTGGGTCCTCGAAAAGACCGACGGGGTCGTGCTCGTCACGTCCCGGCACACCATCGTGGTCAACGAGTCGGCCATCACCGGCGTGTTGGGTCCGGACGCGACGGTCGCGTCGGCCCGCGCCTTCCTGCAGAACGCCATCGGCACGAACAGCGAGAAGACGCTGAGACTGGCCAAGGCATTTGCGGAGGCCGGTGGTGACTGATCCGACGAAGGCGCCGGCCGTGCTCGTGGCCGGCGCGGGTCCGGTCGGCCTGACCGTGGCCCACGAGCTGGCCCGCCGCGGGGTCGCGGTACGCATCGTGGAACGGGCCAAGGGCCCGGCGACGACGAGCCGAGCGACGGCGACCCACGCCCGGACGCTGGAGATCTTCGATCAGATGGGGGTCCTGCCCCGGCTGCTGCACCGCGGCCAGCGGGTGGTGCACTTCTCCCTGCACATGCGCGGCCGGCGACTCGTGCGCTTCGACACCAACTACGCGGACCTGCCGACCCGGTTCCCGTTCAGCCTCATGGTGGACCAGGTCATCACTGAGGAGGTGCTTCGGCAGAGCCTGGCGGAGCTCGGTGTGCCCGTCGAGTGGGACACGGAGCTGCAACGGTTCGAGCCCTCCGAGGATGGCGTGTCGGTGTCGCTGGGTCGCGGGGACGGCAGCGTCGAGCAGCTCGACGTGCCCTGGCTCGTCGGCGCCGACGGTGCCCGCAGCACCGTCCGCAAACAGCTCGGGCTACGGCTGTTGGGCGACACGACCCAGACGTGGATGAACGCGGACGTGGTCATCGACGCCGACCTCCAGCGAAACAGCAACCACCTGCTGCACACCGGCAAGGGCACGATCCTGCTCGTGCCGTTCCCGGACCCCGGCAAGTGGCGGGCGGTCGACACCGTCGACGTGTCCGACGCCGAGGACTGGGAATTGGTACGTGCGCGCCTGGCCCGCAAGATCTCGCTGGCACTGCGCCGACCGGTCGAGGTCGCCACGCCGACCTGGGTGTCGGTCTTCACCGTCCAACAGCGCATGATCCAGCAGATGCGGGTCGGGCGCTGCTTCGTGGCCGGCGACGCCGCACACGTGCACAGTCCGGCCTCCGGGCAGGGCATGAACACCGGAATCCAGGACGGGTACAACCTCGCCTGGAAGCTCGCGGATGTCGTGCGCGGCTACGCCGCCGAGGAACTCCTCGACAGCTACAGCGCCGAACGGGTGCCGATCGGCAAGACCCTGCTCGGCTCGACCCGGACCGCGACGGCGCTGGTCGCCCTGCGAACCGCGCTCGCACCGGTGCTGATCCCGGTCGGCCTCGGCCTGCTCAACCGGCTCAAGCCGGTCAAGCGCAAGATCGAAGGAAAGATCATTCGGGGCTTCTGCGGACTCGCCCTGGACTATGCCGGCAGTCCGCTGAGCGGGGACTCCGCCGCTGAGCGGGGTGCGCTGCCATCCGGTCACCGGGTCGGTTGTACCAGCGGCATGGAGCGTGACCACACCGGTTGGGGCGAGCTGGTCGCCCAGCTCCGGGACCCCCGCTGGACCTTGCTGGCCTTCACGGACGGCACCGGCTCGCGGCGGCTGCTCGAGGAGCTGGATGCACGTTACGGGGATGCCGTCGCGCTGCGTACCGTCGCACCGGTCGGCGTCGACGGGGCAGGCCCCAATCCCCTGGCCGATGCGGATGGCGCCCTGCGGCGCGCGCTCGGGGCGCCGTCCGGCGGCTATGCGCTGATCAGACCCGATGGGTACCTCGCCGGGACCGGTCCACTCGAAGACCTCGAGCGCACCACGGCGCTGCTCCGCGGGTTCGGCCTGGTGCCGAACGGACGCGAGGTGGCACAAGCAGACAGGGGAACGCCTTGACCACGCAGACGGAGATCATCGACTCGTCGCTGGACCTGGCCGGCAAGGTCGTGCTGGTGACCGGCGCCACGCGGGGGCTCGGCCTCGCCATCGCGCGGAAACTGTGCGCGTCCGGTTGCGAGGTCCTGCTCAACTATGCGAACGACGACAACGCCGCCGAGGAGGCCGTACGCGCGCTGACGGGCCTCGGCGGCAAGATCGACGTGGTGAAGGCCGACATCGGGCGGCCGGACGAGATCGACCGGCTTCTCGACGAGATCACCCGCACGCACGGCCGGCTCGACGTCCTCGTCCACAACGCCTCGCTCTTCCACCCGATGCCGTCCGGCAAGCCGTCGGCCGGGCTGTGCGAGGAGGACCGGGCCGTGGCCCTCGGGCCGCTGCTTCACGGGGTCGAACGGCTCGCGGCGATGCTGCCCGACGGCAGCGGGCGGATCATCGCCATCTCCAGTAGCGGAGCCCGTCAGGTGGTGCCCGGCTACGTCAGCCTTGGCATGGCGAAGGCGGCGTTGGAGAGTCTTGTCCGCTACCTCGCGGTCGAGTTCGCACCGAGGGGCATCACGGTCAACACCATCTCCGCCGGCAAGCTCGACAAGGGGACGGGCAGCGACCCGGGAGGGATGGCCACCCGGATCGTCGCCCGCACCCCTGGCGGTCGGCTGACCGGCGTCGACGACGTCGCCGACGTCGCCGCGCTGCTCTGCCGCAAGGAGGCCGGCTGGATCCATGGTCAGGTCATCGTCGTCGACGGTGGTCTCGGGCTGACCGCCTGAACCGGCGCAACGGTATTGGAGAGCAGGCACATGCGCCTCATAGACCTTTCCTCGCCGATTGACGCGAGGGCGTGGGAGCCGGATCCGGTCATCCACGAGATCATGTCTCCGGCCGAGGGTGCCGTCCACATGGCGGAGGAGATGCGGAAGCACGCCGGAATCGACTTCGATCCGTCCGTCCTGCCCGGCGGCGAGCTGCTGTCGTTGGACACCCTCACGCTCACGAGTCACACGGGCACGCACGTCGACGCGCCGTCACACTACGGTTCGGTCGCGGCATACGGTACGCCCCGGCACATCGACCAGCTGCCTCTCGAATGGTTCCTACGGCCGGGTGTCGTGCTCGACCTGTCCGACGAACCGGTCGGTACGGTCGATGCCGCCCGGCTGAACGCGGAGTTCGTGCGGGTCGGCTACACGCCGCAGGCGCTCGACATCGTGCTGCTGCACACTGGCGCCGACGTGCTCAACGGCACGCCGAAGTACTTCTCCGACTTCGTCGGGTTGGACGGGTCGGCGACGAACCTGTTGCTGGACCTCGGCGTGCGAGTCATCGGCACCGACGCGTTCAGCCTGGATGCGCCGTTTGCGCACATGCTCGAACGGTTCGACCACACCGGCGACCCGGGGGTGCTCTGGCCCGCCCACTTCGCCGGGCGGGAACGCGAGTACTGCCAGATCGAGCGGCTCGCCAACCTCTCGGCCCTCCCCCCGACGGGATTCACCGTCTCCTGCTTTCCGGTGAAGATCGCCGGCGCAGGTGCGGGGTGGGCGCGGGCCGTGGCGCTGCTCGACGAACCCTGATCCGTTGCCACCGCACGGCCCCACCGGTGTCCCCTTCCGCCGTGCGGTCGCCACCCTTCCCAGGTGCATGACCGTGCGGTTGGTGGGTCGGTCAGAAAAAGGACTGCACCGGTGCCGGACGGGTGAATGCCCGCCAGGCCCACCACTGGGCCGCGGCGATCAGTGGCACCACCGGCAGGGCGATCCAGGCCATCGTGCTGAGCGTCCCGTCCGGCGCGGCATTGTCGAGCAGATACGACGCCCGCAGGCTCACCATGACCAGGGCGGGTAGCACCGCCGCGAACCCGGTGACCCCGATCTTCGAGAATGGACCGAGTCGTCGCGCGACCAGTGTCGCGGCGCGGCTGCGTGCCTTCGATGCCGCGAACACCAGGCCGTGCACGGCGAGCAGGGCGGTCACGGCGAGACCAAGCAGGATGCCGGCCGGGCTGAGAACCTGGCGGTGGAGGCCGACCAGCAACGCGTACAGGATCAGTCCCCAGGTGAACGCGAGCGTGATGCTGCCGGTGACGACGAGACCATCACACCAGAGCCGCCATGCGGGAGCCGTGGCGCGGCGTCGGAACCAGACGCCGGCATCGCGGACCACCCAACCGAGCAGCAGGACGACCACGAGCGGATACAGGGCGGACAGCACATGACCCTCGACCGATGGGAACGCGCCGAAGAGCAAGCCGGCAACCGCGACCAGCCAGACCTCACCGACGAGCACCAGCGGCCCGAGCGTGGACACCAGCCGGGCCCGCTCCCGCTCGCCGCGCCCGAGGACGGGCAGTAGCACGCCGACCCCGATATTCGCGCCTTCCAGCGCAAAATAGCCGACGAGGATGAGGGCGAACAACACGAACCACAGGACTGTCATCCCTGTTCTCCGATCAGGCTCCGCGCGGGGACGTCCGTGTCCGGCGGCGCGACCGGCGTGGGGAGGTCCGCAGCCGGCGGCGTGCCGAGCGCGACGTCGTCGGGTCCGCGTCGCGCGGCGCCGGCGATGAGGACGTAGTCGAGCACCACCAGGATCCCGAGGACGACGGCGAAGCCGATCAGGGAGGCCAGGATCATGTCGGCCGTGATGCCGGGGGTGAGCGCGTCGGCGACCCGGAGCTTGCCGTAGATGAGCCACGGCTGCCGGCCCACCTCCCGGCTCACCCAGCCGAGGACGGACGCGGCATAGGGCAGTGGGATCAGCACGATCAGCAGCGGATGCAGGCATCGCCACCGGGCCAGCCGGTCGCGCCGGAGCAGAGGCAGCATGACCAGGATGCTAAAGAGCATCAGGGCGTCACCGATGCCGAGCATCGTGTAGAAGGGGCCGTCGATCGTCGGGGCGTCGAACTTGCCCGGCTGCGTCCGCTCTGCCGGGAAGACGGAGAGGTGGCCGGACACGAACGTCAGGATCGTGCCGATCAGTGCGGTCACCACCGCGGTCCGCAGCGAACGCGTGAAGAACTCGGCGGCCGACGTCCGCCGGAACAGGTGATAGGAGCTGATCGCCACCATGACGAAAGCGGCGGTGACCAGCGCGGCACCGACGACATGGGGCAGTGACCAGGCCAGGTGCGGATTGCCGATCAGCGCGCCGAAGTCGGTGAGCACCAGTTGGCCGTCGCGCTCCTCGACGCCCACCGGGTTCTGCAGGAACGAATTGGCCACCATGATCCAGAATGCCGACAGGTAGGCCGTCAGCGTGACCAGCCAGATCAGGGCCAGGTGCGCTTTCGGGGGTATCCGGTGCCAGCCGAAGATCCACAACCCGAGGAGGGTCGACTCCAGGAAGAACGCCACCATCGTCTCGAGTGCCAGTGGGGCGCCGAAGACGGCGCCGGCATAGTGCGACAGGCCGCTCCAGTTGAGCCCGAACTGAAACTCCATCACCAGGCCGGTGAAGATGCCGACCCCGTAGTTGATGAGGTAGATCTGACCCCAGAACCGGGTCATGTGTTCATGGATAGCGGCGCCGGTGAGCACGTGCCGGGTCTGCATGATGGCGACCAGCGGCGCCAACCCGAGCGTGAGGGCGACGAACAGGAAATGCAGGTTGGTCGTCATCGCGAACTGCAGGCGTGCGAGATCAAGCGCATCCACGCCAGGTCCTCCGTCTCGGATGGCCGTTGACGAGCGCGCACAGCCCAGCCCCGTCCTACAGCGCTGCGACGGCGTGCACTCGTGACGCGACGTGCGGCAGCCCGGCCGCCACGTCGACTCTACGCTGTAGAATTGCCCCGTGCAACGCCTTGACTTGGAACAAGGGACGGCTACTCTACTGCGTAGATGAGTTCTACGACGTAGAGAGGAGCCGCTTTGCTGGAGATCAAGGACCTGAAGAAGGCGTATGGCGACCATCCGGTTCTGCGCGGGGTCGATCTGTCGGTGCAGTCCGGGCAGATCGTGGGCCTGCTCGGTGCCAACGGCGCCGGTAAGACGACGCTCATTTCGATCGTGGCGGGGCTTCGGTCAGCCGACGGTGGCAGCGTGCGGGTCGCGGACATCGACGCGCTGCGCGACCGGCGCGGGGCCGCCCGGCACATCGGGCTGGCGCCGCAGGAGCTGGGCATCTATCCAACCGTCACAGTCCTGGACAACCTCGAGTTCTTCGCAAGGCTGGCCGGTTTGTCCGGCGGCGCCGTACGGCGTCGGAGTCTCGAGGTCGCGGCGGCGCTCGGTCTGGGCGAGTCGCTGAAGAAGAAGGCCGGCGAGCTGTCCGGCGGTCAGAAGCGCCGGCTGCACACCGGCCTGGCAGTCCTGCACAAGCCCGACCTCATGTTTCTGGATGAGCCGACGGTCGGTGCCGATGTGCAGTCCCGCACGGGGATCCTCGACATCGTCCGCTCCCTCGCCGCCGAGGGTGCCGCCGTCGTCTACACCACCCACTACCTGACCGAGCTGGAGCAGCTCGACGCGGACATCGCGGTGCTGTACGAGGGCCGGGTGGCCGTGCACGGATCGCTCGCCGAGGTGGTCGGACGCTACGCCACCGCGAGTGTGGCACTTCGCTTCGACGGGCCGCCTCCGGCGCTGCCCGGCTGGCGGGCGGACGAGTCGACGCTGGTGCCGATCGAGCCGCCATCCGATCCGGCCGCGGCCGCCGCCGGTGCGCTCGCGACGCTGGGCGACAGCATCCATTCGCTCGTCGGCGTCGAACTCGTCCGTCCAAGTCTGGAAACCGCCTACCTGGCCATCACCGGCCGGGCACTCACGTTGGAGAACGACCATGATGTCGTCGCGTAGCCTCGCCATCGCACGGAGCGGCACTCGGCTGCTGCTGGTGGACCCCGCCCCGTTCGTCCTGACCATCCTGATGCCGTTGCTGCTCACCGCTTTCCTCCTGCCCGCGACCAAGGCGCAGCTGACGCAGTCCGGCTATTCCGGCGCCACCGGTAGTGAGCAGCTCATCCCCGGCCTCAGCGTGCTCTTCGCCCTACTGGGCACCGCGCTGGTCGGCACCCTGTTCTTCCGCGAGCACGCCTGGGGCACGTGGGACCGACTCCGCGCGAGTTCCGCCTCGACGCTCGACATCGTGCTCGGCAAGGTCGCCCCGCTGTACGTGGTCCAGTTCCTCCAGATGGGTGTGTTGTTCCTGGCCGGCGCGCTGCTGTTCGGATACCGCCCGAACGGCTCTGTCATCGCACTGATCGTCGTGATCGCGGTGTTCGTCGCGATGGTGGTGTCCTACGGTGTGATGCTGGTGGCGGTCTTCGCCACGATGGACCAGGCGCTGGTCATTGGTAACCTGGGCGGCATGCTCATGGGCGGCATCGGTGGTGCCCTGGCACCCGCCTCGACGCTGCCCGGCTGGTTACAGGCGGTAGCGCACATCAGTCCCGCCTACTGGGCTCTGGACGCGCTGCACAAGATTACGCTCGACCACGCCGGCCTCACCGACGTGACCCCGTCTTTGCTGGTGATGGCCGCCTTCGCGCTAGGCTTCGCCATCGTGGCCGGTCTGCGTTTCCGGCCATCGGATGCAAAAGTGGGAACTACATGACCGAACGCTCGACGAGAGGCACGAGCAGCGCCGGACGACCCGTTCGCCCGGCGCTGACGCGCGACTACATCATCCAGACCGCAATGGCCCTCATCGACCGCGACGGGGTCAGCGCACTGTCGATGCGCAAGCTGGGAGCTGAGCTCGGCGTCGACCCGATGGCGGTCTACTACTACCTGCCCAACAAGACCGCGCTCTTCGACGGTTTGGTCGAAGCCGTCTACACGGAGATCGAGACTGTCTTCGACGCCGTCTCCGAGGGCTCGTGGCGCGAGCAGGTTGCGACGTTCATGCGTACGATGCGCGAGGTGCTCCGCCGGCACCCGAATCTACTCTCGGTCATCGCCACCCGCCCCGCCTACACTCCGTCGGTGCTCGCCTTCGGCGACCGGGCGATCGGACTGGTGCAGAGCTCTGGGTTCACCGGCCGGGAGATCCTCCACATGGTCAACTGCCTGCGTACGTTCACCGTCGGCCACGTCTTCGCCGAGATGGGGGATCCGGTCGGCGGGCCGACGACCTCGCCGGAGGTCGTCAATGCGATGATCTTCGAGAGCTATCCCAACCTGGCCGAGGCCATCTCGGGGGGATACCAGCCCGACGAGGAATACGAGCTGGGCCTGCAGGCGCTGCTCGACGGCTTCGAGCAGCGGCTGTCCCGGAGCTGACGGCCGGGCCCGGACCGCCCGCGAGGCGGACCGGCGGAGATCGAACGCTTCTCGACGGCTCCTCGAAGGTGACGAAGAAGGCTGGCAGCGGCGCATCACCGACGCGCAGCCTCCGCTTCGAACACCGAGAGGGCGGTTCATTCGACCATGGGCGACACGCTACTGGGCCTTGCCAGGCAGGCACGATCGATCATGCAGCTCAACTCGGCCTACTTCCAATCCAAGGTGCTGCAGAGCGCGGTCGAGTTGGGTCTGTTCGAGATGCTCGCGCAGCGTCCGGCGACGGCTGACGAGGTCGCCGAACAGCTGAAGATCCGGCCGCGGATGACCCCCGACTTCCTCGACGCGCTGGTCGGCCTGAACCTCCTCACCCGGGCGGGCGGACGCTACGCGCTCGGCGACGGCGTCGGGGAGTTCCTCACCTCCTCCGGCGGCCACTACATCGGCGGCAGCATCGTGCAGCACGCGAGGAAGCACTACCGGCTCTGGGCCGACCTGACCCAGTCCCTGCAGGACATGGCGGCCGAGGAGCATGTGCTGTACGGCACGGACTCGTTCCTCAAGGTCTACGAGAACCACGAGGTCGTGCGTGGGCTGATGAACCACATGGACACCTACAACGGCTTCGTCGCGCCGCAGTTGGCGACCGCGATCGACTGGAGCGGTTACCGGTCGTTCGTCGACCTGGGTGGGGCGCGGGGGAACGTGGCCGCGCTCCTCGTCTCGGCGGTTTCGCACCTGGCCGGTGGCGTCTACGATCTGCCGCCGGTCGAGCCGCTCTTCGACGAGCACATGGCCAAACACGGCACCGCTGAACGGGTCACCTTCTACGGCGGTGACTTCGTGCAGGACACCCTGCCCGAGACGGATGTGATCATCATCGGTCACGTGTTGCACGACTGGCCGCCGGAGTACCGGGAGAAGATCATCGGGCGCACCTTCGCGGCAATCCGGCCGGGCGGTGCCCTGCTCGTCTACGACGCCATGCTCGACGACGCGCGGACCGAGGCGCCGGCACTGCTGCAGAGCCTGAACTGCCGGGTACTGAGCCGGGGCGGCGGGTCCGAGTACTCCGCCGAGGACTGCCGCGTATGGATGGAGAAGGCGGGCTTCCGCTACGACACCGTGGTCGATCTGGAAACCGTCACCAACGACCGGGTCGTCGTCGCCCGCAAACCCGCCTGACCGGCAAGAGCAGATCATGGATCTCGGGCTTTCCGGCAAGACGGTGCTCGTCACCGGTGCCACCCGCGGCATCGGGCGCGAGATCGCCCGGGCGTACGCCACCGAGGGAGCCCGGGTCGCGCTGACGTACCACACGGACAGGTCGGCCGCCGAGGCAATCGCCGACGAGTTGGGCGCAGCGCGGGACCAGGCGTTCGCGGTGCCGTACTCGCTGGACGACCCGGCCGCCGCCGCACAGGCGACGGCCGCGGTCGTCCAGCGCTGGGGTGCACTTGACGTCCTGGTGGCCAACGCGGTGCGGCGGCCGCCGAGGCGCGACGCGGGTGTCCGCTTCGAGGACGTCGACGACGAACAGTGGCTGCCGGTGGTGCACGACAACCTCGGCGGCACGATCCGCCTCACCCGCCTGGCCGTCGCCGAGATGCGGCGCCGCACGTGGGGTCGGATCGTGCTGCTATCGTCGCACAACGCGCTCGGTGGCGGCTCCGGGCAGGAGTTCCTGGGCGCCGCGAAGGCGGCGCTGCACGGCTTCGCCCGCAGCCTGGCGTGGGATGTCGGCAAGGACGGGATTCTCGTCAACGTCGTCTGCCCCGGCCTGACCACGACCGCCGACGTGCTTTCCAGACTGCCGGCTCCGGTCCGGGAGCGAGAGACCGCTGGCACCCCGACCGGCCGGCTCAGCGCGCCGGAGGACGTGGCGCAGACGGTCGTGTTCCTGGGCTCGGCCGCCAACGGCAACACGACCGGCGAGACGGTGACCGTCTCCGGCGGTCGGTGACGGACGAGCGGCATCGACGGCGCTCCCCGGCCGGCCTGCGGTAGGAGACCGGCCGGACGGTGTTCAGTCCATCATCGGGGACGCCACGAACTCCTTGACCCCGTCGGTGAAGTCGACGGCCGGACGCCAGCCGAGCTCCGCGATCAGCCGCTGCGGCGTCGCGACAAGGTGGCGCAGGTCGTCGAGGCGGCACTGCCCGGTCAGCACCGGCGCCGGTGCGCCGGCGATGCGGGCCATCGTGGCCGCCATCTCCCCCACCGTCCGGGGCTGGCCGCTCGCCACGTTGTACGCCCGGAAGCCCTCGACCTGCCCGCTCAGGGCCGCCACATTGGCCGTCGCGACGTCCCGCACGTGGACGAAGTCGCGGCGCATGCGGCCGTCCTCGAACACCTGGGGCGTCTCGTTGCGCTGCACCATGCTCCGAAACGTGCACGCCACCCCGGAATAGGACGAGTCGCGTTTCATGCCGGGCCCGTACACCTGGTGGTACCGCAGCGCAATGCCACTGCCGCCGGTGTGGATGGCCCAGGCCCGGACGAGATGCTCCTGGGCCACCTTGCTCGCGCCGTACATGCTGAGTGGCTCCAGCGGTGCGGTCTCCTCCACGACGACCGGTGTCAGCTCCCGTCGACAGCGCAGGCAGCGATGCTCGAAACGGCCGGCGTCGATGTCCTTTCGCTGCCGCATTCCGGGCGAGGACTCGCCGTGCTCGTCGCAGCGGTACCGTCCCTCGCCATAGACGACGACCGAACTGGCGAGCACCAGCCGGGTCAGGCCGAGCCGGGTCATGGTCGCCAGTAGCACGCCCGTGCCGTAGTCGTTGCAGCTGGTGAAGCCGGGCGCGTCGATCGTGCCACGACCCCGACCGACCATCGCGGCCTGGTGGCAGACGACGTCGATCCCGCGCAGGGCCGCGGCCAGGGTCGCCTCGTCGCGGACGTCGCCGACGATCAGCTCGACATCGGCCGGGAACGTGGGGGTGTGCCCGGCGTGGACCTGGGGCAGCAGCGCGTCGAGCACGCGGGTCTCGTGGCCGGCCTCGAGGCAGGCGGACACGACCGGTTGGCCGATGAATCCCGCACCTCCGGTGACGAGCACATGCATGGATGGCACCTCCGCAGACGACGGATCGACCGTTCGCGGTGATCCTCGGCTGGTGAGCTCGATGATGGGTTGAGGTGGCTTCGAGCAGTACCGGCGCGGCTCCACTGCTGCTCGACCGGCACTCGACCCGTCGGGCGGAGCATGACGGCACCTCACACTGACTCGTCAGAAGGTGGTCGCCTTGCGTGTACTTTTCACCAGCTACGGGACGCGCCCCCACTACTTCCCGATGGTGCCGCTCGCCTGGGCCTGTCAGACGGCAGGGCATGACGTCCGGGTCGTCGGCGCGCCCGCGATCGCGGAGCCGCTGCGGGAGTCCGGGCTCCTCGGCGCGGCGGTCGGGAGGGACGCCGACATCTCGGCCTTCATGGCCAGCGGAGCGTTCCGCCCCAAGCCGCCCCAGCCTGGCGAGACCACGGAGGAGGCACTGGCGCGATTCGTCGACGGCATTGCTCCGATCGCCTTCCTGCGCTGCGAGGGCATGATCGAGGAGACCGTGCAGTTCGCTCGCGCATGGCGCCCCGACCTGGTCGTGTACGACCCGGTGACGTTCGCCGGCGCGGTGGCCGCGCAGGTGGTCGGCGTTCCCGCCGTGTGCAATCTCTACGGGATGGTGCGACACTTCCGGGTCGAGATGGACAGCATCTACGGCACCGAACTGCGCACCGACTACGTCAACCAGTTCAAGCGCTTCGGGGTCGAGCCGATCGCCGACCCGGCGGCCTGGGTCGACCCCTGCCCGCCCAGCCTGCGGTGGCGCGACGAGGACGGGCCGTCGTCGTACACGGCGGGAGCGCCCCGCTTCGACATGCAGTTCGTCCGGTACAACGGATCGGGCAACGTGCCGAATTGGCTGCTCCAGCCGGGCGAGCGTCCCCGGGTCGTCTTCACCTGGGGAACGACTCAGGAGAAGAAACTTGGCCCCGAGGTCGTCCAGTTCGCCCGCGAGGCCATCGACGCCATCGCCGCGCTCGACGTCGAGGTCGTCGTCACCGTCGCTGCCACAGCGCCCGGCAACGCCGGTTATCTGGCCGGTCTGCCGTCGAACGTCCGTACGGTCGACTGGGTGCCGTTCCAACTGCTGGCCGACGCGAGTGCCGCCGTGGTCCACTTCGGAGGCACCGGCATGATGCTGACGACGGCGGCGTGCGGCAAGCCCCACGTCGCGATCACCGCGATCCCGGAGGGCATCTTCAACGGGCAACGGATCGATGCCTCGGGGGTCGGTCGGCACCTGCCGCAGGAGGAGGCCGATGCGGCGGCGATCCAGTCCGCGGTGAGCGCGGTGATCGGCGACGGGCCGTACCAGCGGGCGGCGCTGAAGCTGCGCCACGAGATCGAGGCCCAGCCCCGGACGAGTGAGATCGTGCGCAGGCTGGAAGAGATCGCCTAGCCCGGTGAGCATCGAAGAGACGGCGGTGTCGGGCGCCTTCCGCATCGTCCCGGAGCGCTTTCCGGATCATCGGGGAGTCAGCCTGGAGATGTTCAAGAGCGGCGCCCTCACCGAGGTGATCGGCCACCCCTTCAGGATTGGGCAGTTCTACTGCTCGACGTCACGGCGCAACACCCTCCGTGGGATCCATTCCACGGCGCTGCCGCCCGGCCAGGAGAAGATCGTGACCTGCGTCCGGGGGGCGGTGCTGGACGTCGTGGTCGACCTTCGGGTCGGCTCACCGGGATTCGGTCAGTTCGATGTCACGGCGATGGACGGCGCGTCGGGGGTCTCCGTCTACCTCGCCGACGGACTCGGGCACGCGTTCCTCACGCTGACCGACGATGCCTGCATGGCCTATCTCTGCTCCACGGAGTACGTCCACGGCACGATGATCGAGGTCAACGCGCTCGATTCGGCGCTGCGGCTGCCGTGGGGCCTGTCCGAGCCTCCGATCATGTCCGCCAAGGACGCCGCCGCGCCGTCGCTCGCCGAGGCGCAGGCGGCGGGACTGCTGCCGGGCTACGAGGAGTGTCTGACGTTCGCCGAACGGCTCGCCCACGGTGACGTCCTGAGCTGAGCGTCGCACCGCCGCACTCGGGGCCGTCCCGCACGCTGCCGCGCTGTCCGCCATAGAGGTATGGGCGGACACCGCGGCAGCGTGCCGACCGGAAGGTCGGACCGTATCCGGGATGGTGGCTCCACGGGCTCAACCGAGAACGGCGATGAACCAGGGTTGCTACATTCTGCCGCCCAGCACGGACGGGATCAGGGTGGCCATCATCGCCTTGTTGACGGCGTCCACCCGCGAGGCCGCTCCGAGTTTCATATAGACGTTGCTCAGGTGCCGTTTGACGGTCCCCTCGGTGATGGAAAGCCGCCGCCCGATCTGTGCGTTGCTGAGCCCATGCGAGGCGAGGATGAGTGCTTCCCGTTCACGCCGGGAAATGCCCTCCGCCCCGCTACGCCCGGCCTGCAAGGCATAGGTGAGCGTGTCGGCCGAAACCATCATGACAATGCGGCGCTCGCGCGCGAAAAGGCTTCTGATCGCGCAGACGAGTTCGAGTCGGGTGATGCTTTTCAGCACATAGCCGCCCACTCCATTGGTGACTGCGGACCGGATCAACCACGGATCCTCATGCCAGGTGAGGACCAGAAGCCTGGATTTTGTCTTCAGATCACCGATCTGACGCACGCGCTCGGCCAGCGCCTCAGGAGTATGTGCGTCGACCAGGACGACATCGGGCTCCGAACTCAAGATCATATCCACTGCGGCCTCGGGGCGGCCTGTCTCGCCGACAACCGACAGCTCGCTGTCCGTCTCCAGTGCTTCCCGGAGCGACTCCCGGAACAGGGTGTGGTCGTCCAGCAGGATAATCCTTATCGGTGTACGTGCCGCTGTCACTCGCCCTCCATACCGCCTGTTTGTACATCGGCAGTGTGAGCCCCCGTTATGGGTCTCGCCATTGGGTACCCGTCGACCGGCCACGATCAGTGGCCTGTCGACGAATCAAGGGTGCGGTCTCCATCTGTCCGTAACGGCGCGCTGTCCGTCGAACCGACCGCGCGGAAACTGGCCTCCCCCCTGGCCCCAGCGTCATCGTCGCCTGTGCCCGCAGGCTACGACAGTGCGCGGACGGCCAACCACCACCGTCCACTGCGTCACACGATTGTGACGCGGGATCCGGCGGCTGGCCCTCCACTATACCCGGTTCTCCTACAGCGTAGAGTTGGGTTCTAAAGGCCGGCTAACTCCCCAGCTACAGTCGGTTACCCGTCCTTGCCTACGCTGATCGGACGGATCCGTTCCTCGGGCAGTGCCGGCGCGGCGGCGCGGTCCGAGGCGTGGAAATGCCCTGGAGGTCATCCGGATACGGCGGGGCACCGGACAACCTCGAGACACTGTTGTCGCGAACGCTGTGCCCACGCCGTCAGGCACTCCGGACGGCGAGGGCGGCGGCGAGGTCGGCCGCGGTGAGCCGACCCGTCCCGGCGAGCCGTTCCAGCGGTGCCACGAGATCGGCGGCGGTCGGGTTCGCGGCCATGTCCGCCTGGATCTTCTTGGCGGCCTCCCGCAGTCGAGGGCTGCCGAGCAACTCGGCGGTGCCGGCGCGCACCTCGTCGGCGGTGGCGTTCAGGCCCGACAGCACCAGCGCCGAGCCGGCATGCGCGAATCGTCGACCCATCTCGACACCGTCGTCCGTCATGGCGAGCATGAGCTGCGGCAGTCCGGCCGCGGCGCCGCTCATCATGGGGTTGCCGCTGCCCTGGTGGATGATGGCATCGCTGGTCGGCAGCAGCATGTGCAGCGGAAACTCGCGGAGGACCCGCACGTGTTCCGGCATCGCCCCGAGGGCGTCCGCCTGGGCCGGCGGCGCGGTCACCACGACTTCCGCGCCCAGCGCCACCGCGGCGTCGATGGCGTGCCGCAGCGTCGGTACCTCCGTGCCGAAGATGTTGGCGGTTCCCCGGCTCCAGAGCAGCGTCACGCGGGGACGGCTCGGCTGCTCGAGGACCCACAGGGGCATTTCACCCGGCCCGTCGTAGGTGAGGTAGCGGATGGGCAGGCGCAGCGCTTCGCCGTGCGCGGGCATGATCATGCTGGGCGTCGGATCGATGACGTAGCCGATGAGCGACCGTTCCAGCGTGACGCCGTACCGGGCGGCGGCGCTGGTGGGGTCGTACAGGCTGGCCTCCGCCGCCCCGAACATGCCCAGCGAGTGGTAGGCCGACGGCACGCCGGTCACCTGGGCCGCGAGCACGCCCTCCGGGCTCATGAGGTCATGGATCACCAGGGAGGGCCGCCACGCCCGGGCCAACCTGACCGCCGCGTCGAAGTTGCGGTCCAGGATTTCCTGGGATTCCCGACGGAATACCGGCTCGTTGGTGGCGACGTCGTAGTCGGCGACGTCGGTGACCGGCTCACCGGTGATCGGGTGCAGCAACGGCACGTCGTCGGTGAACTGGTCCGGTTGCCGCACCGCCGCCGCGTACCGGGCGAGGCGCTCCAACTCGACGACGCCGAGCGGCTCGAGCACCGGGACGGGCGTCAGTCCGGCATGGCTGATGGTCGTCGTCTGCGGGGGTGCGCACGCGAACCGCACCTCGTGCCCGGCGGCCTGCAACGCCCAGCCGAGCGGGAGCATGCAGGAGTACAGACCTCGCCAGTTTGTGGTTGTGAACAGCACACGCATGTGGTCTCCTCTGCGGCACTCCGCCCCGGGGCGGAGCAGTCAGGAGGTGGCGACGAACTCGCGGATCGTCGCCACCACGTAGTCAATCATCTGGGCGGTCAACGCCGGGTAGACGCCGACCCAGAAGGTGTTCTGGGTGATGAGGTCGGAGTTGGTGAGGGCGTGCGCGATCCGGTGCTCACGGTCCACGTACGCGGGATGGCGGGTGAGGTTGCCGCCGAAGAAGCGGCGGGTGGCGACACGCCGGGACTCCAGAAAGTCGGTGAGCCCGCGACGGGTGAAGGGCGCGTCCGGTTGCACGGTGATGACGAAGCCGAACCAGCTCGGGTCGCTGTCCGGGGTCGGGCTGGGCAGCAACAGTCCCGGTACGTCGCGCAGACCGTCGTGCATGCGCTGCCAGTTGCGCCGGCGGGCCGCCCCGAACTCGGCGACCTTCGCGAGCTGGCTGAGGCCGAGGGCCGCCTGGAGGTCGGTCGACTTCAGGTTGTAGCCGACGTGGGAGAAGATGTACTTGTGGTCGTAGCCGTACGGCAGCGTCCCCAGCTGGTACTCGAAGCGCTTGCAGCAGGTGTTGTCCTTGCCCGGCTCGCACCAGCAGTCCCGGCCCCAGTCGCGCAGCTGCTCGACGATCCGCGCCAGCGCCACACTGTGGGTCAGCACACAACCGCCCTCACCCGTGGTGATGTGGTGCGCCGGATAGAAGCTCACGGTGGCGATGTCGCCGAACGTGCCGGTGAGCTGGCCTCGGTAGGTGGAGCCGACCGCGTCGCAGTTGTCCTCGATGAGGTACAGGTCGTGTTTCCGGGCCAGCGCCGCGACCTCGGCCACGGCGAACGGGTTGCCCAGCGCGTGCGCGACCATGATCGCTCTGGTTCGGGGCGAAATCGCGTCGGCTATCCGCTCAGGTGTCGTGTTGTAGGTGCCGAGCTCCACGTCGACGAAGACCGGGACCATCCCGTTCTGGATGATCGGGTTGACCGTGGTGGGAAAGCCGGCCGCCACGGTGATGACCTCGTCCTTCGGCCGGAGTCGACGCTCACCGAGGGTCGGCGAGGTCAGCGCCGTCAGCGCCAACAGGTTCGCCGACGAGCCCGAGTTGGCCATGTGGGCCTTGCGGAGGCCGAAGAACTTCGCGAGGTCCCGCTCGAACCGCTGGGTGCTGACACCGGCGGCGATCCGCATGTCCAGTGCCGCCTCGACCAATGCCACCCGGTCGTCGTCGTCGAACGTGGCACCCGAGGACTGCACGAGCGTCACGCCCGGTATGAACTCCTGGTCCGAGCGGAGCTGATGATACTTGCGGACCAGCTCGAGAATCTCGGTCTTCTCATCGCTCACGGCGCATCTCTTTTCGCAACGCGGTTGGCAGGTGCTCATGGAGTCGGCACGGCACCGAGTTCGGGGGCCGGTTCGCTCGCCGCGAGCCACATCGCCCGGAGCGAGCCTGTCAACGTGGTCCGCGCCCGCCACCCGAGCAACTGGTCGGCCAGCGTGGTGTCGACCGTGATGTGGTGGGCCCCGCCGCTGTTCCCGACGGCTCCCGGCCCGAGCGGCTCGAGCTCGGCGACGGTCGCGGGTACGCCGCTGATGGCAACGAGCTCGTGGACGAGCCAGCGCACACTGGTCGCCGTACCGCTGCCGATGGGGATCACCCGACCGCCGACCGGCCGACCTGCTGCCCGTACCACCGCGTCGGCGACGTCGGCGACGTCGATGTAGTCGCGGGCGGCGTTGAGTGCCAGCAGTTCCAGGATGCCCGACTCGCCCCGCCGGTGCAGTCGCGCCAGTTCGGCGACCACGCGGCCGGGCAGGCTGGTCGTCGGCGCGTCCCGGCCGAGCAGGTTGACGACGCGCAGTACGACCGCGTCGATCGCGCCCGCCGCGTGCGCGCTGCGGACCAGCCTGGTCGCGCGCAGCTTTGTCTGCCCGTACACACTGGTCGGGCGCGTCGGGGTGTCCTCCGTCAGGGGGGCGCCCGCCGCCGTGTCGCCATGTTCGTGGACGGTGCCGAGCTGGATCAGCCTCGGCGTCCACGGCAGCGCGGTCAAGGCCGTGACGAGTCGCTCGACCAGGAGGACGTTGGCATCACGCATCTCCCGCTCGGTCGCGCCGAACACCCCACCGGCGGCGTTGACCACCACCGCGGGGCGCTCGTGCAGCAGCAGCGGCAGAACCGGCGCCGTACACAGGTCCAGCGGTTGTGTCCGGACGCCGGGCAGGGGCACCGGCCGGCGGGACACCGCCACCACGTCCCACCCGGCCCGGGTCATGGTGCGGCAGACCCGCCGCCCGATGAAGCCCGCTCCGCCGAGCACGACGGCGCGTCGGTCGGTGGACATCCTCACCACAGGGTGTGCAGGCAGGTGAGGAGGCAGCGCGCCTCAACGTTGAAGTAGTGCCCGTGCCGGGTGAGGTCGGTCAGCTGGCTGATGGTGGCCCATGCGTATCCGTCCGGCACGTCGGTGGGGAAGGCATCGTCGACCTCGACGATGAGGCAGCGGTTCTCCGCCTGAAAGAACCGTCCGCCCTCCTCGGAGTGCACCACGTCGAAACGGATCTGCGACGCGGGCGCGGACAGGACGTAGTCCAGGAAGAGTGGCCGGCCCTCGTCGTAGTTCTCCGGGCTGCACTGCACCGTCGGCGCCATCTCGACGACATCGAACGTGCCGGCCTGGGTGTGCGCCTGCACGAGCGCATGCAGCACCCCGTTGACCTGTCTGGTGAGCAGCGCCAGTACGCCCCGGCTCGCCGGCGCGATCATCGGCTGCGACCAGCTGGTCACCTCACGGTCGTCGGCCTCCACCCGCACGCCGACCACGGAGAAGTACCGCTCGTCCTCGTGATGGATGCGGTCGGAGGTCCGCAGCCATCCCTTCGTCTGGTGGAGCGGGATGGGGCGTCGCCTGAGGGTCCGGCGCGACTTGACGTCGGTGAACCAGCTCACCAGGTTGCCGGTCGCGTCGTTCGGGTCGGGCCTCGTGCTCAGCGACCGCAACAGCGCCCCGCGGAAGGAGTCCTCGTCAAGCAGGGACGGCCGGTCGATCGGCGTCGCGAGAGGGATGATCGACATGACACTCCGGGTGTCCATGTTGACCAGGTTTTCCACGGCCAGCAGCTCGTGGAGCTGTCCGACGGTGAGCCAGCAGAAGCCGTCCAGCACCGGTACGTCCTCGGTCACCTCGACGATCATGTTGCGGTTGCGCTTCTGCAGGAACCAGGCGCCCTGTTCGGACTGCAGGGTGTCGGCCACCACCCGGCCCCGGCCGGCCGTGATGAAGTGTTCCAGGTAGGGAATGGCGTTGCCCTGGTGCACTCGCGTGTAGTTGCTCGGTGTGGCCTGCACCGTCGGGGACAGTTGGATGCCGTTGATGTTGCCGGGCTCCATCTTCGCCTGCATGAGACAGTGCAGGACGCCATTGAACTCCTTGACCAGGATGCCGAGGATGCCGATCTCCGGCTGGAGGATGATCGGCTGGGACCAGGTGGGGTTGTGCCGGTGGCCGGTGACGACCTCCAGCCCCTCGATGGTGTAGAAACGTCCGCTGCGGTGGCCCAGGTTGCCGGTCTCCGGGTCAGCGCTCCACCCGTCGAGGTCGTCGAGCGCGATGAGGTCCACGCGGTGCCTTCTCGAGAGTGCGCGCTCGGCGAGCCACGCGTGGAACTGCGCGGTCGGCATGACTCCGGTGCTGTACGTGTGCGCGGACTCGGCGAACCGGCGGGCGGTCCGGTCGTCGGCGTCGGTGAACGATCCACCGATGACGGTAGCCGTCTGTGGCACGGAGGCTCCCTCCCTCATGTGACGGGTTGGGGCTGGCGGCCGATGCGGACACGGTTTCCAGCCATGCACTGCGATCTTCGGCCGGCGCGCTCGAGCGTCGGTCGACCTGTCGTCCAATCCGGCATCGCCACGGCCTCTCCAGAGACCCTTGAGCCGGAATCGAGGGCTGGTGCACATGGTCGGTGACGGTGTGGTCGCGGTTGCGCATGCGATCGCGGAGTTGCTGTGAGGAGCGAGAGTGTCGATGAATCGACGTGTCGCCATCACCGGGATTGGCGTGGTAGCGCCCGGCGATCCTGGCGTGAAGGCGTTCTGGGAACGGATCACCGAGGGACGCACCGCCACAAGGACGATCACCAGCTTCGATCCGTCGCCGTTCCGGTCCAGGATTGCGGCCGAGTGTGACTTCGATCCGGTGCGGGAAGGGCTGACCCCGCACGAGGTGCGGAGAATGGACCGCTCGGTGCAGTTCGCGGTCGTGGCGGTCCGTGAGGCGCTGACCGACAGCGGCATCGAGACCAAGGATCTGCGGCCGGACCGCACCGGGGTCAGCATGGGCACGGCCGTCGGTGCGACGATCAACCTCGACGAGGAGTACCGCATCCTCAGCAACGGTGGCCGGCAATGGGTCGTCGACCCCGCGTATGCGGTGCCGCACATGTACGACTATCTCGTCCCGAGCGCGATGGCCAGCGAGGTTGCCTGGTACGTCGGCGCGGAGGGGCCTGTAGGGGTGGTCTCGGCCGGCTGCACGTCCGGGCTCGATTCCGTCGGGCACGCTGTCGGGCTGATCTGCGAAGGCACGGTCGACGTGATGTTCGCCGGCGCCGCGGACGCGCCGATCTCGCCGATCACCGTGGCCTGTTTCGACGCGATCAAGGCGACGTCCAATCGCAACGACGACCCGGCACACGCCCTGCGCCCGTACGACCGCACCCGGAACGGTTTCGTGCTCGGCGAGGGCGGCGCGGTCCTGGTCCTGGAGGAACTCACACACGCCCGGCGGCGGCGGGCCCACGTCTACGCCGAGATCGTCGGCTTCGCATCGCGCAGCAACGCCTTCCACATGACCGGGCTGCGTCCCGACGGTCGGGAGATGGCGGAGGCGATCCGTTCAGCGCTCACCCAGGCGCGGCTGGCACCGGAGGCGGTCGACTACGTCAACGCGCACGGAACCGCCACGAAGCAGAACGACCGGCACGAGACGGCCGCGTTCAAGGCGGCGCTCGGCCCGCACGCGTACGCGACGCCGGTCAGCTCGATCAAGGCTGTCGTCGGGCACTCGCTCGGTGGGATCGGCTCGATCGAGATCGCCGCGACCGCCCTGGCGATCGAGCACGGGATCGTGCCGCCGACCGCCAACCTGCACGACCAGGACCCGGAGCTGGACCTCGACTACGTGCCGCTGGTGGCCCGGGAGAAGCGGCTCGACGTGGCGTTGACCGTCGGCAGCGGCTTCGGTGGTTTCCAGAGCGCCATGCTGCTGGCCCGACCCGAGTAGGGGGCACGGATGAAGACGGTGGTGACCGGCATCGGCGTCGTCGCGCCGAACGGCGTCGGTGTGGAGGCGTTCTGGGCGAGCACGCTCAACGCGGAGAGCGGCATCGACCGCATCCGACGGTTCGACGCATCTGGGTTCCCGATCCGGCTCGCCGGGGAGGTGCATGACTTCGAGGCCGCCGAGCACATCCCGGGACGGCTGCTGCCGCAGACCGACCGGTTGACGCAGATGGCGCTGGCCGCAGCCGACTGGGCGCTGGTCGACGCGGCCGTCGACACGAAGCGGCTCGACCCGTTCGACATGGGGGTGGTGACGGCGAACTCGGCCGGGGGCTTCGAGTTCGGGCAGCGGGAGCTGGAGAACCTCTGGGCAAGAGGGCCCGAGTACGTGAGCGCCTACCAGTCGTTCGCCTGGTTTTACGCGGTGAACACGGGGCAGATCTCCATCCGGCACGGGATGCGGGGACCGACCGGCGTGTTGGTCAGCGAGCAGGCCGGCGGGCTCGATGCCATCGGGCATGCCCGGCGGCACGTACGCAACGGAGTTCGCCTGCTCGTCACCGGTGGCATGGAGGCGTCGCTGTGTCCGTGGGGCCTGGCGGCGCAGGTGCCCAACGGGCGACTGAGCTGGCGGGACGACCCGAGGCGGGCGTACCGCCCGTTCGACGCGGACGCTTCCGGGTACGTGCCGGGCGAGGGCGGCGCGATCCTCATCGTCGAGGACGCCGCGACCGCGTGGGAGCGGGGCGCACCCCAGATCTACGGCGAGATCGTCGGCTACCGCGCCACGTTCGACCCGCCTCCCGGCTCCGGCCGGCCTGGCCGGCTGGAGGCGGCGATCCGGGGTGCGCTCGAAGACACGGGGCTGTCCCCCGTCGACGTCGACGTCGTGTTCGCCGACGCGGCCGGGGTGCCCGAGCTGGACCGGGCCGAGGCACAGACGCTCGCGGCGATCTTCGGGCCGGCGGGCGTGCCGGTCACCGCGCCGAAGACGATGACCGGCCGGCTCAACGCCGGCGCCGGCGCACTCGACATCGCGACCGCGCTGCTGGCGATCCGCGACGGCGTGATCCCACCCACCGTCAATGTGGATGTGCTCGCCGAGGGGTGCGAGCTCGACCTGGTGCGCGAGCCACGTTCCGGGCACCTGCACACCGCGCTCGTCCTCGCCCGTGGGTTCGGCGGCTTCAACGCCGCGATCGTGGTCCGCGCCGTCGACGGGTGAGACCGGTCGGCGGTACCGACGAAAGAAGGGGACCCCGACCGTCACGGTCGGGGTCCCCTCTCGTGGCACCGCCGCTCAGTCGCGGGCCGGCACCACGGCTTCGATCAGGTGATTCATCGGCCCGGTGGGGGTCGTGCCGGCGAATTCCAGCCCGGCCCGCTCGAAGAGGGCGCGGAACTCCCGTGCCGTCCGCTCCTTGCCACCCTGGGTGGCCAGCATCAACAGGTCGATGATGGTGGTGATGCCCGGCGCGCTCGACGCTCCGACGAGCTGCTCGATGACCATGATGCGGGCGCCGGGCGGCGCGCTGCGGCGGATCGAGCTCAACGCCGCGGCGGCCTGGTCGTCGTTCCACATGTGCAGCACGCCCTTGATGAGGTAGACGTCGGCCCGCACCGGCACCTCCTGCCAGACGTCGCCGGCCACGATCGAGCAGCGGCCGGCGAGCGCGCCGTTGCCGCGGAGGGCGGGGTCGACGTCGATCAACACCCTGGGCGTGTCGAACAGCACCGCACGCAGGTCCGGGTGTCGCTCCAGCAACGCACGCACCAGCTTGCCCTGGCCGCCGCCGATGTCGGCGACGGTGGCGGCGCTGCCGAGGTGCAGGGCCGTCGCGAGCGCCTCGGCGATCGCCGCCGTCGAGGTGGCCGCGGCGCGGTCGAAGAGCGCGCTCAGCTCGGGCTCGTCCTCGCTCAGGTGGGCGAACATGTCCTTGCCGTAGAGATCCGGGAAGACGCTCGCCCCGGTGCGCACGGCATCGTCCAGCTTCGACCAGACCTGCCAGGAGAACGCTGCGCCGGCGAGCAGCACCCACGGTCGACGGCTGCCGGGCGTGTCGGCGCGCAGCGCGACGGACAGCGGGGTGTGCCCGTAGACGTGGTCACTGACCTCCTCGAAGACCCCGCGGGTGACCAGGGCCCGCATGAGCTGCCGGAGCGCCTCCGGATGTGCCTGGACCTTCTTTGCCAGGTCGTCGGCGTGGACCGGCTCCTCGGCGATCGCGTCGGCGATGCCCAACTTAGCGGCGGCCACGAGCGCCGCGGTGACGCCGAGACTGTGCGCCATCTCGTGCAACCGCAGCGACGCTACCGCCTGCTCGCTGAGCGGCTCCTGAGCCATGCCGGCTCCCTCCTGTGGGCGGGCGCGGTACGCGCCGGTACTGGATACGGGGACGGGTCAGCCGGTGCCGAGCATGTGCCGGGCGTAGACGGCCGCGTTCGGGTCGAACTGCAGTGCGGCGTGGCTCGTGGCCGTGTGGACGTCCCGCCACGCCCGCTGGATCGGGCTGTCCTCGGCCTGTGCCCGGGCACCGCTCGACCGCAGCACCCGCTCGATCGCGTCGGTCAACGACTCGGCCACGACCGCGTAGTCGCGATGACTGCGCGCCACCACGGCCGGCTCGATCGGCACTCCGGCGTCCGCGAGCGCCGCGATCCGCGTGAGCAGCAGTTCGGCGGCGTCCACCGCAGCGCTGGCGCGGGCGAGCGCCGCCTGGACGGAGGCCTTGTCCCTGGCCCGCACCACCGTGCCCATGGACATCTCCGTCTTGGCGGCGATCCATGACGACCAGGCCTGGACGGCGGCCCGGGTGGTGCCCAGCGGTGCCGCGATCATGGTGAGACCGTTGACCAACCGGAACGGCAGGGGGTGCTCGGCGTCCGGGCGGGCTCCGGTCAGCAGCGACTCCTGGCTGAACGACCGGTGCGCCGGGACGAACACATCGTCGAGTACGACGCTCCGGCTGCCCGTGCCGCGCATGCCGACGGTGAACCACGTGTCGTCGACCGTGCAGTGCTGTCTCGGCACGGCGAAGAAGCGCAGGCGCCGCTCCGTCGTGTCCGGCTCCTGGCCGGACAGGAGCACCCAGTCGGCGAAGTCGATGCCGCTGATGAAGGTCCACGAACCGGTCAACGTATAGCCGCCGGGCGCACCGGTGACGGTGCCGCCGGGCACCACCCCCGCGGAGATCCGTACGTCCGGCCCCTCGCCCCACAGGTCGTGCTGGCCCTCCGGGGGAAGGAAGGTCGCCATGCGGGCGTGTGACGCGAACAGCGACGCGCACCAGCCCGCCGCCGCGCAGCCCTCCGCGACGACGGTGACGCGGTGCAGGAAGTCGACGAACGTGCCGTCCGTGCCGCCGAACCGGCCCGGCACGAAGTGGCGCGGGAATCCCGCGTCGGTGATGGCCCGGACCGCCGGCGGGGACAGGATGCGGTTGCGGTCGGCGGCCAGGGCGTGTTCGGCCACGATCGCCCGCACGCCGTCCTCGGTCAGGCGGGTCGCGGTGGTGACCCCGCTGCCGTTCGACTCGACCATGTCTGCTCCCGGTGAGTTCGGGCCGGTCAGAGCCGGTCCGCGATGAAGACCCGGTGCATGGCCGTGTCACTGGCGTGGGTCTGCACGTTCACGAACCCGGCGGCGGAGAGCATCTTCCGGTACGTGCTGACCGAGTGCGTCTCACCCTCGTGCGTCTGCACCAGCATGATCACCGAAAACATGTAGGGCAGCGGGTTCGTCTCTGGGGAGTCGTGCTCCTCGAACGTGTGCCCGACGACGGCTATGCGGCCGCCCGGCTTGACCGCCGTGGCGACCCGACTGAGCAGTTCGGTGGCCTGCCGCTCGGAGAAGTGGTGAAGGACGTTGGTCAGCATGACGATGTCGTAGGGGCCGCCGAGCGGCACGCTGAACATGTCGCCCGAGATGAAGCGGACCCGGTCACGGACGCCGAGCCGCTCGGCGTTACGGGCGGTCACCTCGAGCACATTGGGCCAGTCGAGCCCGGTGACGCGCGCCCGCGGCTCGCGCTGGGCGAACGTGAACCCGTACGAACCGTGGCTGCATGCGACGTCGAGCACCTCGACCGAGTCGCGGTCCTTCGCCCAGGGAATGAGGTTCTCCGCCATCAGCTCGGCGGCGCCGTTGTTGAACCAGGAGGTGTGGTTGGCGAACTCCTCCCAGAAGTCGAACTCGGG
Organism: Micromonospora sp. NPDC047548; assembly: GCF_040642975.1. NCBI lineage: Bacteria > Bacillati > Actinomycetota > Actinomycetes > Micromonosporales > Micromonosporaceae > Micromonospora > Micromonospora sp. NPDC047548. The sequence continues at coordinate 45,833 of NZ_JBEYTI010000014.1, forward strand.
CGTCAACGCGTGAGTCTCGGTGACGGTGCCGCCGCGCCGGACAGCGTCGATGAGGTGCTTCTGCGCATCCCATTCCCAGTCGCTCGCGCTGAGCCGGATCGCTCCTCCGAAATAGTGTGCGCCGGTGCTGACGAGAAGGTCGTCGCTGCCCGGCAGCAGCGCATAGCGGTCCTTGATGGTCCGCAGGAGCCCGATCCCGGCGAGCGCGTCGAGCAGGATCCGCATCCCCCGCGGATTGGCCCCGACCTTCGTGGCGACCGCATCGGCGTCCTGCGGTCCGTCGGTGAGCAGGTCGAAGACCCGCATTTCGAGCGCGGTCCGCAGGAGTGCTGTCTTGACATAGCCCCGTGCGATGTCGTGCAGCAACTTCGCGTCGACATGGGGAAGCGCCGTCTCAGTCATGGTCACCTTCCGTGGTGGGCAGCGGTCCCCATGGTCGCCATGCCGTTTCGAGGACAACTCGAAGCTGCTCGGGGCCCGGCCCGGCCAGGCAGCCCCGGGGTGCGGCCGGATCCGCGTGCGAGCGGGAGCCGAGTGGCGGCTGCGACCCTGGCGCCATGAGCAGCGATGTGCCCGTCCTGGTCGTCGGCGGTGGTCTGGTCGGACTGTCGGCCGCGCTCTTCCTGAGTGATCTCGGGATCCCGGTGCTCCTGGTCGAGCAGCACAGCGGGACGTCGACCCTGCCGCGCGGTCGCGGCCTGAGCCTGCGTTCGACCGAGGTCTTCCGCGCCGCCGGCGTCGAGGAGGCCCTGCGAGCCGCGCCCGCCTCGATCCTGCGGGACCTTCCCGCGATCATGCACGCCGACACGTTGGTGGGTGAGGAACGGTTCCGGACCGTGCGGCCGGCGCCGGACACGTACACGGACATCAGCCCCACCACGCCGGTCGTGGTGGACCAGAACGCGGTGGAGCCGGTCCTGCGGGAGCAAGCCCGACGGCGCGGCGCTCAGTTGCGCTTCTCCACTCGGCTGGACTCGTTCGAACAGGGCGACGACGGGGTGACCGCGGTGCTCCGGGACCGGGTAACCGGGTCGACGTCCACGGTCCGTGCCGATTATCTCGTGGCGGCGGACGGTCACCGCTCGGCGATCCGGGGTGCGCTCGGCGTCGGTACGAGCGGCTCCGGCACCATCACCAGATATGCCAACATCCCGTTCGAGGCGGACCTGAGCGGTCCGCTGCGCGGCCGGCGCCTGGCGCTGTGTTACCTGGAACGGCCCGTTTCGAACACCATGCTGACCCGGCTCGACGACCCGCGGCGGTGGGTGCTCATGGTCCCCTGCGGCGATGACGGGGGCCTCCCGGCCGGGGAATTCCCGCGGCTCATCCGCGAGGCCGTAGGACAGGACGTGGAGGTACGCGTCCTGGACTCGCAGCTCGCGGAGCACGGCCGGGCACCGACGTGGGACCTCGCCTCCTGGATCGCCGACCGGTTCCGCGTGGGACGAGTCTTCCTCGCCGGGGACAGCGCGCACGTCACACCCCCGGCCGGCGGCCTCGGCGGCAACGCGGGCATCCAGGACGCGCACAACCTGGCGTGGAAGCTCGCCGCCGTGGTGCGTGGCCACGCCGCACCCGCCCTGCTCGACACGTACGAGCGGGAACGGCGCGCCGTGGCCACGCTGACCGCCGACTTCTCGGCGCAGCGACAGGCCGGCCGGATCGCCGGTCGCGGTGACGGTGCGTCGGGCCTCGACCCGGTCGCGGTCGGGCTCGGCTACCGGTACACCTCCGCCGCGATCGTCCCCACCCCGGTAGCCGGGAAGCGAAACGCCGTTTCAGCCGGTGTCGGCACCGACCGCGACCGGATCGAGGCCGGGGCCGCCACGCCGTCCCGGGACTTCACCGGCCGGCCGGGGCGCCGGGCGCCGCACCTGTGGCTGCGCCGGGCCGGCCGGCCGGTGTCTACCCTGGATCTGTACCGCGGCGATTTCGTGCTCGTCGCCGGGGCGAAGGCGGACCGCTGGGCGGAGGCTGGACGACGGGCCGAGGTGAAGGTGCCCATGGTGGTGTACCAGCTGGGTCACGACCTTGAGGACGAACGCGGCGACTGGGCGTCGGCGCACGAAGTCGGCCACGCCGGTGCCGTGCTGGTGCGACCAGACGGCTTCGTCTGTTGGCGTGCGCCGGACGACGTGGAGGCCGGGCCGGCGGTGCTCGCCAAGGTCTTCGACCAGATCCTCGGGCGGCGTACGGAGCCGGAGTCAGGCCGACCGTGCGACGACGCCGGTCGGGCGCAGAGGGTGTAGCACGATCGTGTCGGCGCTGAGCACCGCCTGGTGCAACCGCTGCAGCTCGGCCGAGGGGTCGAGGCCCAGTTCGTTGTTGAGCAGCCGCCGCAGATCCTGGTAGGCGCGCAGCGCCTCGCCGCGCCGCCCGGCCTTTTCCAGTGACACGATGAGCTGTGCGTGCAGCCATTCGTTGAGCGGGTGTAAGGCGACGAGGGACTTGAGCTCGGCGATGAGCTCGCGGTGCTTGCCCAGTTGGAGATCCGCGGCGATCCGCAGCTCCAGCGCGGTGATCCGTTGTTCCTCGAGGTGGGTCGCGTAGCTGCGCAGCATCGGCCCGCAGGTGACGTTGGTCAACGCCGGTCCGCTCCACAGCCCCAGCGCCTCGTGCAGCACCTGGCTGGCCTGCCGGACCCGGCCGCGATCGAAGAGGCCACGCCCCTGGTCGACGAGGTCCCGGAACAGGGTCGCGTCGATCTGCTCCCTGCCGAGCTCCAGCGCGTATCCCGGCGGGCGGGTGACCAGCAGCCGGTCCGCACAGTCCTCGCCCTCCAGCCGTTCGAACGCCTTACGGATCTGGTAGACATACGTCTGCGTCGTGGTGACCGCGCTCTTCGGCGGATTGTCCTCCCACAGTTCCTCGATCAGCCCGTCGATGCTCACCGTCTGACCAGCTCGCAGCGTCAGCACAGCAAGCACCTGGCGCACTTTTGGCGCGCTCGGTGTGCATATCTGCCCCTGACTGGCAACCTGGAACCGACCGAGAACGTTAAACCTCACGGTGCCTCCCCTGACCCGTTTTTGGGGGCTTGATCGAAGCCTCCTGGAGCCAACGTACTGACGCGGTTCCGGCCCCCTCAAGACGACGACACGGAAGTTCCACTCCGCTGCATCGGCGGGAGAACAGCTACAACCTTCGATGTATACCTCCTCGACGAAACGGACATTCCCGGCCTCGACCGAGGCTCGAAGCGCCGCACCCAGGATGCGATGGCCACGCCTGCAGCGGACCGGAGGAGGCTGTGTGAAGACGCCCGACATTTTCATCAACGCCCTGGGCACGTATCTGCCAGAGGTGGTGGGCGCGCCAAATGCAACCGAGAACGGCATGAGTGGCGCCGCGATTGCCGGCGACACGCCCGCCGTGGAGATGGCGCTCAGCGCCACCCGCGAGGCGCTCGACCGGTGGGGGCAGGACACCGACCTGCTCAGCCTGCTGCTGTACGTCGATACGTACCACACCGGCCCGACCGGCTGGTGCCCCCACTCGTACCTGCAGCGGCACGCCGTGGGCGGCAACGTGCTGGCGGCGGGGGTGCGACAGGGCTGCAACGGCGTCTTCGGCGCGTTGGAGCTGGCTGCGACGTATCTGCGGGCGCTACCAGAGGAACGGGCCGCGATCGTCGTCGTGTCGGACAACCTGGACTCTCCACTGGTGGACCGCTGGAACACCCTCGAAGGCTTCGCCATGGGTGACGCGGCGACCGCGCTGGTGCTCAGCCGGACCCAGGGCTTCGCCCGGCTGCTCTCCGTCACCTCCACGACGGTGCCGGAGCTGGAGGGGCTGCACCGCGGAGACGAGCCTCTGCACCCAGCCAACATCGTGCTCGGGCACCGGCTCGACTTCAACGCGCGAATCCAGGAGTTCGCCAAGCACCACGGCTTCACCGAGGGGATGGCCCTGCATCTGTTCAGGAAGCTCACCGAGGTGGTGACGCGGGCCATCGACGAGGCAGGCGTCCAGCTCACCGACATCACCCGTGCGGCGATGGCCAACGAACCGCGCCCCAAGCTGATCGAACGCCTGCGGGCGCTGGGTCTGCCGACGGACATCTCGACGTGGGAGTTCAACCGCAGCGTCGGGCACTCCGCCAGCGACCAACTGCTCGCCTTCGACCACCTGCTGCACCACAAGGAGCTCACCCCCGGCGACCATCTCCTGATGCTCGGCCTTGGCCCCGGCCTCAGTATCGCGGCCTCGGTCATCCAGGTCCTCGACGTGCCGGCATGGGTGTCGTGACGAATGCGCCGAACGAGCCAGACCAATCGATCCTGGAGGGACCGATGATCTACTCCCGTGACGCCCTGCTCGTCCGGCTGACCAATTTCTTCAAGACCGATCTGCTCGAACCCGAGGACGCCGCGGCGCTCACCGCACAGACGCCGTTGTACGAGTGGGGGGTGTTCAACTCGTTGAGCTTGGCCCGGCTCATCGGCTTCATCCGGGAGCAGTTCGGGGTGGCGATCCCGCTTCAGCAGCTGACCGAAGCCAACTTCAGCACGCTGGACAAGATCACCGACCTGGTCCTGTCGGTGCGTCAGGACACTCCGGTCACCTGACCGTTCCGATGCGGTACCGGCAGCCCGTGTTGGTGCTGCCGGTACCGCACCGCGTCAGCCCGACGCGAGCTTCTCCAGGGTCTCGACGAACGCGTGCGGCGTCGGCCGGTCGAGCAGCTCCTGACGGAGCGCCGAGGCCCGGGCGCGGTAACTGGCCGCGCCGATCACGTCCCGCACCGCCTGCCGCACAGCCGCCGTGTCCGCGCGGTGTCCGGGCAGGTTTATCGCCGCGCCGGTCGCGGCCACCCGAGCGCCGTTGGTGATCTGCTCGTTGGTGAAGCCGACCACCACCTGTGGCACCCCGGCCGCCACCGCCGTCATCGTCGCACCGGCGCCGCCGTGGTGCAGGATGCCGGCACAGCTCGGCAGCAACAGATTGATCGGATACCGGGTCAGCACCCGGACACCGGGCGGCACCGCCCCGAGCGCCCGTACATCCTCGTCGGTCGCCGTAACGACCAGCTCCAGGTCGAGGTCGGCGAGGTCCTGCACCAGCCGCGGCAGCAGATATGAGTCGGGACCGCTCATCGTCGTCAGCGCAGTCGACCAGGTGAGGCAGAACCTCGGGCGTTGCGCCGGTTGCGTGGTCCACTCGACCAGGGAAGCGCTGCCGTTGTACGGCACGTACCGCACCGGGAAGCGCCGGGCGGCGGACGGCGGGCTCATCGACGCCGGGCATGGATCGACGATGTTCTCGATCAGATGCGGGCCGAACGGTCCCAACCCGTAGCGGACGAAGGAGCCGCTCCGATCGGCCGGCAGTAGCCGCACGTGCGACGGCTCAGACGTCCCGATCGGCCCCCACAGGAAGAGGGCGCACGGCAGGTCGAGCGCCTTCGCCGCGAGCAGCCCCTCGAGACTGATCGGGTCATGCAGTACCACGTCCGGCCGCCAGCCCGCCGCGAACCGGACCGTCTCGTCGAAGCTCCACTCCGCGGCGCGGTTGAAGTCGGGCAACACGTCGCGTTCGAACGCCGCGACGTCGAAGTCGTCCAGCGTGGACAGCCGGGTGCCGTCGACCGGATGCGGCGGCAGCCAAGGAAACGGCCAGGTCCCTTCGACCGCCTGCCGATAGTGCTCCAGCCGGTTGTGTTCGGTGATGCCCATGCCGGCCAGCAGTGGCACCGGGATGAGCCCGGCCGCACGCAGCGGCCGGACCTGTGACGGCGCGCAGACCACCCGTACCTCGTGCCCGGCGGACTGCAGCGCCCAGGCGGTCGGGACCATCGCCATGTAGTGGGTCGGCCACGCGGAGACCGTCAGCATTACGCGCATGAGAAGCTCCTGTCGACCGGTGCCACCGGCCCAGAGCATCTCCCTGTCTGGTCGAGGATCGCTCGATGGTCGCCGTGCCGGCGAACCATACGACGATGCACCGGCGACGCCCACGACGGCCGCTTGAGTGAGCCTCCAGGGGCCCGGGAGACAGTGCTCGGAGCCAAACGGTCGAGGAGGCCGCTCGTTGTATACCGACATTTCCATCAGCGGCATTGGTGTCTTCCTCCCCGAGGCGGTGAGTGTCGAGCACGCTGTCGAGCAGGGCTGGTATTCGGCCGATGAGGTCGAGTTGCACGAGTTGGCGGGCGCGGCGGTCGCGGGCGAGCTGCCCGCGCCGGAGATGGCACTGCGCGCCGCACAGGACGCGCTGAAGCGCGCCGGCCAGCGCCCCGAGGACGTCGACCTGTTGTTGTACGCCGACTCATGGCACCAGGGCCCGGACGGCTGGCAGCCGCAGTACTACCTGCAACGCCACCTGCTCGGTGGTGACCTGCTGGCGGTGGAGGTCCGACACGGCTGCAACGGCATGTTCTCCGCGCTGCAGCTGGCCGCCGGCTATCTCGGCGGGGACGCGGCACGTGCCGGCCGTCCGCGGGTCGCCCTGCTGGTGGCCGCCGACAACTTCGGCACCCCGCTGATGGACCGTTGGACGATGGGTCCGGGGTACATCGCCGGGGACGCCGCGAGCGCCGTGGTGGTCACGACCGGTCCGGGCATCGCCCGGCTGCTGTCGGTCCGGTCGCTCACCGTTCCCGAGGCGGAGGAGATGCACCGGGCCGGTCAGCCGCTGTTCCCACCCGGCGTGACCGTCGGGCGGGGACTGAACTTCGGCGACCGCAATGCGGAGTTCCGGCGCCGGGTGATGGCCGACGCTGGCGGGACGGCGGCGCTGCTGCAGATCCACCTGCAGACGTTGCGACTCGTGGACGACACGCTCACCGACGCCGGTATCGGCATCGACGACGTCACCCGGGTCGCCTACATGAACTACTCCCGGGAAATCGTGGAGCAACGGTGCATGGCCGCGCTGAACCTGCCCATGTCCATGTCGACCTGGGAGTTCGGCCGCACCGTCGGCCACCTCGGCGCCAGCGACCAGATCGTCTCCCTCGAACACCTGCTGAGCACCGGGGCGCTCAAGCCCGGCGATCACCTGCTCATGCTCGGGGTAGGCCCCGGAGTCACCCTGTCCTGCGCCCTGGTTCGGATCGACGCGCCAACGCCCTGGGCTGGGTGACGCCGAACAACGGCGGCGCTGGCGGTGACGGCGCCCAGTCACGGCGAATCGTCCGAACATCCGTGCCGCTCGCACACCGGGCGTCCCGCCCGGAGGTCAGCCCCGGCCCCGCGGCCACCGACGAACTTGAGGAGATCAGGATGGGGACAGCAGAAGCCCTCGCCATACCTGGCCCGCCGCGGCGGGCCGTGACGGCTCCCGTCGCAGTGGTCGGCATCGGCTGCCGGTTCGCCGGCGGCGTGGACTCGCCAGACAGTTTCTGGGACCTGCTGGCCAGCGGCGGTGACGGCATCGGCGAGTTGCCGGAGGAGCGATGGCAAGCCTACGGCGACCTCGGTCCCGATTACGCGGCCGCGCTGCGCCGAGCCACCAGGTTCGGCGGCTTCCTCTCCGACATCGAGGGCTTCGACGCCGACTTCTTCGGCCTCAGCCCCCGCGAGGCCGAGCTGATGGACCCGCAGCAGCGGATCCTGCTGGAGGTGGCCTGGGAAGCGCTGGAGCACGCCGGCATGCGCGTGCGGGAACTGGCCGGCACCGACGTCGGCGTCTTCGTCGGCGTCGGCTCCGACGACTATGGCCGGCGGCTGCTGGAGGACCTGCCCAGGATCGAGGCGTGGACCGGTATCGGTGCCGCCATGTGCGCCGTGGCAAACCGCATCTCGTACGCCCTGGACTTCCGCGGACCGAGCCTCGCGGTGGACACGGCCTGCTCGGCCTCCCTGGTCGCGATGCACCTCGCCTGTCAGAGTCTCCGCGCGGGAGAGACCCCGGTCGCGCTGGCCGCGGGGGTCAACCTCATCGTGTCCCCCGGTCTCACACTGACCCTCGACGCCGCCGGCGCGATGGCCCCGGACGGTCGGTGCAAGTCGTTCGACGTTACGGCCGACGGTTACGGGCGCGGCGAGGGTTGCGGCGTCGTGGTGCTGAAGCTGCTCGCCGACGCGCAGCGCGACGGCGACCGGGTGCTCGCCGTCATCCGGGGCAGCGCGGTGAACCAGGACGGCCGCACCAACGGGATCATGGCACCCAGCGGGCCGGCGCAGGAGCACGTGCTCAGCCGGGCCTGCCGACAGGCGGGGATCGCCCCGGGATCGGTCAGCTACGTCGAGGCGCACGGCACCGGCACGCGGTTGGGCGACCCGCTCGAGGCCGGTGCGCTCAGCGCGGTGTACGGGGTCGACCGGGCACCGGGCGAGCCCTGCCTCATCGGCTCGGTGAAGTCCAACATCGGCCACCTGGAGGCTGCCGCGGGGGTGGCGAGCATCATCAAGGTGGTGCTCGCGCTGCACCGCGGCGAGATCCCGCCCAGCCTCAACCACTCCGTCGGCAACCCGGCCATCGACTGGGACTCGGCGGGTCTGCAGGTCGTCACCGAACGCGCCGCCTGGCCGCGCGGAGACGAACCGCGCCGGGCCGGGGTGTCGGGCTTCGGGTACGGCGGGACGGTCGCCCACGTGCTGATCGAGGAGGCGCCCGAGGAGGCCGGCGGTTCGGTCACCGACGACGCCGCAGCGCACGACGTGCCACGCCTGTTCCCGATCTCCGCCAGCTCCGACGCCGCTCTGCGGCAACATGCGCAACGGATGGCCGACTGGCTGTCCGCGTCGGCCGAACCGGCGTCGCTGGCGTCCATCGGGCACACCCTCGCCCTGCGGCGTTCCCATCTGCGCCACCGGGCGGCGGTCGTGGCGGCGAGCCGGGACGAACTCGCGGCACGGCTGCGCCACCTCGCCGCCGGTGAGCCGGCACCCGGCGTGACCACCGGCACCGCGGACGACGGCGGCGGAACCGGGCTGGTCTGGGTCTTCTCGGGCCACGGTTCCCAGTGGGTCGGCATGGGGCGAGAACTCCTCCGGACCGAGCCCGTGTTCGCCGCCGTGATCGACCAGCTCGAGCCGATCTTCCTTGAGGAGATCGGGTTCTCCCCCCGCCAGGTCCTCCTCGACGACGACCTGCGCGACGTCGACCGGATCCAGACGATGATCTTCGTGATGCAGCTCGGCCTCGCCGAGGTCTGGCGGTCCTCCGGGCTGCGGCCCGACGCGGTCATCGGCCACTCGGTCGGCGAGATAGCCGCCGCGGTCACCGCCGGTGCTCTCACCGTTGAGGCGGGCGCCCGGCTGATCTGCCGCCGGTCCCGACTGCTGCGACAGGTGGCGGGGAACGGCGCGATGGCCATGGTCGGACTACCGTTCGACGAGGTGGCGAAGCGGCTCGCCGATCGTACCGACGTGGGGCCGGCAATCTGGTCGTCACCGGCGTCGACCGTGATCGCCGGTGACATCGAGGTGGTCGACGCACTCGTGGCCCGGTGGCGGGACGAGAACATCGCGGTGCGCCGGGTCGCGTCCGACGTCGCCTTCCACAGCCCGCAGATGGACCCGTTGCTGGCCGAGCTGACCGAGGCCGCCGCCGATCTGGCCCCGGAGCGGCCCCGCATACCGATGTACCGCACGGCGCTGCCCGATCCCCGGTCCGAGCATCCCGTTGAGGGCGCGTACTGGGCGGCCAACCTGCGAAACCCTGTGCTGCTGACGCCTGCGGTCCAGGCGGCTGTCGAGGACGGCTACCGGGTGTTCCTGGAGATCTCCGCTCATCCGGTGGTGTCCCACTCCATCTCCGAAACACTGTCCTACGCCGGCCACGAGGACGGCCTTGTCGTGTCGACCCTGCGACGCAACGCGCCGGAGCGGGAAAGGCTGCTGACCAACGCAGCTGTGCTGCACTGCCACGGTGTGGCGCTGGACTGGCCGACGCTGCAACCGGCCGGCGATCTGGTCACCCTGCCGGGAGTTCCCTGGCAGCACCGACGGCTGTGGCGCGATCCGGCATCCCCGTCGGGCATCGACGGGTCCGGCCACGATGTTGCCTCGCACACGGTCTTGGGCTCGCGCGTGAGCATCGCCGGCACCCCGCTGCGCGTGTGGCGGACCCGGCTCACCGACGACAGCCGGCCGTACCCGGGAAGCCACACGATCAACGGCGCCGAGGTGACCCCGGCCGCCATCCTGATCAACACCTTCCTCGGTGCGCGCGAGGAGGGCCTCTCGGTGGCGACGCTGACCGACGTGTCGTTCCAGATCCCGCTGCTGACCAGGGAGCCCCGCGACATCCAGGTAGTGCACGACCACGACGTGCTGCGCCTGGCCTCCCGTACCCCGGCGGCCGACGGACCGTGGCTGGTGCACGCCACGGCCCTGATCGCCAAGGCGGGTTCGACGCTACCGGAGCAGCTTCCCGGCCGACTCGGTGAGCTCGAGCAGACGGATCCGGATGCGGTACGCCGGCAGTTGGCCTCCGTCGGGGTGCCGACGATGGCGTTCGACTGGACCATCGAGAAGCTCTGGCGCGGGGACAACCGCATCCGGGCCCGGGTGCGGATCGACCTGCCGCCGACGGCGCGGACGACCTGGGCCCCGGTCTTCGACGCAGCCCTGTCGATCGCTCCGTTCGCGCATCCCGGCCCGCCGGCGCTGCGGATGGTCGCGGGCATCGACGAGGTACACACCTCGGGGGCGCCCCTGCGGGTCGTGGACGTCGAGATCATCGCCGATCCCGGTGACGACGCCCTCACCGTGCTGCTGGCGGAGCCGACGGGGCGGGTGGTTGCCCGGCTGGCCGGCCTTCGGCTGGCCGAGATGGAGCCGAAGGCCAGGGGCCGGACCGGTCCGGGCGAGATGGTGCACGAGGTTGCCTGGCGCCCGCTCGCACTGCCGGCCGCCGCGCCCGACGGGTTGGCCGGGTCGGCGCCGCGCCGGATCGCGTTCGTCGGCCCGGACAGCCCGGTGGCCGCCGAGTTGCGGGAGCGACTGACCGCGGCCGGGGCCTCGTGTCTCGCCCCGTCCCACCTCGGTGACCTGGACCTGTTCGGTGACGACACGGATCTGCTGCTCCTGCCGCCGTCGCCCGATTCGCCGGCCCGCGTCACCGGTGCCGTGGCGGATGCCGCCTGGCTGCTCATCACTGTCGTTCAGCGACTGTCCGCGCGCCAGGGCAGCCGGTTCCCCCGGCTGTGGTGCCTGACCGTCGGCGTCGGCGAGGGTACGACCGAGAGCCACCTTGCCCATGCGCCGCTCTGGGGACTCGGTCGGGTCGTCGCCGGTGAGCATCCCGAGCTGTGGGGCGGGATTGTCGACCTGCCTCCGGAAGCGCCGGCGGAGGCAGCGGAGCTGCTGCTCGACGTCCTGCGTGCGCGGCCCCGAGAGGACATCATCGTGCTGCGCGACGGCACCCCGAGCGTCGCCCGCCTGGTGCCCACGGAGCGAGCACCGGTCCGCGGGCCCGTACGGTGCAGGGCCGACGGCACCTACCTGGTAACCGGCGGGCTCGGCGTGCTCGGCTTGCAGGTGTGCCGCTGGCTGGCCGAGCGCGGTGCGCGCCGAATCGTCATCGCCGGCCGCCGTGGCCTGCCCACCCGCGACGCCTGGGACCTGGCCGTCGATGACGTGACCCGCCGGCAGATCACGCAGGTCCGCGCCCTCGAGGCGCTCGGGGTGACCGTACGGGTCCTGGCCCTCGACATCGCCGATCCTGATCAGGTCGCTCGTCAACTGGCACCGGAAACGCTCGGCCTGCCTCCGATCCGCGGAGTGGTCCACGCCGCGGGCGTGCTGGACAACCGGATGCTCCGTGACGTCGACCGGGCGTCGCTGGACAACGTGCTGCGGCCGAAGGTGGAGGGCGCCTGGGCCCTGCACGGCGTCTTCCCGCCCGGGAGTGTGGACTTCTTCGTGCTCTTTTCGTCGTGCGGCTATCTTCTCGGCATCCCCGGTCAGGCCACGTACGGTTCGGCCAACGCCTACCTGGATGCTTTCGCGCGGTACCGAAACCACGCCGCATCCGATCCGGACGGAACGTTGAGTCTGGGCTGGACCTCGTGGCACGGTCAGGGCATGGCGGTCAACGAGGTGGTCGACGCGGAGCTCCGCGCCCGCGGCGTCGGCGACATCTCCGTGGTCGAGGCGTTCAGCGCCTGGGACCATGCCGAGGAGCGCGGCGGCGGAATGTTCCCGGTGCTGCGCGTCACCCCGCTGGAGCCCGGCGAGGAAAGGCTCCCGTTGCTGGCGGAGCTGTCCGACAGTTCGGCGGCGCCGGCCCCGACCGGTCCGACCGGGCAGAACCCGCTGACCATCGTCGATCTACCGCCCGAGCAGCTGCGTCAGCGCCTGATGGAGGACGTCGGCGGCCAGATCGCGGACGAGATGAAGCTTCCGGCGACGACCCTCGATCCTCGCCGGTCGCTCATCGAACAGGGGCTCGACTCCGTGATGACCATCGTCATCCGGCGCCGCCTCGAGCGGCGTTACGGGCACAAGCTGCCGTCAACGCTGCTGTGGCATCAACCGACGGTCACCGCGATCATCGAGCACCTGGCCGGCCTGTTGCAGCCGGCGGAGCCGGAGAAGGTCGAGGAGGTCGGCTAGGGCCCTTTCGAAGTCGGTCACTCGTTGATGGCGGCGAGGTGAATGGTGGCCTCGTAGCGGACGGCCAGCTTGTCGAAGCGGGTGGCCACGGCCCGGTTGCGCTTGAGCCGGTTGATCCCGCACTCCACCGCGTGACGTTTGCTGGTAGAGGTGCGGGTCGAAGACTGGCGGCCGGCCGCCCTTGGATCCCTTGGCTCGCCGGTGGGCCTCCTGGTCGGCCCTGCTCGGGATGGTCGCGGCGATCCCGCGCCGACCTAGTAGGCCCGGTTCGCCTTCGACGTGTACGCCTTATCAGCCAGGACCCGGTCAGGGCGGTTCCCGGGCGGCCGGTGGTCATTCGGGGGCCGCGGCTGGCGTCCAGGACCGGGATGAACTGCGAGCTGTCGCCGCGGTGGCCGGCGGTCAGCACGATGGCGAGGGGTTTCTGGCCTTGCTCGCAGCCCAGGTGCAGCTTCGTGGTCAACCCACCGCGGGAGCGGCCCAGCGCATGGTCGGCCGGCTCGACGCTGACGCCGCCGGGTGGATCGGCCTGCAGATCCCCCTTTTCCTCGCCCCGGCCGCGTGCTGATGGGCGCGGGCGCTGGTCGAGTCCACCGACACGTCCCAGGTGATCCTGCCGGCCGCGTCGGCAAGGGTCTGCAACGCGGTGAGCAGCTGCTTCCAGGTGCCATCGCGCTGCCACCTGCGGAACAGGCATACGCCGCCGACCAGGATCCGTACTGCGGTGGCACGTCCCGCCACGGGGCGCCCACCCGGATCCGCCACCGGATCCCGTCGATCAACTGCCGCCTGCTCCATGACGGCGGTCGACCCGGGCGCTTCGGCGCCGGCAGCAACGGCTCCAGCACCGCCCACTGCCGTCGGTCGGGTCGAACCGCCTTGTCACCGCTAGTGTACCGTCTCGTAAATAGATAGCCAGTTGGTACGATGCTGGTCGTGAATCGTGCCGCTGCACCGTTGGTGCTTGATCCGGGCCAGCGTGAACTGCTGGAGTCCCTGGCGAAGTCGCGGACCGCGGAGCACCGTCTGGTTCAGCGGGCGCAGGTGCTGCTGCACGCGGCCGACGGGGTGTCCAACACCGACATCGCCGTGCTGGCCGGGGTGACCCGGATGACGGTGCGGGCGTGGCGGGCGGCGTTCGCCGAACGTGGGCTCGCTGACCTGGGCAAGGTGGCGGCGGGTCGGGGCCGCAAGCCATCGATCCCGCAGGCGGTGATCGACCAGATCGTGGAACTGACGCTGCATTCACGGCCTGAGGGCGCCACGCATTGGTCGTGCCGGTCGATGGCGACCAAGGTCGGCGTGTCGAAGGCCACCGTGCAGCGTGTATGGGACGCGCGCGGGCTCAAGCCGCACCTGGTGGAGACGTTCAAGCTGTCCAATGACAAGCGGTTCGAGGAGAAACTCGTCGACGTCGTGGGCCTGTACCTGAACCCGCCGGACAAGGCCGTGGTCTTGTGCATGGACGAGAAATCCCAGATCCAGGCCCTCGATCGGACACAGCCGAGTCTGCCGCTCAAGCCCGGCCGGGCCGGCACGATGACCCACGACTACAAGCGGCATGGCACCACGACATTGTTCGCAGCACTGGACGTGCTGACCGGCAAGGTCATCGGAAAGTGCTTCGCCCGGCACCGCCATGACGAGTTCCTGCGCTTCCTACGCACCATCGACACGTCGGTGCCCCGCAAGCTGCAGATCCACATGATCGTCGACAACTACGGTACCCACACCCACCCGAACGTGAAGGCCTGGCTGGCCAAACATCCGCGCTTTCACCTGCACTTCACCCCGACCAGCTCGTCATGGCTGAACATGGTCGAGCGCTGGTTCGCCGAACTGACCGACAAGATGATCCGCCGGGGCGTGTTCCGCAGCGTGGATGACCTCGTCAAGGCGATCGAGGAGTACCTGCGGGTACACAACGACGACCCGAAACCGTTCGTGTGGACCGCCACCGCCGAATCAATCCTGGCCAAAGTCCGACGTGGACGCGTCACCCTCCAGCAATCGGCTAGTCAAAACTGAGACAGAACACTAGGGTGTCCACGAGGTCTCCGGTTTCAAGTTCTGCTTGGTCGTTGAACCACCTCCCAAAGACATCGCCATATGTCGATCTTTGACGCGCCGAACGGTCACTCCAGTTCGGGCACCACCGCCGACTCGACACAGGCCCTAGCATCGTCGGCATGGCAACTCGGCTTGTTCAAATCAACATGAAGGCTCGGGACGACTCCGCGCTGGGCGGTTTCTGGGCGGAGACGCTCGGCTGGGGAGTCTCCAGCGAGGGACCCGGCGTGACCAACCTCGAACCCGAGGGCTTCGTCTACCCCGACCCCGTCGCCGTCTGCATCGACCTCATCGCCTCCCCGGAACCCAAGACGGTGAAGAACCGCGTACACGTCGACCTCGCCACCACCTCGGCGACCCATCAGGCGGAGGTGGTCACGCGCCTGAAGGATCTCGGCGCAACACCCGCCGACGTAGGCCAGGGCGACGCCCCATGGACGGTCATGGCCGACCCAGAGGGCAACGAGTTCTGCGTGCTGGACCCCCGCCCGCTCTACCGAGACACCGGACCGATCGCCGCGGTAGTGGTCGACTGCGCGGATCCGCGAGCCATGGCCCGCTTCTGGGGCAAGGCCATGGACTGGACCCTGCACGAGGTGACCGACCACAACGCGGTACTGCGCTCCGCCAAGGGCCTCGGCCCATATCTGCAGTTCCTCCGCACACCCGACGTGAAGACCGTGTGGAACCGCGTCCATCTCAACGTCCGCCCATAGCCGGGTAACGACCCGGAGGCCGAGGCAGCCAGACTGCGGACTCTCGGCGCCACCGCCATCGACCTAGGTCAGAGCAATGTCCCGTGGACGGTCCTCGCCGACCCGGAAGGCAACGAGTTCTGCCTCCTCGCCCCAGGCTGACCAAACCCTCGTCATCCGCTCACTACGGCCACCAGCCCGGACTCTGCGACGCGCCCTAGCCCCCTTCGAGTCTGTCCCGCCTGCAGCGGGGATGTGTCAGAGCGCCTCGTGGCGCACTGATTGCCCTTGACGGTGAGCAGGTAGTGGGCGTGGCGCTGCTCGCCCCGCCAGTGGGGCACCGGGCCGCGCACCCGCATTGGTAGAGACAGGCCACGACGCGACCCGCCGGGGGCATGAGCGATGACGACGCAGCGAACACGACACCTTTGGGGATCTTGAAGCGCAGACAACTCCATGATCCACAGGTGTCGTGCTCGCTTTCCATCCGGGCACCCACCACAAGATCCGACCAAAGCAGACATTCGCGGGCTACTCCGGAGCCCCGGTGTTCCGGCGATGTGGGCGGGCGGTCGACGACCGCCCCGGGATTGATTACTTGTATCCGACCATGAGCGCGTGATGGAATCCGACGCCCTCGTGGCGCTCGACCCTCGAGAATCCCGCATCACGCAGCGCGGTCTTCATGTCCTGCACCGAGTAGACCATGCCCTCGCCGGACGCGATGGTCAGGAAATATACCGACATGAACGCGGCGGGCGGCGAGCCGGTGTTGTCGTCGTCGGACACGAAGTTGTACACGAGTACCGCGCCGCCCGGCGGCAACGCCTCGTAGCACTTGCGCAGCAACTCCGTGTTCCGCTCGAGCGACCAGATCTCGAAGATGTGGCAGAAGAGGATGCCGTCGATCCCGGTCGGCAGGGGATCGGTGAACAGGTCGCCCGGCCATCCGTGCACGCGATCCCCTACGCCGGCGTCTACGGCATTCTGCTTCGCGATGTTCAGCACGGTCTCCTGGTCGAAGATCGTCATTTCGAGGTGCGGGTGACGTTTCGCCACGGCGATGCTGTTGCTGCCGTCCCCGCCACCGATGTCGACCAAGTGGTGCAGGGCTGAGAAGTCGAACGTCTCGGCCACCAGTGGGAACGTCTGCCGGGACGCGTGTCCCATGTTGTTGTAGAACACCTGTTGCAGCGCCGGGTTGGTGGTCACGCGCTCGTACAACGTCGTGCCGGGCCCTTCCACGTGGCGCAGACCGACGTTGGTATTGCGCCGAATGGAGTCCGCGAAGTCGACCAGGCCGGGATTCGTGATCTTCTCCTGGATCTCGACAAGAGGCCCCAGATAGCCCGCCCGCTTGGGCAGCAGGCTCCGACGGGTGAGCGGGGTGTTGACGTAGTTCTCGCCCTCCCTGCGCAGGAGCCGCAGGGAGGCCAGGCCCAGCAGCAGGATCCGGGCCGGCTGCTCCTCGACACCGAGCGACGCGGCCACCGCCGGAAGGCTCATGCCGCCGTCCGCTTCGATCTTCTCGAAGAGCTCGAACTCGAGCGCGGTGCGCAGCAGTTCGAAAGCGGTGGCGCCATGGATGATCAGCTGTAGGTGTTCGGCCTCGTGAATCATTGTGGTCCTCCTGTGCGTTCTGTTGGGATGGCTGGTTGATCATGTGAAGCGTCGACGGCTCGTTTCGTAAGCTCGTTCATCGCTGGCTGGAAAGCGGCACAAACGCAGACGATCCTTCGGCATGTCCGTTCCAACCTAAATGTTGGCTCCTGTACCAATTTCCGGCTGCGCTCAAGGCCCGCAAGTTGCTCCCACGGTGGCGGATGGAGCGGCCGGCCCGGCGGGAACTGGCGCGGGCTGGGGCGCGGTCGCCTCGGCCGAGCCATTAGCGCCGCTTGAGGCTGGTCGGTGACAGTGGTCGTGTCGGCATACCGGCCGTGCGAACAGCCAGCAGGTATCCGGTGGCCGCCGGACGAAGAGGACCGGTGGCAGACCCGCGATGAACTCACCCCGAGGCGAGGAAGAGGCAGATGGCCTACGCAGAAACACGTGCCGACATTGGTGGCAAGCTGCTCCGCTTCATCCAGGACAACCTGCTCCCCGACGAACTGATGGCCGGTTTCGGGCCGGACACCCCACTGCTGGAGTCGGGCATCCTGGATTCGCTCAGCACAGCGAGGTTGTTGAATTTCATCCGCGACGAGTTCGGCACCACAGTGCCCCTGTCGATGATCGACGCGCTCAGCTTCGAGAACGTGGAGAGCATCGTCGCGATGATCGGAAGGATCGGGCCGGTGGGACGGTCCGATTGACCAAGCAGCGGCAGCCGATGGAATCCTGACCACACCGGACCGGAAGCCCACGCGCGTGCAGTCCTTCGGCACCGTCGGCTGCGCCGCGAACACCCAGTGCTCGCACCGGAGACGCGTCGGCCACCGTACCGCTCGGGTCACCTGGCCGGTCCTTCGAGTCCGGAGGCCGGCACATCCCAGGTGCCGGCCCTCCGGGCCGGCGGCTTCGGTCGTCACGGGCCGTGACACGCTGGCCCTACCGGGACGGCGCCCAGGACGGAAGATCGAGGATCTCCACGACCGCGGCCTTGTAGGTCGACCCCGGGGCGAAGCCGCACAGCAGGACGCGGTCACCCGGCACCAGTTGGCCTGTCGTCAGCAGGTGGTGGAGGGCGAGCACCTGATCACTAGCGCCGACGTGCCCGATGCCGCGGCCAAAGTCCCAGGTCGACTGCTCGAGCGAGAACCCCAGCATGCCGACGTAGCTCTGCTGCTCCTCCTTCGACATGGTGTGGGTGATGATCTTTTTGATCTCGCCCGTCCGCACGTCCGCTTCGGCCAGCGTGCGCTGGATGCACTCGATGTTCCGCTGGATGTGGGTGATCGACATGATCGCGGCGGCCTCGGCGGTCACGCTCTTGCGGAACGCGTCATGCGTGCCGAAGAAGTCCACGGGCCGCCTGACGGTGACGCCGGGGGGAAACAGCGGCTCCCCACTTCGCCACGCTTCCTCCATCCCAGAGAAGGATCCGCTGCATACCGATACCAACCGCGCGAAGCCGGGCTTCTTGGTCAGCACCACAGCACTCGCACCGTCCCCGAGCACCGTCAAGCCGGCCCCGGTCGCCCACCTGTCCATCAGCGGCGTACCGAAGTTGTCGCTGGCCACGACGAGCGCGGCCTGATGCTTGTCGTCCGCGCGCAGCGAACCGACCGCCAATTCCATTCCGCTCAACATGCCGACGCAGCCGTGCTTGATCTCGATGGCCAGCGGGCTGTCGCCGACCAGGTGATGTTGGAGATAGAACTGCGGCTGCCAGGTGAGCGGGCCCTGGAACCAGACATTGGCGTAGACCAGGAGGGCGACCTCGACCGGCTGCACGTCGCAGTCCTTGAAGGCGCTCTGTGCCGCCCGCAACGCCAGCTCCGGAGCTGGCGTGTCTCCCGCGATGGCAACGCTGGTGAACCCCTGGACCGTGGCGTCATCGGTGCGTAACAACCCTTGCTCGACTGCCGACTCGATGCTCTGCCTCTCGGGCAGTTCCACCCCGATCCCATTGATGAAGATGTCGCCCACGCGCATGTAGACCTCCTGTCGGTCGGAACCAGGTAATGCTGTCTCGCGCTGGTCGCAGCAGGCTGGAGCCGTGCTCGGCGCCGGTGGTGAGGGCGTTCCCACGCGGACGCCGGCGACGACGCGGTGACGTGGTGGGGCCCACCATCGGCATTCGGCCCGGAGGTCAGGGCGACCTAGACGATCTGCTCCAAGGGGTACGGGGCAGCGAGAATGAGCGAGGGTGTCCATGATCGACGTTGCGGAGCAACCATGACCATGGAGGCCACGTGCACGTCGATCGGGACACCCTCGCCACCGCACTCTACGCTGAAGATCGATGACGAGTTGAAGACGTCACCCCAGCTCAACCGATGGCGGCCGGTGGCCGGTATCGCCCCGAAGATCACCAACGCGGAGCTGATCACCATCGCGGTGCTGCAGGCCGTGCTGGGCCACCACCGCGCTCTACGACAGACCATCGAGTCGGTCAACCCAACCTTCAACGGCGAGCTCGACCTGGAACGACACGGCGGACGCATTCCAGCGGGAGTAGCCGTACGCGTACTGCAACCCATCCTCGCGCTCACCGCCGTGATCTGGCACAACTGACACACCGGCCCGACCCGTCCTGTTGCGATCCGCTTGTTTTAGCCGTCCTGCTCAGGCAGGTAGGGAACATGCCCCGCAGGGGCCTGCGGGGCATAGCGCAGCCGGTGCCGCTCCGACCGGAAACGCAGAAGCAACGCCGGTCTTGGAACTTCGCCACGTCTACCCGGCAGCGACACACGCGCTGGTCTAGGCGGCGGCGCAGACCTCCAGTCCGGGATCACCCAGCAGGATCGCGCGTTGCAGGTCCTTGAGCATCCGGCAAGGCTCGAGACCCAGTTCGTCCTTCAGCACGGTTCGCAGGGACTGGTAGACGTTGAGTGCATCGGCCTGGCAGCCGGACCGGTAGAGCGCAAGCATCAGCTGTCGATGGAACGCCTCACGCAGCGGGTACTCCGTGGTCAGTGAGTAGAGGAAGCCGATGAACTGACGGTGCCGGCCGAGCAGGAGCGCGGCGTCGACCAGCTCTTCGAGACACGCCAAGCGCGCCTGTTCGGCCCATCCGGCGAAGCTGTTCATCAGTGGGCCGTCGTGGAGACCGCCGAGCGCCGGGCCACGCCAGAGGTCCAGTGCTTCCTGAAAAGCGTTGTACGACTCCACGAGTTGTCCGGCACGGTGGTGGTTGCGTCCCTGCTGGATCATGCGTTGGAAGATGTGGACGTCGAGTTCGTGGGAGCCCAAGCTCAGCAGGTAACCCTTCTGCGTCGTAAGGATCGGGCTGCGGCCGTGCGTTACCCGGGTGAGGAACTTGCGCAGTTGGGAAATGTAGACGTGCAGTCCTGCGGTCGCGCGCCGCGGTGGATTCTCTCCCCAGATCTCGATCATGAGCTGGTCCGTACCGACCACTCGGTCCGAGCGGATGAGAAGGGCTGCCAGCAGCATCTCTACCTTCCGCGCACTAACCGATGACGTCTTGTTTCCGTTGACCACCCGGACCGGCCCCAGCAGCTCGTACCTCATTGCTTGCGACCACCTCATCTTCGAACGTTGCTGCGGGCAACAAGCGGCGCTGCTGCTGCCCTGTGCAGGCGATCGGGGCGCGCCATCCTGCCGTATCAACGACTGGCATGCATCTCCGGCAATGTCGCGACATTCACCATCAATGCATGGAGTTGTACGACCACCCCGACCCGCCCCTACCACAGCCACGCCCAACGTACGGAGTGACATTGGCCCAGGATAACCCCAGAAGAGGGTTAGGGGACCCCCTGGACTCACCTCGATCTGGATCAATGCCGGCCACGCCCATCCGAGTGGTGTACGACTTGCCCGTGATGGGCGCGTTGCATGGATATCCGGTTCTTCTTGTTCGTCAAACCATCTACCGGAGACTTAGCCCATTTTCGATCTTCGACACGCGCCCGAACTCGTCGATCCAGCTCAGGCGCCAACGCCGACTTCGACGCAATCCCTAGTCCACTGCCTGTACAGAATTCGGCAACAGGATCGGCCGCCGGCCTCGAACGCACGGACGGCGGGGCGAGGCGTAGGCCACCGAAACCACCTCTGGCCAGGGACTAGCGCTCGGCGGGGTTCAGGCAAGCGGTCACGGTGGCGGTGACGCCGTGGGGTCCGCGGGTGAGGAGAAGTCCCTCGCTCAGCTGGTGGGCCAGCCACAGTCCGCGTCCGCCGACGACGTCGGCGGCGGGCAGCCGCACGGGCAGGCTGCCCGTGGCCGCGCCGTGGTCGCTGATCTCACAGATCAGCACGTCGTCCTGGCGTCGGAGTTCGAGGTGGCCGTGGCCGCCGCCGTGACGCACCGCGTTGGTGGCCAGTTCGTGTACGGCGAGGACGAACTCGTAGCCCTCGTCGCCGGCGAGTCCCGCGCCACGTACCGCTGCCTGCACGCGGTGCCGCAGGGCGGTCAGGGTGGCGGCGGTGAAGTCCACTGACATGAGGACGGAAGCTGCGGCAGACCGGAAGCTGATCAGCTCCGGGTCGAGGGCCCCAGCGTCGTCGTTCACGCTCGCAGATTACCCCCCCGTCAGCCCTCGTCCAGGAACTCGTCGATCATCGGGGCCAGCCAGCCGGCGCGCTGCGGGATCGTGGTGTGCGTGGTGCCGGGCAGGATGGCCAGGCGGCAGGCCGGCAGGCCGGTCAGGTCGCCGGGGCACCGCACCGCCGAGCAGCCGGAACATCCGGACGGCGTGCTCGGGCCGGATGATGTCCGAGTCGGCCAGCACGATCATGGTGGGCGCGGCCAGGGAGCGGATCTGCTCGGGCGTCCACTGCGGCAGGTTCGCGTCCAGGATCTTCATCTTGGTGACCAGGTTGGGCCAGCCCGCCGGGTCCGCCGCAGCCCGCAGGTACTCCTCGTGGAACTCCGAGCCGTGCAGGTGTTCCGGTCGCAGGTCCTGGATGCCGTCCAGCAGCCCGGGGTGCATGCCGGCGTTGTCGAAACTCACCGAGGCGAGTACCAGCCGCCCGACCCGGTGCGCGTGGTCGGTGCCGAGGCGTAGCGCGACCACCGCGCCCATGCTCCAGCCGAACACGTCCGCCCGCTCGATGCCGAGGCGGTCGAGCAACTCGATCACGTCGGCGGCGAAGTTCTCCACGGTCAGCGGACGGTTGCCCGGCGCCTGAGGGGGTAGCCCGCCGGAGAGTCCGGTCCGACGCGGAGGCGCCCATGCCGAACATCCGGGAGACCGCACCACCGCATGAGCAGCCGGAGGAGAACTCCCGACACGGCCGCCTGAGCGTGCGGCCCGGCCCGCCGGTGGTCGCCGCGGCCCGCACCGGCCTGGTGTCGTTCGAGGGGCAGGCCGGCGACCTGGTCGCCCAGGCCTACGTGCCGGAGCCGGCGGACGGCGGCCCGTACCGGCTGGCCCTGCTGCTGCACGGCGCCGGCGGATCGCCCCGGCAGGCCCTGGACCTGATGCTGGCGGTCGCCGACGAACAGCGCCTGCTGCTCGTCGCGCCGCAGTCGGTCGCGGCGACCTGGGACATGATCGGTGTCGGCTTCGGCCCCGACGTACGACGCATCGACCGGGTGCTGCAGGAGATCGTCACCGCCTACCCGACCTCCGACATGCTGATCGGCGGGTTCTCCGACGGCGCGTCGTACGCACTGTCGCTCGGTCTGACCAACGGCGACGTCTTCGACGCCGTCCTGGCCTTCTCCCCCGGCTTCGCCGCCCCGCTGCTCACCCACGGCAGGCCCCGGGTCTACGTCTCCCACGGCACCGCCGACCGGGTGCTGTCCATCGACCGATGCAGCAGGTCCCTGGTGCCGCGCCTGCGCGCCCTCGGCCACGACGTCACCTATGACGAGTTCGACGGCGGCCACGACGTACCCGACGACACCGTGCGACGCGCGGTGGCCTGGCTGCGGGCCGCCGCCTGACGGACAGGTTCCGTCGCGACCTCGCGCCGCCCTCGCTGCCCGGGAACAGCTCACGTCCACGCTGCTGGCCGCCGTGGCCAGTGCCCCCGTCGTGGTGGTCGACGCGGGCGCGCTCGACTTCCTCGACTCCACCGGCATCCACGGCCTGGTCACCGCCCACCACACGGCCCTCGCCGCCGGCGGCCGGCCGTACCTGGTCAAGGCCGCCGGGGGCGTCGCGAACGTCCTGGACATCACCGGCGTCGGAGACCTGCTGCGCCACCCCGCGGACGACGACGGCTCGAGGCAGCGGTGACGGGCCCTTCGGCCGGTGGAGGGCGGTCACCATGGCTGAGCATCCCGCCACCCCGTCCTCCGCCGTCGCGACCATGCCCTACGCGCACGCCGAGGACCTTGCGGCCGTACGCGCGTTCGTCTGTTCCCGGGCCCTGGCCGGGGGCCTGCCGGCCCGGCAACAAGTCATGGCCAACCCTCGACTCCGGCTCTCGCGGTAACTATCGTGCTGGAGATGACTCCTTACCTTGCTGAGGCGCGGGCGTGGCAGGAAAGCTGGGACCGGCAGCAGGAGACCTACCTGCCGGACCGGGAACACCGATTCGCCGCTCTGCTCGACGCCGCCGACGCCGTCAGCGGCGACGGGCCGCTACGGCTGCTCGATCTCGCCGGCGGCACCGGCTCGATCAGCCTGCGCGCCCTCGCTCGCCGCCCCGACGCACAGGTCACCGTGGTCGACCTCGACCCGGTCCTGCTCACGATCGCCGAGGCGTCCCTGTCCGGCCGGGCCGCCATCGTCACGGCAGACCTGAACCGCCCCGACTGGACGGCCGCACTCCCCCACCGCGGTTACGACGCGGTGCTCACCGCCACCGCCCTGCACTGGCTCGACGGCCCACGCCTGGCCAGCCTCTACCGCGAGATCCACGACACCCTGCGGCCCGGCGGGGTGTTCGCCAACGCCGACCACATGCCCAGCGACGCCCTGCCCACCCTCACCACCCGGCTGACCGAACGCGCCCGGCAACGGCGCGCGGCCCGCCACGCCGCCGGCGCCGCCCAGTCCTGGGCCGGGTGGTGGGAGCAGGCCGCCGCGGACCCCACCCTCGGGCCCCTGGTGGAGAAACGGCGACAGATCTACCCCACCGGACACAGTCCCGAGTGGACCCCGCCGGCGAGCTGGCACCTCGACGCGCTGCGCGCCGCCGGCTTCAGCGAGGTCGGCGTGCTCTGGCGCAACGGCGGCGACGCCGCCGTGGCCGCCGTCGCCTGACCGGGACGACCCCTGCGAGGCGTGCGGTTGGGTGCGACGAGCCTTGCGCCCGGCCTCGTACGCGGCCCGGGCGGCCCGCGTCCGCGCGGTGGTGGAGACCGCGGCGACCGGCACGTCCCACCAGGCGCCGCCGTCCGGGCCGGCCTCGTACGGGTCGGTCTCGATGTGGATGACCGTGGTGCGCTCCGCCGCCCGGGCAGTCGCCAGCGCGGCCCGCAACTGCGCCGTGGTGGTCACCCGCATCAGGTCCGCGCCGAGGCTCGCCGCGTTGGCGCCCAGATCGACGGGGAGCCGACCGCCGGCCCGGTCACGGTAGGCGGTGCCGAGCCGCTGCGCGCCGACGCTCTCGGAGAGCCGGCCGATCGAGGCGAACCCCTGGTTGTCGACGAGCACGACGACCAGCTTCACCCCTTCCGCCACCGCGGTGACCAGCTCGCTCGGCAGCATGAGGTAGGAGCCGTCGCCGACCAGCACGAAGACCTCGCGCTCCGGCGCGGCCAGCTTGACCCCGATCCCGCCGGGGATCTCGTAGCCCATGCACGAGTAGCCGTACTCGACGTGGTAGCTCTTCGGGTCGGCGCTGCGCCACAGTCGGTGCAGGTCGCCGGGCATGGACCCGGCAGCGCAGACCACCACGTCCCGCGGCCCGGCGGCGTCGTTGACCGCGCCGATCACGGCGGTCTGGGTGGGCCGCGCGTCGGGGTCGGCGTGCCGGGCCCGGTCCGCCACGGCCGCCCACCGCTCGTTGCGCTGCGCCACCGACGCCCGGTACGCCGGCTCGGTGCCCCAGCCCGCACAGGCCGCGTCGAGCACCGTCAGGCTCTCCCGGGCGTCGCCGACGACCTGCAGTCCCGAGAGCTTCGCGGCGTCGAAGCCGGTGATGTTGAGATTGACGAACCGGGCGTCCTCGCCGAAGAGAGTGCCGGAGGCGGTGGTGAAGTCGCCGTAGCGGGTGCCCACCCCGATCACCAGGTCCGCGCCGGCCGCGATCTCGTTGGCGGCGGTGGTGCCGGTGACCCCGACGGCGCCGAGCGCGAGCGGGTGGTCGTGCGGCAGCGCGCCCGTGCCGGCCTGGGTTTCGGCGACCGGCACCCCGTGCTTCTCGGCGAACCGGCGCAGCGCCTCGCACGCCCCGCTGTAGATCACCCCGCCGCCGGCCACCAGGAGCGGCCGGCGCGCCGTGGTGACGGCCCGGACGGCCCGGGCGACGGCCGAGGGGTCCGGGCGGGGGCGCGGCACGTACCAGACCCGTTCGGTGAACAGCTCCGCCGGCCAGTCGTACGCCTCGGCCTGCACGTCCTGTGGCAGGGCGAGAGTGACCGCGCCGGTCTCGACGGGGTCGGTCAACACCCGCATCGCGGCCAGCAGCGCCGCCGGCAACTGCTCCGGGCGGTTGATCCGGTCCCAGTAGCGGGAGACCGGCCGCAGCGCGTCGGTGACGCTGACGTCGTAGGACCGCGGGTCCTCCAGCTCCTGGAGCACCGGGTTGGTCACCCGGGTGGCGAAGATGTCACCGGGGAGCAGGAGCACCGGCAGCCGGTTGACGGTGGCGCCGGCGGCGCCGGTGACCAGGTTCGTCGCGCCGGGGCCGATCGAGGTGGTGCAGGCCAGGGTGCTGAGCCGGTCGGTCATCCGGGCGTACGCGGCGGCGGTGTGCACCATGCCCTGCTCGGTGCGGCACAGGTGGTAGGGCAGCTCCGCGCCCGCCGGGCCGGCCAGCGCCTCCCCGATCCCCGCGACGTTGCCGTGCCCGAAGATGCCGAAGCAGGCCGGGATGAGCCGCCGCCTCGTTCCGTCGCGTTCGGACCACTGCCGGGCGAGGAAGGTCACCAGCGCCTGCGCCACCGTCAGTCTGGGCATCACGCCTCCCGCATCGTCGGGCCGGCCAGCGGCAGCCGCGGGTCGACCGGCTGGTCCGCCCAGCTCCTGCGGATCCAGTGGTGCCGGGGGTCGTCCACGCAGGCCATCGTCCGCGCGGGGCCGGGCCCGGCCAGCACGTTGAGGTAGTAGAGGTGGTAGCCGGGCGCGGCCATCGAGGGCCCGTGATAGCCGTACGGGACGAGCACCACGTCCCCGCCGCGCACCTCGGCGAGCAGGTCGAACGGCCGCCGGCTGGTGCCGTAGACGCGCTGGTAGCCGACCGGGCCGCCGGCGTCGCCGGGCACGCCGCCGGCCACCTCGAAGTAGTAGATCTCCTCCAGTTCTGCCTCGACCCGGCCGTCGTCGTGGGTCCGGTCCTCCTCGTGCTTGTGGGGCGGGTAGGACGACCAGTTGCCGCCGGGGGTGAGCACCTCGACGGCGACCAGCCGGTCACAGTCGAAGGCCTCCGGGGCGCAGAAGTTGTTGACCTGGCGGCTGGCCGGGCCGGCGCCGCGCAGCTCGACGGGCACGTCCCGGGCGGCGGCGTAGCGGGGTGACAGCCGGCGGGTGGCGCGGGCCGACGGCAGGGCGAACCGGCCCTCGCCGCGCACCGTCACGGTGGCGTCCCGGGGCAGGTAGGCGAAGTCGGTGACCGAGGCGAAGACCGACGCGCGGCCGGTCAGGGCGAGCCATACCCCGTCGCAGTGCACGCTCGCGGCACCGGCCAGCGGCAGGACCAGCATCTCCTCGTCGCCGGTGTCGAACGTGACCGCGCCGCCGGCGGGCAGGGTGAGCACCCGCAGGCCGGCGTACCGCCAGCCGGCCCGCTCGGGGGTGACCTCCAGCGCCCAGGGCGCCCGGGCGGTCGTGCCCCAGGACAGGTGGGCCCCGGTGGTCGTCACGCGTCCTGCCCGGTGGGGAGCAGCGATCCAGCCAGGTCCACGGCGGCGGCCACATCGTCGTCCGGCGGGTAGAGCAGCGCCCGGCCGACCACCAGTCCGCGTACGCCGGGCAGTCGCAACGCCCGTTCCCACCGCGCGTACACCACGTCCGGCGCCTCCACCGGGTCGCCGCCAAGCAGCAGGACCGGCAGGGTGGTCGCGGCGATCACCCGCTCCATCTCGTCGATCGCCGGCAGCTTCAACCAGGTGTACGCGGAGGTGGCGCCGAGGGCCTGACCGACGCTGACGCCCTTGATGACCGCTTCGGGGCGCAGGTCGGCGCGTACCCGGCCGTCGGTGCGCGCCACCCAGAGTGGCTCGACGAGGGCGACCGTCCGGTGGGCCGCCAGCGCGGTGACGGCCCGGGCGCAGGCCTGCAGGGTCGGGGCGGTGCCCGGGTCGTCCGGGTCGATGCGGCAGAGCATCTTGCCGCCGTCGTAGCGCATGGCGGCGATGCTGTCGGCGTCGTACGCGGTGAACCGGTCGTCGAGTTCGAAGGTGGCCCCGGAGAGGCCGCCGCGGTTCATCGAGCCGATGGCCAGGCGGTCCTCCAGCGCACCGAGCAGCAGCAGGTCCTCCAGGATGTCGGGGGTGCCGAGCACCCCGTCGACGCCGGGCCGGGACAGCGCCAGGCGCAGCCGGTCGAGCAGGTCCGTGCGCCCGGCCATGGCCATCGGCCGGTCCCGGACGCCGAGGGCGCCGCGGGCGGGGTGGTCGGCGGCGATGATGAACAGCGGCCGCCCGTGGTCGGGCCACGGTCGGCGGGTCCGGCCGGCGGCGGCCTCGGCGATGGCCTGTGGCCGGTGGGCGCGGGTGAGGGTCAGCGCGTCGTATTCGGTGCTCACCGGTCTTCTCCTCCCACGGCGGCGGTCGACGACCCCGGTTCCGACTGGACGGCACGGGCCAGCGCCGCGGTCTCGGCGCGGTCGGGCATGGCGGCAGAGCAGGCCAGGCGGGAAGCGACGATGGCGCCGGCGGCGTTGGCGAAGCGCAGCGTCCGCTCCAGCGGCCAGTCGCGTAGCAGTCCCAGGCAGAGCGCGCCGCCGAACGCGTCGCCGGCGCCGAGCCCGTTGACCACGGTCACCGGCACCGGCGACACCCGGACGGTCTCGGTGCGGGTGCGGGCCAGCACCCCGGCGGGCCCGAGCTTCACCACCGCGAGCCGGGGACCGCGGTCGAGCAGCAACCCGGCGGCCTGCTCGGGGTCGCGGGTGCCGACGGCGATCTCGACCTCGTCGAGGTTGCCGACGGTCACGTTGACCTGTGGCAGCGCCTCGGCGATCGCGGCGGTGGCCGCCGCCGGGTCGGGCCAGAACATCGGCCGGTAGTCCAGGTCGAGCACGGTGTGCGGGCGTCCGCCGCGGACGGCCAGTGCGGCCACGTGGGCGTCCCGGCTGGGCTGCTGGCACAGGCCGGTGCCGGTGAGCCAGAAGACCCGGGCCGCGGCGATCGCGTCGGCGTCGAGTTCCTCGGGGCGGATCTGCAGGTCGGGAGCGGTCGGGGTGCGGTAGAACCAGAGCGGGAAGTCGTCCGGCGGGAAGATCTCGCAGAAGGTCACCGGGGTGGGCAGTCCGTCGACCGGATGGACCTGACTGTCGTCGACGTCGAAGTCGCGCAGCGCCCGGTGCACGTAGTCGCCGAACGCGTCGGCGCCGGTGCGGGTGATCACGCCGGCGCGCAGCCCCTGGCGGCTCGCGGCGACGGCCACGTTGGTGGGACTGCCGCCGAGGAACTTGCCGAACGTCTCGACCTCGGCCAGCGGCGTGCCGATCTGCAACGGATAGATGTCCACCCCGACCCGGCCGATGGTGAGCACATCGAGCATGCGGCGTCCTTCGTTCCGGCCGGCGACGCCGTGCCCGCCGGCCCTGTCCCTGATTGGTAACAGCACTCTGTGAGTTCTGTCAATATGTTGTCATGACATCCGCCCTCTGCGGTCGGTGACCGCTTCGGTACAGTGGCGCCCATCATCGTGCCCCCGAGACCCGCGCGTGCCCAGCGAGGAGGTGCCGTGACCGGCCCCGAGATCGCGGTCGACCGGAGCAGCCCGGTCCCGCTGTACTTCCAGGTCGCGGAGCAGTTCGCCGCGGCGATCCAGCGCGGCGACCTGGCGCCGGGCGACCGGCTGGACAGCGAGCTGCACCTCGCCGACCGGCTCGGGTTGTCCCGTCCGACGGTGCGACAGGCGATCCAGCACCTGGTCGACAAGGGACTGATCGTGCGCCGCCGCGGGGTGGGCACCCAGGTGGCGCGGGGCGAGGTGCGCCGGGCGGTGGAGCTGACCAGCCTCCACGACGATCTGCTGCGCGCCGGCCAGCGGCCGTCGACCTCGGTCCTCGAACTGGCCACCGTGCCCTGCCCGGCCGACGTCGCCACCGCGCTCGGCGTACCGGCGGGCAGCGAGGTGCAGCACCTGCGCCGGCTGCGGTTCTCCGACGGGGAACCCCTCGCGGTGATGGAGAACTGGCTCCCGCCCGACCTGGTGCGGCTCGGCATGGACGCGCTGCAGGCCAAGGGCCTGTACGCGATCCTGCGCGCTGGTGGCATGCGCATCCGCGGCGCCCACCAGCGGATCGGCGCACGGGCGGCGACCGCCGCGGAGGCACAGATGCTCGGCGAGCGGCGGGGGGCGCCGTTGCTGACCATGACCCGCACCGCGTACGACGACCAGGGCCGCTACGTGGAACACGGCGCGCACATCTACCGGGCCAGCCGATACTCCCTTGAGGTGACCGTCGCCGAGCGGTGACGGTGAATGTTTCGCGCTCATTTCAGTGACAGGTATTTACGTCGTCAGGCTGTCATGACATTGTGGCCGCAAGCACCGCCGGCGGCGGACATGCGGCCGGCGGGCGACCCCGCGAGTCTCTTCGAAGTCTCTCCTTGCGAAGGGAAGCAGCCCATGTCAGCCAAGCCGAGACACGCGGCGGGCGTGCTCGCCGCACTCACCGCCGTTGCCCTTGCCGCCACGGCCTGCGGCGACTCGTCCGAGCCCGCCGGCAAGGACGCCAAGAACATCACCCTCACCATCGCCGCCAACTCCATCGTCGGCGGCAAGAACTCCGCCGGCGCGGAGTGGATCGAGAAGTGGGTCATTCCCCGGTTCGTCGAGGCGCAGAAGGCCAAGGGTGTCACCGCCAAGGTGACGTTCGTGCCCAGCGGCGTCGACGACGAGCAGTACAAGACCAAGCTGGCGCTGGACCTGCGGTCCAAGGGCGGTGCCGACGTCATCGCCGTGGACGGCATCTGGGTGGGCGAATTCGTCCAGGCCGGCTACCTCAAGCCGCTGTCCGAAGTGGCCGGCGACCAGGCCGACTCCTGGGAGGGCTGGTCGCAGATCCCGGAGACCGTGCAGGGCCTCGGCAGCTTCGAGGACAAGCGCTACGGCATCCCGCTCGGCACCGACGGCCGGGTGCTCTACTACAACAAGAAGCTCTTCGCCCAGGCCGGCCTGCCCGCCGACTGGCAGCCCAGGAGCTGGCAGGAGATCCTCGACGCCGGCGCCAAGCTCAAGGCGCTGCCCGGGGTGACGCCGATCCAGATCAACGCTGGCACGGCGATGGGCGAGGCCACCTCCATGCAGGGCGCGCTGCCGCTGCTGGTCGGCGCCGGCGGCGAGATCTACGCGGGCGGCAAGTGGGCCGGGGCCAGCCAGCCGGTCAAGGACATGCTCGACTTCTACACCAAGATCTACGGCGGCGGCCTGGGTGACCCCAAGTTGCAGCAGGAGGCGAAGGGGCGCGACAAGTCCTTCGCGGAGTTCGCCACCGGCAAGATCGGCATCCTGGCCGAGGGCGACTACTTCTGGCGCAGCGTCGTCAACCCGAGCACCGGCATCGCCAAGATGGCCGACCGGGACACCACCGTCGGGTACGCGATGATCCCCGCCAAGCAGCCCGGCGCCGGCATCCGCGGGCAGGACTTCGTCAGCATGTCCGGCGGTGGCGTGCGAGTGCTCAACCCCCACTCCAAGTTCCCGTCCCAGGCATGGGAGCTGCTCTCGTTCATGCACTCGGCGGAGGGGGTCAAGGCCGAACTCGCCGGCGAGAAGCGGATCACCGCGCGGATGGATGTCAACAAGGAGGTGCTGGCCGGCGACCAGATGCTGAGTTTCATCACGGAGAAGGTGCTGCCCGTCACCGCGTACCGGCCGCCGCTGGCGGTGTACCCGCAGGTGTCGGTGGCGCTGCAGGAGGCGACCGCCGCCGCAGCAGCGGGCAAGAGCGCCGACGAGGCCGCCACCGCGTACCAGAAGAAGGTGGAAGGGATCGTCGGTGGCCCGGGTAACGTCACCTCCTGACCAGGTGGTGCAGGGGAGGCGCCCGGACCCGGGCGCCTCCCCGGCCCCGGACGCCGCCGGGCTGGGCCGGGCCCGGGCGACCGGTTTCCTCGTGCCGGCCATGGTGCTGATCCTGGTCTTCCTCGTGGTGCCGGCCGCCTGGACGATCTACCTGGGCGTCACGAACTACCGGCTGACCGGCCTGGCCGCCGCCAATCCGGAGTTCGTCGGCCTGGACAACTACACCCGCGCGCTGGGCGACGAGCGGTTCCGCTCCTCGCTGCTGCTGACCCTGCAGTTCGTGCTCGGCTCGGCGGTCATCGGCCAGGCCGGGCTCGGGTTCGCCATCGCCTTCGCGCTGCGCGACCGCCGCGGTCCGCTGCGCCGGGTGGTCGAGGCGTTCGTGCTGCTCTCCTGGATCCTGCCCAGCTCGGTGGTCGCGTTCCTGTGGATCGCCCTGCTCGACCGGGACGGCGGCACCCTCAACACGCTGCTCGGCATCCCGGGCACGGCCTGGCTGCTGGACCACCCGATGCTGTCGATCATCATCTTCAACACCTGGCGCGGCACCGCGTTCTCGATGATGCTCTACGCTGCCGCCCTGGAGAACGTGCCCCGCTCACACCTGGAGACCGCCCGGCTGGCCGGCGCGTCGACCTGGCAGCAGCTGCGCGACGTGGTCTTCCCCCGCATCCGCGGGCACGTGCTGACCAATCTGCTGCTGATCAGCCTGTGGACGTTCAACGACTTCGCGCCGTTCCTCATCACCGCCGGCGGCCCCGAGCAACGCTCGGAGATCCTGCCGGTCTACGTCTACAAAGTGGCGCTCTCCGGCGGTGAACTGGGCTTCGGCGCCGCGATCTCGTTCCTCATGCTGCTGATCAACCTGGTCATCGCGCTGGTCTACCTGCGCATGCTGGGCCGGCGGAAGGAGGCGGCGTGAGCAGCGCGACCACCACGGCCCCCGCGCCGCCGAGGGACCGGGCGCACGACGGGGCCAGCAGCGCCGTACGCCACCTGCTCGCCCGGACCGGGCGCTACGTCTTCCTCTGCGCCGTCCTCGGGTTCTTCGCGCTGCCGCTGCTCTGGCTGGCGACCGCCCCGTTCGACGACACCCCGACGATCACCGCGTCGCTGCCGCAGTTCACCCTGGACAACTTCCGCGCCCTGCTGGACAACCCGTACGCGCTCAGCTCGCTGCTCAACTCCGTCTACCTGGCCGCCGGCACCGCGGCGCTGGTGGTGACGTTCGCGGCGCTGGCCGCGTACGCGCTGAGCCGGGTCCGGGTGCCCGGCCGCGACGCGCTGCTCTACGGGCTGCTGCTGCTCTCGTCGATCGTGACCGGCACGGCCACGATGGTGCCGCTGTTCGAGTTGGCGTTCCGGCTCAACCTGATCGACTCCCGGCTCGGGGTCATCCTGATCCTCACCGGCGGGCTGCTGCCCGCGGCGATCTTCATCCTGAAGGACTTCATGGACGCCACCCCGACGTCCTACGAGGAGTCGGCGCGGGTCTTCGGCGCCAGCCCGTTGCAGATCATGCGGCACATCGTGGTGCCGGTGGTCCGCCCCGGCCTGGCCACCGTCGGGGTGTGGGCGGTCGCCAACGTCTGGGGCAACTTCCTGGTGCCGTTCCTGCTGCTGCGCGGCCCGGAGAAGGCCCCCGCCGCAGTGATCATGTACACCCTCTACACCGAGGGCGGCCAGGCCGACCTGCGGTTGCTCTCCACCTTCTCGCTGCTCTACTCGCTGCCGGTCGCGCTCATGTTCGTCTTCGTCAGCAGCCGGTACGGATTCCGTTTCCACGGAGGGATCAAGCGCTGATGTCCGCCATCACCATGCGCGAACTGACCAAGGTCTACCCCAACGGGGTGCGGGCCCTGGACGCCCTCGACCTGGAGATCGCCGACGGGGAGTTCTTCGCGCTGCTCGGCCCGTCCGGCTGCGGCAAGACCACCCTGCTGCGCACCATCGCCGGGCTGGAGGTGGCCTCCGGCGGCAGCGTGCGCATCGGCGACCGCGCCGTCACCAACCTGCCGCCCGGGAAGCGGGACGTGGCGATGGTCTTCCAGGACTACGCGCTCTTCCCGCACATGACCGTGCAGGACAACATCGCCTACCCGCTACGGATCAAGAAGGTGGACCGCCGCGGCCGCGCCGAGAAGGCGGCGCAGACCGCCGACGAGCTGGGCCTGTCCGCGCTGCTGCAACGCCGCCCGGGGCAGCTGTCCGGCGGGCAGCAGCAGCGGGTCGCGCTCGCCCGGGCGATGGCCTGCCACCCGCAGGTCTTCCTCCTCGACGAACCCCTGTCCAACCTCGACGCCCGGCTGCGGCTGGAGGCGCGCACCTTCCTCAAGCGGCTGCAACGCGAACTGGGCGTCACCACCGTCTTCGTCACCCACGACCAGGCCGAGGCACTCGCCCTCGCCGACCGGATCGCCGTCATGGAGGGCGGCCGGATCCGGCAGGTCGGCACCCCGACCGAGGTGTTCCGCCGCCCCGCCAACACCTTCGTCGCCGGATTCATCGGCTCCACCCCGATGAACCTGGTCGACGCCGAGGTGCACGACGGCGAACTGGCCGTCGCCGGCGCGCGGCTGCCAGTGCCGGAGGACACCCGGGTGACCTCCGGCGAGAAGCTCGTCTACGGGGTACGTCCCGAGTACCTGGACTACTCCGCCGAGCCGGTGCCGGGGGCACTGAGCGGGCAGGTGGTCGTGGTGGAGAACCTGGGCAGCTTCTCGCTGGTCTCCCTCGACCTGCCGAGCGGGGACGCCGCCGGGGGCCCGGGGACCAGCCTGCAGGTCGTCGTGCCGGAGGGGCGCGAACCCGAGCCCGGCGACACCGGCTGGGTGGTGCCGAGGCCCGGCCGGTCGCTGCTCTACCGGGACGGCGAGCTGGTGAGCAGCGCGGCGGCGCCGCCGTCCGTGCCCGCCGCGCGTACCGGCGTCGGCGCGGAGCGGTGACCATGGCGGTGCACCGGGGCAGGTGGACCCTGTCGGACCGCGCCGACCACGTGCTGCGGGCCCTGCCGGTCACCGTGCCCTCCGGCACCGCTGCGCTCACCGTACGCCTCGACTACCCGAGGCAGGCCGGGGTGCTCGACCTCGGCTGCGTCGGGCCGGCCGGCTTCCGGGGCTGGTCGGGCGGTGCCCGCGACGGCTACACCGTGGCCGCCGACTGGGCCACCCCCGGGTACCTGCCCGGCGAGCTGGAGCCCGGCGAGTGGCAGGTCCTGCTCCGGTTGCACCGGATCCCACCCGACGGCCTGGACTACGAGGTCACCGCCACCACCAGCACCACCAGGCCGGACGCCCCGGTGCCGCCGGCGGCACCGCCGCGCCCGGACCGCCCGCCGCGCCGCGCGTTGCCCGAGGTGGACGGCCGGCACTGGCTCGCCGGGGACCTGCACGCGCACACCGTGCACAGTGACGGCGTGGCCACCATCGACGAACTGGCCGCCCTCGCCGCCGCCCGGGGCCTGGACTTCCTCGCCGTCACCGACCACAACACCGTCAGCCACCACCCGTGGCTGCCCGACGCCTCGGCCCGGTACGGCCTCACCCTGCTGCCCGGGCAGGAGGTGACCACCGACCGGGGACATGCCAACGTGTTCGGCCCGGTCGGCTGGGTCGACTTCCGGCAGCCGCCCGACGTGTGGCTGGCCACCGCCGAGCGGGCCGGCGGGCTGATGTCGGTCAACCACCCCCTCGGCGGTGACTGCGCGTGGCGGCAGCCGCTGACCACCCGTACCCGACTGGCCGAGGTGTGGCACTCCGGCTGGTGGGACCGCACCTGGGGCGCCCCGCTGGCGTGGGCGCGAGCCTGGCACCCGGACGTGGTACCGGTCGGCGGCAGCGACTTCCACCGCCCCGGCGACGACGCACCGCCCGGCTCCCCCACCACCTGGCTGCTGGTCGACGCCGACCGCGAACCCCAGGCCGCGGTGCTCGACGCGCTGCGGGCCGGTCGTACCGCCGTGTCCGCCGACCCCGACGCGCCGCTGCTGCTGCGCCTCGGCGACGAACTGCTCGCGCTCGACGCGGACGGCGCGCTGCTCGGCTGTCCCGACGGCAGCCACCGCGTCGTCCGCGGCGACCGGTGCCGGCTCCCGGCCGGCGACGGCCTGCACGTCCTGGAATCCCACCGCATGGAGGTGATCGCACTGTGCAGCTGACCGGACGCACCCGGGTGGCCGGCGCACCCGTCAACCACGGCATCTACCAGCCGGACGACGCCCTCCTCAGCCCGGACGAGCTGCTGGCGGCCCTGGCCCGCGACGGGTACGACGGAGTGGACTCCGGGCCCATCGGCTACCTCGGCACCGGGGAGGCGCTCGCCGACCGGCTCGCGGCGGCCGGCATCCGGCTCGCCGGCGGCTGGGTCGACCTGCGCTACGCCGACCCGGACGGCTTCACCGAGGACCTGGCCAAGCTCGACGCGGCGCTCGACGCCTTCGCCGCCGTACCGGCCGGCGACCCCCGGTTCGCCCCCCGACCCACGCTCGCCTATCCCGGCAACCCCGCCCGGATGGCCCATCCCGGCACCCCGACGGAGCGGAGCGCGGTGCTGCCGGCCAGCGAGTGGCCGGAGTTCGCCGGCCGGGTGCAGCAGGCCGCCGACCGCTGCCGGGACCGGGGCCTGGAACCGGTGTTCCACTACCACCTCGGCACCGACGTGGAGACCGAGGCCGAGGCCGACCGGCTGCTCGAACTCACCGACATCGCGGTCTGTCTGGACACCGGGCACCTGCTGCTGGCCGGCGGCGACCCGGTCGCGGCCGTACGCAGGTGGGCCGGCCGGATCGGGCAGGTGCACCTGAAGGACGCTGACCTGGCCGTCCACGAGCGGGTCCGGGCGGCCGGCGGCGGCCTCTCCGACGTGGTCGCCGCCGGCGGCTTCTGCGCGCTGGGCGTCGGTGACGTCGACGTCGCCGGGGTGCTCGCCGGCCTCGACGCAATCGGCTACACCGGCTGGCTGGTGATCGAACAGGACGCGCCGGCGCACGGGCGGGACCTCGACCGGACGCTGGCCGACCAGCGAGCCAACCGGTCGTGGCTGGAGGAGGCGCTGCGGTGACCGAACCTGGCAAGCGGATCCGCATCGCGGTCGCCGGTCTGGGCACCATCGCCCGTACCGTGCACCTGCCGCTGCTGCAACGCCGCGGCGACCTGTTCGAGATCGTCGCGCTCGGCGACCTCTCCCCCACCCGGGTGGCGGAGCTGGGCGGCCGGTACGGCGTCGAGCCGTGCCGCCGGTACACCGACGCCACCGCGATGGTGGCCGACGGCGGGTACGACGCGCTGCTGCTGGCGACCTCGGGCTCGCATGGTGAGCTGGCTGCGTCGGCCCTGCGCGCGGGCCTGCCGGTGCTCTGCGAGAAACCGCTGGCCTACACCCTCGCGGAGACGGCCCGCCTGAGGGAGCTGGGCGGCGGCACCCCGGCGCTGATGGTCGGCTACATGAAGCAGTACGACCCGGCGGTGGCCGAGGCCGCCCGCCTGGTCGACGAGTGGGGCGGAGCCGAGCGGGTCCACGCGGTGGAGGTGAGCGTGCTGCACGCCGGCGGCGACCGGCAGCTCGCGTTCGCCAACCTGCCGCCGGCCCCGGCCGACGTGCCGCCCGGGGAGGCGGCCCGGCTCCGCGCGGCCGACGCCGCGCTGCTCGATGCCGCGGTCGGCGGCGACCCCGGCGCGCGCACCCTCTACCAGATCCTGATCAACAGCATCTCCCACGATCTGTCCCTGCTGCGGCTGTTCACCGGTGCGCCGGCCACCGTGGAGCACGTCGCGACCTGGCCGGTGGTGCCCGGCGGCCCGGCGGAGCCGTCGGTGGAGATCAGCGGGCGGCTGCCGGGCGGGGCCCGCTACGGCATCCGCTGGCTCAACCTGCCCGACTATCCCGCCTACCGGGAGACGGTGACCCTGCACCACGCCCGGGGCTCGCTGGAACTGGTCTTCCCGTCGCCGTACCTGCTCAACGCGCCCACCACGCTCACCCTCGTGGAGGCGCACGGCGGTGGTGAGCGGCGGGCGGCGTTCCGGTCGGTGACGGAGGCGTTCGAGCAGGAGCTGGTCGCCTTCCACGCGATGGTCACCGCGGGCGCGCCACCGCTGACCGGGATCGCCGAGGGCGCGACCGACGTACGGACCAGTCAACAGGTGGTACGCCGCTACGGTGAGCTGACCGGTGCGGCGATCGGCGGAGAGGCGGCGAGCTCATGACCCGACCGACCGAGATCATCGTCGTGCCGCACACCCACTGGGACCGGGAGTGGTACGAGCCGTTCCAGCGGTTCCGGCTGCGGCTGGTGGCGCTGCTGGACGACGTGTTCGCCCGGATGGAACGCGACGAGCGGCAGCGGTTCACCCTCGACGGCCAACTCGCCGCGGTGGACGACTACCTGGAGGTCCGCCCGGAGCGGCGCGAGCAGGTGATCGCCCTGGTACGCGCCGGACGGCTGGCGGTGGGGCCGTGGCAGATCCTGCTCGACGAGTTCCTCTGCTCGGGGGAGAACATCGTCCGCAACCTGGAGCGCGGGCTGACCCGCAGTGCCGACCTCGGCGGTGCCATGCCGGTGGGCTACCTGCCCGACATGTTCGGTCACATCGCCCAGATGCCGCAGATCCTGGCCGGGGCCGGGCTTGCCCACGCCTGCGTGTTCCGTGGCGTCCCCCACCGGGTCCGGAGCCACGCGTTCGCCTGGCAGGCGCCGGACGGCACCACCGTGCGCACCGAGTACCTGCCCGGCGGGTACGGCAACGCGGCCGGCCTGCTGGACGACGCCGCGCTGGTCACCCGCCGGGCCACCGACCTGGCCGCCCGGCTCGGCGGCTGGCGACCCGAGGGCGCCGCCACCCCGATCCTCGCCATGTACGGCACCGACCACGCCGCGCCGGCCCCGGACGCCCCCGACCTGCTCGCCGCCGCCGACGTCGGCGGCACCCGGCTCCGGCTCGGCACGCTCGCCGAGTACTTCGCCACCCAGCCGGCCACAGTGGACGAGCTACCCACCGTGCACGGGGAGCTGCGTTCGCACGCCCGGGCGAACATCCTGCCCGGCGTGATCTCCGTACGCGCCCATCTGAAGCAGGCGATGGGCCGCGCCGAGCGCCGGGTGGAGCGGTACGCCGAACCGCTCGCCGCGCTCTGGCACGACCCGTCCGTGCAGCGCTTCCTGGACATGGCGTGGACCCGGCTGATCGACGCCAGCTGCCACGACTCGGTGACCGGGTGCGGCTGCGACGAGACCGCCGAGCAGGTGGCTGCCCGGCTGGCCGAGGCCGACCAGCTCGGCCGGGCGGTCTGCGACCTGGTCGGTGCCCGCCTGGCCGCCGCCGTGCCGCACGACGGGTACCTGTTGTTCAACCCCAGCCCGACCACCCGGACCGCGCTGGTGCGGCTGGACGTCGAGGCACCCGAGGATGCGGCGGTGGGGCTGGCCGGCGCGGACGGCGTGGCGGTGGCCGCCCAGGTCCTCGACCGGGCCCGGACGCTGCTCGCCGACGACGTGGTGCCGGCCGCCGACCTGCCCGCGGCGCTCACCCGGGTGCACGGCCGGGAGCTCTACGGCCAGGAGATCACCCGGTGGTCGGTGTCGCCGGCGGACGCCACCCTCACCTTCGAGGTGGCGCGGCACGGCGATCCCGCCTTCGACGTGGCGGATGTCCGGCTGGCGCTGGCCGACGCCGGGCAGCCGGAGCAGTGGCGGTTCCGCATCGTCGCCGCACCCCGGCTGAGCGTCGCCGCGCTGGTCGACGTCCCGGCGCTCGGTCACACCGCGGTGCGGCCGGTGGCGCTGCCGGCCGGCACCGCCGCGGTCCCCGGACCGGTCAGCGTCGCCGGCCGGAGCCTGGACAACGGACTGCTGCGCGTCGATGTCGCCGAGGACGGCACGCTGCGGCTGGCCACCCCGGACGGCGTCGCGGTGGACGGGGTGGGCCGGATCATCGACGGCGGTGACGTGGGCGACAGCTACAACTACGCCCCGCCCGCCGCCGACGAGCTGGTCGACAAGCCCCGCGCGGTGCGGACGGTGGTCCGCCACGCTGGTCCGCTGGTGGCCGTCCTCGACGTGGTGCGCGAGTACCGCTGGCCGGTGGCGGCCGACGTCGACGCCGGCTCTCGCATGGTGGACCGGGAGCCGGTGGTGGTCACCACCCAGGTCGAGCTGCGCTCCGGCGAGCGGTTCGCCCGGTTCCGCATCGAGTTCGACAACCGCTGCGACGACCACCGGGTCCGGCTGCACCTGCCGCTGCCGTCCCCGGCCCGCGCGTCGTACGCCGAGGGTCAGTTCGCGGTGGTGGAGCGCGGGCTGACCGCGGAGGGCGGTGGCGGTGAGGTGCCGCTGCCGACGTTCCCGGCGTCCGGGTTCGTGGCCGCCGGCGGGCCGGCCGGCTCGCTGGCGGTGCTGCTGACCCAGCCGACCGAGTACGAGCTGACCGACTCCGGGCGCGAGCTGGCGGTGACGGTGCTGCGGTCGATCGGGATGCTGTCGCGCAACCGGCACGCCCTGCGCGACGAGCCGGCCGGCCCGCAGTTGCCCACCCCGTTGGCCCAGTGCCGCGGCGAGCGGACCGTCGAACTGGCGGTGCTGCCGTTCCGGGGCGAGTGGCACGCGGCGGGGGTGGCCGAGGCGGCCGAGGCCTACCGGCACGAGCTGCTGGCCTTCCCCGGTACGGGGCAGCCGTCCGTCGCGCTGCCGGGCCCGGTCACCGGGCTGACCGTGGCCGGCCCGGGGGTGGCACTCACCAGCGTCCGGCACCGGCATGGTCAGGTCGAGGTGCGGGTGGTGGCCGAGACCCCGTCCGGCACCTGCGCGGTCATCGGGGCCGGGCGGGGTGTCCGGGGGGCGTGGCGGGCCGACCTGCTGGGCCGGCCGGGCGACCGGCTGACCGTCGACGCCGACGGTCAGGTGCGCCTGCCGTTGCGCGCCTGGGAGATCGCCACGGTGCAGCTCGACCTGACCTGAGCGGCGAGGCCGGGACGCGATTTCGACGGGCACCCCCGCGTGGGGGTGCCCGTCACCGCTCGTTCCGGCGCGGCCGGTCGTCGTGGGTGCCACATCACCCTGTCGTCGCCGACGCGTCAGGATGTGACGACCCCCGATCCGTCCTGCCATGCGTTCCCCCGCCAGACATTCCCGGGGTTCTGCTCGTACGAAGCGACGGGACCGTAGCCGCCGCATCTGGGGTTGAACTTCTTTCCGAAGCGGTTGTCGAGGTAACGGATGTTGATCCCGTGCGGGTACGGCTTCCCGTTGAGCGAACCGGCGTACGTGCAGTAGCCGCCGTCGGTGTTGAACAGATTGTTCTGCACGAGCGCGCCGTTGATCTGCGAGTCGTCGCCGTAGAACGACAGCGCGGCGGAACAGCCGTAGTTGTTGCTGTTGCACTGCAAATTGTTGTGCACGATCGTGTAGTTGTCTCCACCATGGGCGCCGACGGCCGTCTGGTGCGCGCCCTCGCTGTAGACGAAGTCGTGGATGTAGGAATCTCTGATCGTGACGTTGCTGCCCATGTTCACGCCGCGCCCGGTGCTGTGGATATCGCACCGGGTGCAACTGTAGTTGCTGTTGCCGATCGCCGACTGGTTGAAGTCCGGCTCGCGCCCGCCGTCGACCTCCACATCCACCAGGGTGAGACCGCGTAGGTTCCCGTCGGTGGCTGCCGGGTCGATCCGCCCTTCGACGCGGGATCGTTTGATCGTGACGTTGTCGGCCGCGATGCTGACGCCGTCCGTGAAGAGGCAGCTGTCGTACGTCGTGTTCGGCCGCGTCATCCGGGCAGGACAGTTTTCCGTGTGCAATTTCACGCCGGTGTGCTGCCAACCGGTGCAGCTCGCGTCCGGGAAGGCGGGGAAGGCTGGGCAGCCGGAGCCGTCGGGAGCCGGCGGGGACGATGTGGCGCTGCGAGTGGGGCTCGGGGTCGGCCTGGCCGTCGGGGGGCGAGTAGCGGTCGCGGTCGGGGATGCCGACGTGGCCGTGGGCTGCGGGGTCGGAGAACCGGGGTGAGTGGTCGTACGGGAGGTGAAGACCACGTCGACCCAGTAGTTGGTGGCCCGGTCACCCTGGTTCGGGAATCCGCCGGCGCCGTAGGCGTACACGCCGTTCGTGCCGGCGACACCGTCGGCGGGGGCGTGCAACGGGCCACGGTCGCGGCCAGCGCGGAAGTAGTTGTCGTCGGCCGAGTAGTGCCCCACGTCCGTGTGGTACGACACGACGTACAGGACGTTGGCCTTGATGCCTACCGGCTTGGAGAGGGCCACGTACTGCCATCCGGAGGCCGTCTCATTCGTGAACTCGGCGGTGGCCAACCTGGTGCCGGTCATGGTCCAGAGGCTGCCGGTGTGCACCCCGGTGTTGGTCGCCGACTTGTAGAACCGCACACCCAGCACGGTGCCGTCTTGGTCGGATTTGAACTTGACGCCCAACTCCACGCTTCGCCGGTCCGGGTCGGTCACGGTTGTCGGGGCCGCCGAACCACTCCACAGTGAATATGTTTCGGGGCGATCGAGCAGGGGATCGCCACCGCGAATGCTGGCGAGTGTCGCGTTGGCAAGCGCTGTTCCGGCGACCGCGACGAGGCCGGCGACGCCC
The DNA here is from genome assembly GCF_040642975.1 of Micromonospora sp. NPDC047548. Classification (NCBI taxonomy): domain Bacteria; kingdom Bacillati; phylum Actinomycetota; class Actinomycetes; order Micromonosporales; family Micromonosporaceae; genus Micromonospora; species Micromonospora sp. NPDC047548. Next base: position 87,564 of record NZ_JBEYTI010000014.1, read on the forward strand.
AGCACAATGACGGATCTCAACTGATCACGCATCCGTTACCCCTTCTGGCGAAGCCGTGGCTGATCCGCTGGTCGCCAGAGCCGCACTGCTAATTTGATCATGACTGGTCAGTCCTGCCAGACCAAGTGGTCTGCCACGCGCGCCAGGGCAACTAAATCATGAACTGAGCTTCTGGCGGCTGATATCGGAGAGTAGACTCTTCTGATCGTGCCCAAGGATGGTTGGGCGGCCAGTCGAGGCGGGCGTGTCGCTGCTCCAGATAGGACAAAGCCTTCCGTAGGACGACAGTCAGCCACGAGGACCGCACCCGCCTGTCCGTCCTGAGAGGGTCCTGACCAAGGGCACCGCTCCCCCGCGCGGCGCCACCACCATCGTGCACGCCGTCCTCATGCACCCCCGATGAATGGGCTCAATGAGTCACCGGGTCGTCGATCACGACGGCATCTTCGGGGTGCATTCGAATCGCCTCGACGGGGGCTTTGTGCGGAGGAGGAGCGTAAGACTCAACCGGCTTTTTCGAGCCCGGTCCGGCAGGAACCCCGGGCCCGTCAGGAGATCGGCGGCGAACGGTATCGGTAGTTCGGGCAGCCGATCTCAGCCACCTGTCGCTGGCCCCTGTCACGTTCTGGACAGACGGGCTTGTGGCCCTGCGGGGATCAATAGCATTTGGCCGTCGCTAGGCCGGGCACCAGGCTCCCGCCGCGGTCGGACAGTCCACGGGTCGACGCACTGTGAGGGGTACGCCTGTGCGCGAGAACGAGTTTTCGCGGGACGTGGTCATCATCGGCGGTTGCGGCAGGGTCGGGCTCCCCTTGGGGATAGCACTCGCCTCACGCGGCCTGATGGTGACCCTCTACGACATCAACAACGCGGCCGTGACCACAGTCAACAATGGTGTCATGCCCTTCGCCGAGGAGGGTGCCGAGGCGCTGCTGGCCGAGGTGGTCGCGGCCGGCAGACTCAGCGCGACGACCGATCCGGCGAGCGTGGGTACGGCGGAGAACCTGGTCGTGGTGGTGGGCACCCCGGTCGACGAGCACCTCAACCCCGACCTGGGTGCCGTGCCGCGGGCCCTTGAACGCTGCGCCGAGCACCTCGTTTCCGGCCAGCTGATCATCCTGCGCAGCACGGTGTATCCCGGAGTCACCGGGCTCACCGAAAAGCTGCTGCGCGACAAGGGCATCGAGGTGGATGTCGCGTTCTGCCCCGAGCGCATCGCGGAGGGCAAGGCGCTGACGGAACTGTTCGACCTGCCACAGATTGTGGCGGCGCGTAGCCCGGGCGTGAGCCAGCGGGCGGAGAAGTTCTTCCGCAACCTCACCGACCAGATCGTGCCGCTCGCGCCCGAAGAGGCCGAGCTGGCGAAGCTGTTCACCAACACCTGGCGCTACATCAAGTTCGCCACCGCCAACCAGTTCTGGATGATGGCCAACGAGTTCGGTTTGGACTACGCGCGAATCCGCCACGCCATCACGTTCGACTACCCGCGGGCCGCCGACGTACCGATGCCGGGCTTCGCCGCCGGGCCGTGCCTGCTGAAGGACACCATGCAGCTGGCAGCCTTCAACAAGAACAACTTCGTGCTCGGCCACGCCGCGATGCTCATCAACGAGGGGTTGCCGCTCTATCTGGTCTCCCGGCTCGAAGAGCGCTTCGACCTGACGAACACCACGATCGGGTTGCTCGGCATGGCGTTCAAGGCCGGCAGCGACGATCCGCGCGAGAGCCTGGCGTACAAGCTCCGGAAGATCCTCACGTTGAAGGCCAGGTCGGTCTTGTGCACCGACCCGTACGTGGTCGACAGCCGGCTCAGCCCGCTCGCCGATGTGCTGGCGGCCGCCGACGTCCTGGTCATCGCCGCGCCGCACGTCGACTACGCCCGACTCGACACCGATCGCCCCTTGATCGACATGTGGGGCGTCACGGGGCAGGCGGTGCTGGTGTGAGGCCCCGGGTGTCGGTCGTCATCCCGGTGTACAACGAGGGCGCGGCCATCATGCCCTGCATGGAGCGGCTCCTGCGCGACGTGCTGCTGCCCAGCGAGATCCTGCTCGTGCACGACACGCCCGACGACTCCACCGTGCCGTACGCGGAGAAGATCGCCGTCGGCGATTCACGGGTACGAGCCGTCCTCAACACGTACGGGCGTGGGCCGGCCAACGCCATCCGCTTCGGCATCGACGCCGCCCAGGCTCCCGTCACGGTGGTGACGATGGCCGACGGATGCGACGACCCTCGGCAGATCGACGAGCTGGCCCGGCTCGTCGAACGGGGAGTGGTGGTGGCCGCCGCGTCGCGGTACATGCCCGGCGGGCAGCAGGTCGGCGGCCCGCGCCTCAAGCGGGTGATGTCCCGCTGGGCGGGGCGCAGCCTCTACCTGTTCACGCGCGTCGGTACCCGCGACGCGACCAACAGCTTCAAGGCGTACGACACGGAATTCGTCCGGTCGGTCGGCATCGAGTCGCGCGCCGGCTTCGAGATCGGCCTGGAGCTGACCGCCAAGGCCAGCAGGATCCGCCGCCCGGTCGCCGAGATCCCCACCATCTGGCTCGACCGGCAGCTCGGCGAGTCGCATTTCGACCTGGGCCGGTTCCTCCCCAGCTACCTGCGCTGGTACCGCTTCGCATACGGTCGCCGGCTGACCATGGAGCAACTCGTCGGCCGGCGGCAGCGGCACGAGACGACCCCGTCCATCGACACCCCCACCCTCGAACCGATCCGCTAGGAGCAATCGTGTCAAAAGTTCTGGTCACCGGTTCGGCCGGCTTCATCGGCGGCTACGTCGTCGAGGAGCTGCTGTCGCGCGGCCACGAGGTCGTGGGGGTCGACAACTTCTCCAAGTACGGTCCGGTGTCGCATTCCTATGACGCCCACCCGCGATACCGCTTCATGGAAGGGGACGCCCGCGACGTCGACCTGCTCGGCGAGCTGCTGGCCGACTGCGACCAGTTCATCGCGGGTGCGGCAATGATCGGAGGCATCTCCTACTTCCACGCCTACGCGTACGACCTGTTGGCCACGAACGAGCGGATCATGGCCGCGTCGTGCGACGCCGCGATCCGGGCGCACCGGAAGGGCCGACTGCGGAAGGTGACATACCTGTCCTCGTCGATGGTGTTCGAGTCCACCGATCACTGGCCGTCCAGGGAAGGCGACGAGCGGCGCATTCCGCCACCACTGTCCTCGTACGGATTCCAGAAGCTGGCGGTGGAGTACTACGCCCGCGCGGCGTGGGACCAGTACCGGTTGCCGTACACCATCGTGCGTCCGTTCAACTGCGTCGGCGTGGGTGAGGGCCGGGCGCTCGGCGAGGCCGAGGTGCTCTCCGGCAACGTGAAGTTGGCCATGTCGCATGTGGTGCCCGACCTGGTGCAAAAGATCGTCAAGGGACAGGACCCACTGCACATCCTGGGCGACGGCGGGCAGGTCCGCCACTACACCTATGGCGGTGACCTGGCGCGAGGCATCGTGGTCGCGATGGAGCACGAGGCGGCGCGCAACGAGGACTTCAACCTCTCCACGGCGGAGTCGACGACGGTGCTCAAGCTGGCTGACGTGATCTGGCGCAAGATCAAGGGCCCGCAGACGCCGTTCCGGTACGTCTCCGACGACCCGTTCGAGTACGACGTGCAGAAGCGCGTCCCCGACGTCACGAAGGCGCGGGAGGTGCTCGGGTTCGAGGCGACGACGACTCTGGACGAGATGCTCGACGAGGTGATCCCGTGGGTGACGCGGGCGGTCGAGGAGGGGCGGCTCTGACCGCCACGGGTCCGGCCGCCACCGACGCGCCGGGGGCGGCCACTGCCCGCCGTCCGCTCTCGGCCCGGCTCCCGGCGCTGATCCAGGCGCTGTTCGCCGTCCGGCCGACCCGCCGCCCCAGCTGGCGCGCGGTCGCCGTCGGCGTCGGGGCCGTTGCGTTGGGCACCGCCGTCGGCCTGCTACGTCAGCCCGGCGTGGGTGCCCTCGACACGATGTGGGCGGAGGACGGGCAGGTCTTCTTCAGCGAGGCGGTGCGGCAGGGTCCACTGTCCGCACTCACGACGTCGTACGCCGGCTACTACCACGCGGTGCCGCGGCTGCTCGCCGGCGTCGCCGCGCTCGTGCCGGCCGAGGCCGCCTCCGCCGTCCTCGCCGTGGAGGCGGCGCTGTGCACCGCCCTGGTCGCGCTGCTGGTGTACACCGCCTCCGGCGCCCACCTCGCCTCGACGTTGTCCCGCCTGCTGGTCTCGGTGATCGTCGTGGTCGTGCCGGTCGCGCAGGACGACACACTCAACTCGATCGCCAACCTGCACTGGTATGGCCTCTACGCGCTGTTCTGGGTGCTGATCTGGGCGCCGGCCGGGCGCGCCGGCCGATTCGTCGCGGCGGCGGTCGTCCTGCTCGTCTCCGCGAGCGACATTCTCTCCGTGGTGTTCCTGCCGCTCGCCCTGCTGCGGGCCTTACGTCGCCCCGACGCTGAACGGCGCGAGCCGCACGCCATGCTGCTCGCTGCGGCGCTCGCGGTCGGCCTGGCCGTCCAGTTCGCCGGTCTGCTCATCGGGTCGAGCTCGCGCGCCCTCGCCCCCGACCCGCTGCGCGCCGCCTCCGGGTACCTGCTGCGTGCGGTGCCCGCGCCGCTGATCGGCGAGCGCTGGCTGGGGCAAGAGATCACCGCCCGGTCCCTCGTGCTGGCCGCACTCGCGTGGCTGGTCGTCGCCGCGGCGGTGCTGCTCGCGTACGCCCGCGTCGTACGGCCCGGGTGGGCGCTGGCGTTGGTGGCGGCGCTGCACAGCGCGGCGCTCTACGTGCTTCCGGTCCTGCTCTCCGGCGTCGCCACCCCGCGTTACGCGGTAGCGCCGGCGATGCTGCTGGTGACCGCGCTGGTGGCCCTGGTGCAACCCCGCCCGGCCGGGGCGGCGGTCGGCGCCATGCGGCGTTCCACTACCGCCCCGTTGTACGTTCTGGCCGCGCTGCTGGCCGTGGTCGCGGCCGTCAACCTGCGGGTGGACAACCGCCGCGCGGACGGGCCGGGCTGGAGCGCCGAGCTGGAACGGGCGGCGGCCAGTTGCAGCGAGGGTGCGACGGCTCGGGTGCCTGTGGCGCCTCGGGGAGACCGGCCGTGGCTCGTCGAGATACCGTGCACTCACCTGCCCCGCAGATCCTGACGCCTCAGCCCAGGAGCGGTCGCCGTTACCTTTCAGTGCGCTCTAGTGAGCACATGATCAGCAGTCCCGCCTTGCGGTGGGACGGTCCCGGTCTGACCGGCGGGTGCCGTGCCGGGTTGACGTTTCACAGCCACCAGCCCGCCGGGGCGGGTCTTACGGTCGGCTCCACGTCCTGCCACCGGGCCACTCCCGGCGGTGTCGAACTGCGCCGCCAGGGCGGCCAGATTCGCTGCGGCGTTGCGGTCGCGGTCCATGACCAGACCGCACGCCTCGCAGTGATACTCACGCTCGGACAGGGACAGCTTGGCTTTCGCCGCGCCACAACCCGAGCAGGTCTTCGAGGACGGGTACCAGCGGTCGGCCACCAGCAGACGGCCGCCGTTCCATCCGGTCTTGTACGCCAGGTGGCGGCGGATCTCCGCGAATCCGGCGTCAGCGATGTGCTTCGCGACACGCCGGTTGGCGAGCATCCCGGTGACGTTGAGGTCTTCGACCACGATCGTGCCGTGCTCGCGAGTCAGCCGCGTGGTGAGTTTGTGCAGACCATCACGGCGCAGGTTCGCCACCCGGGCGTGTGCCCGGCCGAGCCGGTTCGCGGCGCGTTGCCACCGGTGCGACGCGCGGCGGCCGGTGCGCCGGTCCGGGCCCTGCTTGCGGGTCAGCGCCCGGTCGAGGTGCCGCATCCGTTGCTGGGCGGCGACGAGGTGGCGCGGGTTGTCCACCAGCTCACCGGTCGACAGCACCGCGAGGTGCTTGATGCCGACGTCCACGCCGACCACACTGCCCGGTCGGGCCGGGGTACGGTCGGCGCGGTGCACTTCGACGCAGAACGCGACGTGCCAGCGACCACCGTCACGGCGCACGGTGGCGGACATGATCCGAGCGGTGCCGTTGTCCAGGCGGCGGGCGAGCTTGCGGGCCGACTCGTGCAGCTTCAACCGGCCCAGCCGGGGCAGCACCACGTGCATGCGGTCGGACTCGACCCGGATCGTGCCGGTGGTGAACCGCACCGATGCGGTGGTGCGGCGGCGGGACTTGAACCGGGGGAACCCGACCGGCCGACCAGCCCGTTTGCTGATGCGGGAGTCCGACCAGTTCTTCAGGGCGCGGGCGAGGGCGTCGAGGCCGGTGTTGAACGCCTCCTTCGAGCACTCCCGCCACCACGGCGCCACGTCGGCTTTGGCGACGTTCCACGCCTTGCGCAGCGACGCCAGGGTCCACGAGATCGACTCGGTGAGCTGGTCGTCCGGCACGCCGTAGGTGCGCTCGGCGGCCCGCTGGTCCATGACCGCCTTCACCCAGGCCAACGCCCAGTTGTGGGCTACACGAGCCGCCCCGGCGTGAGCGAGAACCGCACGCTCCTGGACTGGGGTGAGGTCCAGGGCGAACCGGTACGCCTGGATCGTCTTCACGCCGGGCCCTCTGTGGCGGCCTCGACGGCGCGGCGGGCGCGGTTCGCGGCGGCGCGGCGGCCGTACAGGCGGGCGCACAACGACGTCAGGATCTCGGTGACGTCGCCCACCAGGTCGTCGTCCACCTCGGCCGGGTCGACCACCAGCAGGCGGCGGCCCTGCGCGGCGAGAACGGCCTCGACGTACTCGGCGCCGAAACGCGCGAACCGGTCGCGGTGCTCAACCACGATGGTCGACACGGCAGGGTCGCGCAGCAGGGCGAGGAACTTCTCACGGTGCCCGTTGAGCGCCGACCCGACCTCGGTCACCACCCGAGACACGGCCAGACACTGGCCGGTGGCCCACATGGTGACACGGGCGACCTGCCGGTCCAGGTCCGGTCTCTGGTCAGCCGAGGAAACGCAGGCGTAGACCACGACTTGCCCAGAACCTGCCGTCGCGCCTGTCACCGGCTCGCCGACCATGATGAGCCGGCCAAGCCGGTACGAAGGAACGGGCAGCGTCCCGGCCTCGTAGCGCCGACGTGCGGTCGCATACGAGACGCCTGTCGCCGCCGCCCACTCCTTCAAGTTCACGCCGCCACTCTAGCGGACTTATGAGCACTATTGGCAATCGACACGCGAGCAGCTGTCACCCTCTCACCCTGCGTCTGGGAAGCAGACGGCGGGGCGTACGGCAGCAGCCGGCGCGGGTGCGGCCCACGGCAGGAAGAGTTCGGCGCGGTCGGCTGCCGCATCGAGCAGCGGCGGCGGCAGGCTGGCCCACTCCTCGTCGGCGGGCACCCCGACCGGCCGGCTCAGTTGTGAGGAGTGCGCGCGCAGCGCGTGCAGCTTGCCGGCAAGGTGAGCGCCCGCCCGCACCTTGACGACCCGCCGACGCGCAATGGTGCTCGCCGCCTGGAAGGTGGATCCGAGACGATCGCCGCGCCGCAGTGGCCAGGATCCCCAGAGCCAGACCGGGTACTCGAGCAGGCGCGGGGCGCCGTACGTGGTGGACACCGCCCGACGTGCCGCGCGGCCCAGCGCCGAGTGGTCGGGGTGCGGCTCGACGGCGGACGTGGTGTAGACCTCGTCGGGCCGCAGTTCGAGGAGCAGTCCTTCCAGATAGGAGACGAGCTCTTCCTCGCGGTCGCTCAGCGTGCCGTCGACGAAGCCGCCCCATCGCACGGAGCCGGGCGCCAGACCCAACCTGGCTGCCGCCTCGGTCATTTCGGCCTTCCGCAGGACCGCCAGGTCGTCCGGCGTCAGGTGGGCGCTGCGGTGGGAATTCCTACCGTCGGTCACCAGGGCGACGGTGACAGGAGTGCCCGCCGCGACCTTGCGGAGGATCGTGGCGCCGCAGCCGAGCGTCTCGTCATCGGGATGCGGTGCGAGCACGAGTGCGCTACGCCCCGCCGAGGTGACGGTCTCGTCGCGGGCCACCCACCGCATGCCGGCGCGGACGCCCCGCCGGATTCTGCCCAGCATCGCCGTCACCGTTCCGACAGGAGACTGTCGGTCTCAAGGTATTCCACGCCAGTGCGGGGGCAGACGAAGACGCCCTCGCCCTTGGCGGTGAGCGGCTCGCCGGCGCGGCCGACCCAGCCGACGCGCCGCGCCGGCACGCCGACGACCAGGGCGAAGTCCGGCACATCCCGGGTCACCACCGCCCCGGCGGCGACGAGCGCCCAGCGGCCGACGCGCACCGGCGCGACGCATACCGCGCGAGCACCGATAGCCGCCCCCTCGCCCACCTGCACACCCACGGCGGTCCAGTCGTCGCCACCCTTGAGCCGGCCCTCTGGGGTGACCGCCCGCGGGTACTCGTCGTTGGTGAGGACGGCCGCCGGGCCGACGAAGGCCCCGTCGCCCAGCCGCGCCGGCTCGTATATCAGGGCATAGTTCTGCAGCTTGACGTTGTCGCCGAGGCGGACGCCCGGCCCGACGTACGCCCCCCGCCCGATGGTGCAGTCGGACCCCACCACCGCGTCCTCGCGCACCTGCGCGAGGTGCCAGATCCGCGTGCCCGGGCCCACCGTCGCGCGGGGGTCGACGTCGGCGCTCGCCGCTACCCGGCTCTGCCCGCGCGCCTCGTCCGCAGCGTCCGCCATGTCGGCTTCCTCTCCACAGGGGAACCGCGCCAGGCTACCCGTCGCCGCCGTACGCCGGTGTCGGCAAGCCGACGGGCGTGCGGAGGGGTGGCCGTCCGGTCCCGGCGGTTGTCCGAACAGCCCGGAGCCGCTGGTCGCGGTGCAATATATCCGTCACTGCGCTGGCGGCCTCAGGTCGAGCGACCGTTAACTTGCCGAGGCGGATCAGCTCGGGGTGGCCCCGGGCCGAGCAGCCAGGCGTCGCACGTCTCACCCGTAGCACGACAGCGCGCCGTCCCGACCGCACCCTGCCGAGCCGAAACGGATATCCGTGATTCCACCGCTTGCGACGGCCGAGGAGCCGATCGGTGTCGCCGTGATCGGCGCCGGCTACTGGGGCCCGAATCTCGTCCGCAACTTTCAAGGTTCGACGTCGTTCCGCCTACGCTGGCTGTGCGACCTCGACCTGCACCGGGCGCGCAGCGTGCTCGGCGCCTACTCCACGGTGGAGGCCACCGACAGCCTGGATGCCGTGCTGTCCGACGACCGGGTCCAGGCGGTCGCGCTCGCCACGCCGGCCGGCACCCACCTGCCGGTGACGCTGGCCGCGCTGCGCGCGGGCAAGCACGTGCTGGTGGAGAAGCCGCTGGCGGCCACGCACGAGGAAGGCCGGCAGCTGGTCGACGAAGCCGACCGGCGTGGCCTGACGTTGATGTGCGACCACACCTACTGCTACACGCCGGCGGTTCTGCGCATTCGTGAGTTGCTGCACTCGGGTGAGCTGGGTGAGCTGCACTACCTCGACTCCGTACGCATCAACCTCGGCCTGGTGCAGCGCGACATCGACGTCATCTGGGACCTCGCGCCACACGACCTGTCGATCCTCGACTTCGTCCTGCCGGAAGGCGTCACTCCGGTGGCGGTGGCCGCGCAGGGCGCCGACGGGATCGGCGCCGGCCGCAGTTGCATCGCCTACCTCACGCTCCGACTCAACACCGGCGCGATCGCGCACGTCCACGTCAACTGGCTCTCCCCGGTGAAGATCCGCACCACCATCATCGGCGGGTCGAAGCGAACGCTGGTCTGGGACGACCTCAATCCCAGCCAGCGGCTGGCGATCTTCGATCGGGGCGTGGACGTGGCATCACCGCACGAGCTGGACGTCGAGGAGCGCCGTGACATGTTGGTGTCGTACCGCTCCGGGGACATGGTCGCGCCGGCGCTGACCGAGCGGGAGGCGCTGCGCACCATGGTCGAAGAGTTCGGCCGGGCGATCCGAACGGGCACGCCGGCGCTGACCGACGGCCGGTCCGGGCTGCGCGTACTGAGCATCCTTGAGGCCGCGTCGCGGAGCCTCGCCAAGGGCGGAGAGATGATCAAGTTGAACGGGGGACCCAACGGGTGAGCGCGGTAGAGATCGAAGGCTCACGCTGCCTCGTCACCGGCGGCGCCGGCACGATCGGTTCGCACGTCGTCGACGAACTGGTCCGCGGTGGCGCGACGCAGGTCGTCGTCCTCGACAACCTCGTACGCGGCCGGCGCGACAACCTCCAATGGGCCGTGCAGCACGGCCCGGTGCGCCTGGTGGAAGGCGACATCCGCGACACGGACCTGGTCCACCAGGTCACTCGCGGCAAGGATCTGGTGTTCCACCTCGCCGCGATCCGCATCACCCAGTGCGCCGAGGAACCACGGTTGGCCAACGAGGTGCTCGTCGACGGCACGTTCAACGTGCTGGAGGCCGCCGCGGCGGCCAATGTGCGGAAGGTCGTCGCCTCGTCGTCGGCGTCGGTCTACGGCCTCGCCGACGAGTTCCCCACGGCCGAGCGGCACCACCCCTACAACAACGACACCTTCTACGGCGCCGCCAAGGCGTTCAACGAAGGCATGCTGCGCAGCTTCCACAGCATGTACGGCCTGGACTACGTCGCGCTGCGCTACTTCAACGTCTACGGCCCCCGCATGGACACCCACGGTGTCTATACCGAGGTGCTCATCCGCTGGATGGAACGCATCGAGTCCGGAATCGCGCCGCTGATTCTCGGCGACGGCCTGCAGACGATGGACTTCGTGCAGGTGGCCGATATCGCCCGTGCCAACATCATGGCGGCCGAGGCCGATGTGACCGACGAGGTGTTCAACGTGGCCAGCGGCACCGAGACCAGCCTGAGAGAGCTGGCCTGGGCACTCAGCGCGGTGATGAAGTCCGACCTGCCGCCGGAGCACGGGCCCGCCCGGGCCGTGAACGGGGTGACGCGGCGGTTGGCCGACACCTCCACCGCCGCCGAGCGGATCGGCTTCCGGGCCGAGGTCGGGCTTTCCGAAGGACTGCAGGGGCTGGTGGAGTGGTGGCGGGGTCAACGGTGAGCGAGCGTCGTATTCCCGTGATGATCCCGCAGCTCGGCGAGGAGGAGGCGCGGGCGGCGGCCGACGCGGTGCTGTCCGGCTGGGTGGCGCAGGGGCCCCGGGTCGCGCGGTTCGAAGGCGAGTTCGCCGCGACGGTGGGCGCGGAGCATGGCGTCGCCGTCAGCTCCTGCACCACCGCCCTGCACCTCGCGCTGCTGGTGCTCGACGTCGGGCCCGGCGACGAGGTGATCGTCCCGTCGCTGTCGTTCATCGCCACCGCCAACGCGGTCCGCTACGTTGGCGCGACCCCGGTCTTCGCCGACGTGGACCTGGCCACCGGCAACCTGACGGTCGACACCGTCGACGCGGTGCGTACGGCGCGCACCCGGGCGGTCATCGCCGTGCACCAGGGCGGGGTGCCGGTCGACGTGGCCGCGCTGCGCGCCGCCACGGATGCGTGGGGCGTCGCCCTGGTCGAGGACGCCGCCTGCGCTGCCGGCACCACCGCATACGGCCGGCCCGTCGGTGCGGGCGCGACCATAGCCGCCTGGTCCTTCCACCCACGCAAGGTGATCACGACCGGCGAGGGTGGGATGCTGACCACGGACAACCCGGACTGGGCCAGCCGGCTGCGCCGTCTCCGCGAGCACGGCATGAACGTCTCCGCCGCAGATCGGCATGCCAGTGCCCAGCCGGTCCTCGAGTCATATCTGGAGACCGCCTACAACTACCGGATGACCGATATCCAGGCGGCAGTGGGCCTGGTCCAGCTCGGCCGGCTGGCGGGGCTGGTCGCGCAGCGCCGCGAGCTGGCGGGCCGCTACCACCAGCTGCTGTCCGGCATCGACGGTCTCGTGCCGGTGCGGGATCCCGCGTACGGGCAGACCAACTACCAGTCGTTCTGGGTGCTGTTGACGCCGAAGTTCGGCGCGGGGCGCGACGACGTGCTCGCCGAACTCGCGGCCGCCGGGGTGTCGGCACGCCGAGGCATCATGGCGGCGCACCTCGAGCCGGCGTACGCCGACCTGACGACGACTCCCCTCCCGGTGACGGAACAGCTGACCCGCGAGTCGCTGATCCTCCCGCTCCACCACGCACTTACCGAGGACGACCAGGACCACATCGTCGCCGTGCTTCGTAAGGCGGGAAGGAAGTAAGGGTATGACGCAATCCGTTCCGCTGGTCGATCTGCAGTGGCAGCACGCGGAGATCGCCGACGAGGTGACCGCCGGCTTCGCGGACGTCATCGGCGCCGGAAGCTTCGTCGGCGGCCAACAGGTGACGGCCTTCGAGCGGGAGTACGCGGCGACGATGGGCGTGCCGCACTGCGTCGGCGTCGCCAACGGCACCGACGCGTTGGAGCTGGCGCTGCGCGCCGTCGGCGTCGGCCCCGGCCACGAGGTCGTACTGCCCGCGATGACATTCGTCGCGACAGCTGAGGCGGTGGTGCGCTGCGGCGCCACCCCGGTGCTGGTCGACGTCGACCCCGACCACCTGCTGCTGGACCCTCGCCTGCTGACCCGCGCGCTCAGCGAGCGGACCCGCGCGGTCCTGCCCGTTCACCTGTACGGCCAGCTTGCGCCGATGGAGCGGATCCTGGAGATCACCATGCCGCGCGGCATTCCGGTGGTCGAGGACGCCGCCCAGTGTCAGGGGGCAACCAGGCACGGTCGGCCGGCGGGGACGTTCGGGGACGCGGCCGGCACCAGCTTCTACCCGGGCAAGAACCTCGGCGCCTACGGTGACGCGGGGGCGGTGCTCACCGGTGCCACGCAGGTGGCCACCCGGGTTCGCCTACTCGCCAATCACGGCGCGGAGACCAAGTACGACCACATCACCGTCGGTTTCAACTCACGCATGGACGCCCTGCAGGCAGTCGTGCTCCGCGCCAAGCTCGCCCACCTCGCCCGCTGGAACACGCTGCGCCAGGAGGCGGCGAGCCGCTACGACAAGCTGCTCGACGGGGTCGACCGGATCACCCTCCCCCGAACGGCCACGGGCAACACGCACGTCTGGCACCTCTACCCGGTGCGGGTGGACGATCGGGACGCGGTGCTGAGCCGCCTTCAGCACGACGGCATCGGCGCCGGCGTGCACTATCCCCGGCCCGTCCACCTGCACCCCGCCTTCGCCGCGCTCGGTGCGGGCGTGAGCGCCTTCCCCGTCGCCGAGCAGGCGGCCGGCACACTGCTGTCCCTGCCGCTCCATCCCGGCATTTCCGCCGACCAGCAGGAGCGGGTCGCCGAGGCACTGGTGCGGGCGATCCGATGACGGCAGGGCCGGTCATCGCGGCGTCGCCCGCCACGAGGCTCGCCCGGCTGGTGGCCGACGCGGCCGCCCGGGTGGAGCTGGACCTGACCGACCGGGTCGTGCTGACCGAGGCCGCCACCGGGGCGTACGTGGTCACGCCGGTCCTCGCCGCCCTGGCCGGCGCGGCACGGGTGCACGCGTGGACGCGAGCCAGCCGGCACGGGTCGGTCGCCGAGGTACACGCACAGACGGAGGCGCTAGCCGCGCAGTTCGGGGTGGCCGATCGCATCACGATCACCGATCACCGTTCGCTGGCCGACGTCGCCGCTGCCGATGTCGTCACCAACAGCGGCCACGTCCGGCCGATCGACGCGACCCTGGTCGCGGCTATGAAGCCGGGCGCGGTCGTGCCGCTCATGTTCGAGGCGTGGGAGATCCAGGCCGGACGCTTCGACCTCGACCTCGAGAGGCTGCGTCAGCGCGGGGTCGCGGTGGCCGGCACCAACGAGCGCCACCCGTCCGTCGACGTCTTCTCCTATCTCGGGCTCATGGCGGTGAAAGCGCTGATCGATGCCGGGATCCCGACCTACGGCACGCACCTCGGCGTGCTCTGCGACAACCCGTTCGAGGACTACCTGGTACGCGGGCTGCGCGGGGCGGGCGCCCGCTCGGTGACCGCCGCGGCCTCGGTGGCCGGCCTGTCCCCTGCCGCTGCTCTGGACGCGTTGGTGGTGTCGCTGCGCCCGACCGGCGGATCCGTGCTCAGCCCGGCGACGGTCGAGGAAATCGCCACCCGCTGGCCCGGGCTGCCGGTCGTGCAGTACTGGGGCGACCTCGACCGCGCCGCTCTCGACGCCGCCGGCCTGCCGTACTGGCCGATGATCCCGCCCAGTCCCGGGCACATGGCGGTGCTGCCGTCGGCCGTCGGCCCCGACCCGATCGTGCGGCTGCAGGCGGGTGGGCTGAAGGTGGCCGAGGTGCTGCTTCGCCCGCCGGCGCTGCGCAGGCCGCAGGACCTGGAGTTTCTCGATGAGCTCTGAGCCCCGCTCGCAGGTGGTGCACCTGGGTCTCGGCCCGACCGCTGCCGCCGCGTACGCGTCGCTGTCGGGCCGCTTCGACGTTGTGGCGCTGGTCCGGCCGGGCGACGACGAGCTGGTCCGCACCGCAGCTGCGGGCGGCGCCGAGGTCACCGGCGAGACCTCGCTGGCGGCGGTGCGCGAGCTGGTCGAGCGGCTGGCACCCGACGCGGTCGTCGTGTCCTCCTACGACCGGGTGCTGCCGGCGGGCCTGCTCACCCTGTGCCCCTTCGTCAACGTGCACTACTCCCCGCTGCCCCGCTATCGCGGCCGGGCCAATGTCAACTGGATGATGCTCGCCGGCGAGCCCGAGGCGTGGATCAGCGTGCACACGATCGTGCCGGGTCTCGACGCCGGTGGCGTTCTCTTCCAGGCTCCGACGCCCATCGGGGCATGCGACACGGTCGGCGATGTCTACCGCCGCCTCGACGACCTGCAACGGGAGCACCTGGCCGACGCGGTCGCCCGGCACCTCGAGGGCGACCCAGGTGTGCCGCAGGACGAATCACACGCGACGTACGGATGCACGAGGCTGCCTGAGGACGGAGAGATCGACTGGCGGGCCTCCACCGCCACCATCGACCGCCAGGTCCGGGCGCTGTCGGCGCCGTTCCCCGGCGCCTACACCTACGTCGGCCTGCAGGTGGTGTGGATCGACCGGGCGACACCCGTGGCGGACGCGCCGGTCTACGCCGGCCGCGTGCCCGGCCGGGTGGTCCGGGTGGACAAGCAGAACGGCTGCGTCGACGTGCTCACCGGCGACGGGGTGCTGCGGCTGGAGTCACTGCGCGTCGACGGCCAGTGTCCGGTCCCGGCGACCCACGTCGTCTCGTCCGTCCGCGCCACGCTCGGGTTACGCACGATCGACCTGGTACGCCGGATCACCCAGCTCGAAGCGGAACTCACGGAACCGCGGCGTGCCGGGTAGGCGGCAACCCGGTCCCGCTGGGGGCACGGCGAAAGGCGAAGCTCGGTGTACGTATCACTGCGGGACAGGCCCCGCGGACGTGACATGCCATCGACCACGGGCACCGCTGCCCAACGGGTCGCCACGACCGTCATCCTCCTCGGCATCGTCAGCATGCTCACCGATGTCTCCTCCGAGATGGTGTCGTCGGTCCTCCCGCTCTACCTGACCGCCCAGGTGGGTCTTGGAATGGCCGCCTACGGCCTGCTCGACGGCCTCTACCAGGGGGTGAGCGCGGTCGTACGGATCGCGGGCGGCTATGCCGGGGACCGGAGCGACCACCCGAAGTGGGTCGCCGCTGTCGGGTACGGGTTCTCCGCGCTGAGCCGCATCGCGATGCTCCCGGTGCACGGTCTCGCGGCGATCACCGCCGTGATCACGGCCGACCGGCTCGGCAAGGGGTTGCGTACCGCGCCCCGCGACGCGTTGATCGCCGGCGCGTCCGAGCCGCACCTGCTGGGTCGCTCGTTCGGCGTACACCGGGCGCTGGACACCCTCGGCGCCGCTCTCGGTCCGCTGATCGCGTTCTCGCTGCTCGCCGCTGTGCCGGCCAGTTACGACTCGGTGTTCGTGGTCTCGTTCGCGTTCGCCGTCGTCGGTGTCGCCGTACTGGTGCTCTTCGTGCCCGACCGCCGCACCGCGCCCCCCGGCGCGCGCCTCGGGTTACGCCAACTCGGTCGGGAGCTGACCCGGCGGCAGCTACGCCGCCCACTGGTCGCGGCGGCGTTGCTGGGCCTGTTGACCCTCGGCGACGGCTTCCTCTACCTCGCGATACAGGACCGCGACGACGTCGCGGCGCGCTACTTCCCGCTGCTCTACGTGGGCACCAACATCGCCTACCTCGTCCTCGCCGTGCCGATCGGGCGCCTCGCCGACCGGGTCGGCAGGGCCCGGGTGCTGGTCGCCGGCCACCTGCCGCTGCTGGTCGCCTACCTGCTGACCGCCCGCTCCGCGGGCGGTCTCACGTCGACCGTCGCCATCCTGCTGCTGCTCGGCACCTTCTACGCCGCCACCGACGGCGTGCTGTCGGCCCTCGTCAGCGGGCTCGTTCCCGCCCAGGCGCGGGGAAGCGGAATCGCGGCGGCGCAGACCGCCCTCGCGCTGGCGCGGTTTGTCGCGTCGCTGGCGTTCGGCCTGCTCTGGCAGCTGCAGGGACGGGTACCCGCGATGCTGGTCGTGGCCGGCCTGCTGACCGCCGCCATACCCGTGGCTTTCTGGCTGCTGCGCGAGGTGGATGCCGGCCAGATCGCCGCGCCGCACGCGAGAAGCAGCGACCAGGTGCGCGAGGCGGGGCCGCGGCGCCCGGACGGCACGCCGGAGGTGAAGGCATGACGCTGCGGCTACGGGTGGCGCTGTTCGCGGGCGTCCTGGTGCTCGCAGTCCTCGGTGGCGGCGGATACGTGCTGCTCGAACGCCGCGCGCAGGATCAGGCCGGGGCCGACGCACGAGTCGCCGCGAACCCGGACGGCCTGTCCGCCATGGCGCGCCAGCCGCACCTCGTCTTCCGAAGCACCGCGCCGGATGACGGCTACGGGCGGGTTGCGCTGGCGCCGCTGTCCGCGCCGGACGGCCCGCGTGCCCTCACCTCGGCCAAGTGCGACCGGATCTACGCCAGGGCCGGCGAGGCGATCTGCCTGGCCTCCCGAAAGGGCCTGGTGACGAGCTATCAGACGACGTTGCTGAACTCCGACTGGACGCCGCGGCGCGACCTGCCGCTGACTGGCGTCCCGAGCCGGGCCCGGCTGTCCCGCGACGGCTCGCTGGTCGCCACCACCACCTTCGTCTTCGGTGACTCGTACGCCACGCCTGGTCAGTTCTCGACCCGCACGATGGTCAGTCGGGTGGACGGCACGATGGTCGGGGACATCGAGCAGTTCGTGCTGGTGGTCAACGGCAGGACGGTGACCGACGCGGACCGGAACCTGTGGGGCGTCACCTTCGCCGACGACGACCGGTTCTACGCGACGGCCGCGTCCGGTGGGCGTACCTGGCTCGTCCATGGCAGTCTCACTGCCCGGCGGGTGACCGCGCTGCGCGAAGACGTCGAATGCCCGTCGCTGTCACCGGACGGCACCCGGGTCGCGTTCAAGAAGCACGGTGACCTGCCTTCGGGTCGTTGGCGGCTGGCGGTCTACGACCTCAGGACCGGCAAGGAGACTCTCCTCGCGGAGGAGCGCAGCGTGGACGACCAGGTCGAGTGGCTTGACGACGATCAGGTGATCTACGGCCTGCCGCGCAGCGGCTCAACCAGGGCGACCAGCGACGTCTGGGTGGTCCCGGCCGGCGGCGGCGGGGCAGCCCGGTTACTCGTGCACGACGCCTGGTCACCGGCGGTGGTCCGGTGACGTGCGTCGTGCCGGTGTGACGGGATCAGCGCCGCGCATGGTGGAGGAAAGTCGGTACCGGCTTGCCCTGGACGACGCTGCGCAACACGGTGGCGTGACGGCTCAGGCACAGCTCTGCCGAAAATGCCGACCGGGCCTCGTCACGCAACCGCTGACGGTCGGCCGCCCACCGCGCCCGGTCCGCGACCAGCGCGGACATCGCCGAGACCAACTGGTCCTGGTTGCCCTGCGATCGGAACCGCAGGTCGCTGATCAGCTGCCAGTCGATCGCCTCGGGGTCGCCGGCGGGGTTGTCCACGAGGTGGCCCCGGCCACCGTCTCCCAACTGCTCGCGTGCCCCGCCGACGTCGCTCATCACCACCGGCAGGCCGGCGGCGAGCGCCTCCATCGAGGCCAACGGCCACCCCTCGAAGAACGAGTCGAGGACGAACGCGTCGGCCGCTGCCAGCAAGGCCGAGGTGTTCGCACAGTGGCCGCGCAGATGGATCCGACTGGCGCAGGTGAGGCGCTCGGCGTGGGCGCGCACCTGCTCGTAGTAGCGCTGGTCGTCGGCGCGGCCGGCGACCAGCAGGTGCGCCGCGGGATGAACCGCAGCCACCTGGGCGAACGCGGTGACGAGCGCGAAGGTGTTCTTCTGCAGGCCGTAGCGGGCCAGCGAGAGGAAGACGAACTCGTCGCGCAGACCGAGCGCCGCCCGCGCCTGCGACCGGTCGACCCATCTGAGCCGCTCTTCGTCGACTCCGTTCGGCACGGTCACTATCCGCTCTGCCGGGAAGTTCGGGTTACGCGCGAGATACTGCCGCCGGACCAGCTCGCTGACGGCGATCTGGGCCTGGATCCGATGGCTTCGCCGCCGCTCGGGCTCCCACGTGTCGGGGTGCAGGAAGTGGTGCATGCCGTGCAGGGTCTCCACCCACGGCACGCCCAACTCGGCCGCGACGTCGAGCAGCCAGTCGGGTGCACCGTGCGCGCTGATGACGTCGGGCCGATGTGCCCGCAGCCACTCCCGACACGACTCTGCGGTCAGCGCCACCGTGGCCACCCCGTCGCGTTCCAGGGCGCGTACGAGGCGACCGCTCTGACCCTGATAGCCGGGCATCGTGGTGCTGGCGTACGCGACCACGGTCTGGACGCCGTGACGCGGAAGCCGGCGGCCCAGAAACGCGACGAACTCGTCCATCCCGCCGACGTCGAGCACGTCGATGGCGACGACGACGCGCAGTGGCGCCTCTCCGGCCGACGCGGGCCGGCCGACCGTCGGCGGGGCCAGATCGGGACCGGCGCCAGCGTCTGGCACCGGTGGCAGCGACTCGAGGTCGCCGGTGCCGCGGCCCGGCAGGAGCGGTGTCGACCAGTCCTCCAGCGGGCCGGACGATTCCGTCTCACCTCCGCCGACCCTGCCGAGCACGAGCCGGCCGAGGCGGCGCAGTGGCACCGGGACAGCGTGGGCGCGGCGCTGCGCCCAGAGCAGAAGACGATGCATGGCAGGGCCAATCGGCTGGAGCGGAATCACACGCTGAGAATGCCGAGTCGACGGGCAAGCTTCAGCGATCGATCGAAGACGAAGAGCCCGCCCGTGAAGACGACCAGGCAGAAGAGCGCCAGTATCGCGATCGAGACAGCTGGCGACTGCTCGCCCGCGGGCGGGTCTGCCATCAGCAGCTGACGCTCGGCGCTGATCACGTACGAGTGCGGGACGAGATAACTCACCCACCGGATCCAGTCCGGCAGCACGCTGACCGGGAAGAGGGCGCCACCGAGCACACCGGCAGCCAGGCCGTAGAGCGCGATGACCGGCTCGCCCCGCTTGAAGAGTACGAGGAAGCTCGCCGCGAGCGTGCCCACGGCGTTACAGGCCACGATGCCGAGGAAGAGCACCAGCAGCGCCAGGGGGATGGACCGCGCCTCGATCGGCGCGCCCAGGGCCCAACCGACGCCGACCATGATGCAGGCCAGGATTCCGCCGGTGACGCTGCGCCAGATGTTCATCGCGAGCGGGATCAGCGCCCACGGCACCGGCTCGACGAGGTAGGTCTCCAACGTGCCGCGCTCCTGGGCGTACTGGAGGCGGTTGGTGAGCCCGGTAAGGGCTTCCTGCAGCCCGGCGGTCACCGCCGTGCCGATGAGCATGACCGAGAAGAGCTGGCCGCCCATGTCGAGGAACGCGCTCTGGAAGTAGTAGAGCAGCACGGGAAAGACGACGGCGAGATAGCGCAACAGGCTCGCCGCAGGGAACATCCGCTCTTCGACCAGGTCGATCCGGATGTATCCCTCGAAGGTTTCGAGGACCTTGCGCAGGCGGGTACGGCGACGGATCGGCACCGGATAACCCAGTGCCGCCGCCGCGCTCGCCCCGGACGCGACGGAGCCGGCACGGGACTCGATGCTCATCGCAGCACACCCTCTTCCGCGGGCCCGCTGGCGTAGACCTGCGCGATCAGGTCGCGCAGCGGCATCGGGACCTCCCTGATGTGTTGGATCGACGCGGTGAGCGGACCGAGCCCGGCCAGGACGGCACCGACGCCACCCCGGGCCGGCATGCGACAGATGACGGTGCCGCCGTCGACGGTGATGTCGATGCCTTGGGCGATCAGCTCGGCGCTGGCGTGTCGGGCTCGTAGCGGATCCGTGAAGACCAGTTCCAGTTGCGGGCTTTCCCACTCGTCGCGAAGGCTCTGCAGATCGCCCGAGTACCTGACCCGGCCGCGGTCCAGGAGCAGGGCCTGCGACTGTAGTGCCTCGATCTCCTCCAGTCGGTGCGAGGAGATGAGCACCGCGAGTTGCTCCCGGTCGACCAGGTCCATGATGAGCGTCAGAAGTTGATGGGCGGCGATCGGGTCGACGGCACCGGTGGGCTCGTCGAGGATCAGCGCCCGCGGGCCCGGCAGGAGCGCCCGGGCCAGGCGCAGTCGTGCCTTCATCCCGGCGGAGAGGCTCGCGACGACCGCGTCGGTCTGGGGAACCAGATTGACGGCCGCGAGAACGTGCGGGATCCGCGCGGCCAGGTCCCGCCGGTGCATGCCCTGCAGGCGGCCGTGCAGCTGGAGGTTCTCCCGGCAGGTGGCTCGCATGAGCAGGCTGCGGTCCTCGGCCGGCATCCAGCCGACGACCTGACGGATCTCCTCGGAGTCGCGCTCGACGTCGAGGCCCAGGACGCTGCCGGTGCCGCCGGTCGCCGTGGTCAGTCCGACGATGATCCGGAACAGTGATGTCTTACCGGCGCCGTTGGGGCCGACGATGGCACAGATCTCGCCAGCCCGTACCACCAGGTCCACCCCGTCGAGAGCCTTGACCGGCTCGGTGATGTGGGTCCGGGCCAGGAACCGCATCCACTTCGGCGTCGGCTCGTAGAGTTTCGACAGCGCGGAAAGGACGATGACATCCCTTCCGGCGGGCATTGCGCTCACAGCGACCCCACCGCGCTCATCAATCCCGTCCGGCGCCAACGCCGCCAGCGGATCCGGCCGCCGAGGTCCGCCATGGCCCGACCGACCGTGCGGGGCACCACCGGCCCCCGGCCGCTGCGCGACCGCGTCTGCGTCCGCTCGTACGCCCGCCACAACCGCGGGTCGCGCTCGGGTGGGCACATCTCCGCGGCCAGCGCGACCAGCTTGTCGTGCGGCTCGTCGCCGACCTGACCCAGCTTCTCCGCCTGGCACATGGTGACCAGCGCCTCGCGGGCGAGGGACCGCAGGGCCACCTCGCGCAGCTGGTGACCGTCCGGAAAGCAGGCGCTGTCCTCGTCGAAGAGGATGTCGAAGGTGCGCCTCCGCTCGGCGATGTCGGTGTAGACGCCGGCGAACATCTCGACGTGCATGTTGGCCCCATGCTTGCGGTAGAACGCCTGGTCCGCGCCGTTGATCCGGCCGATCGGACCACGCGTCGCGGCCCGCAACCACAGCAGAAGGTCGGCGGCGTGTGGCAGCCGCTTGTCGTAGCCGACGAACTCCCGCATCAGCGAGCCGCGCATGACGACCTCGGGCGTGGAAACCGGGTTGCTCATTCGCCGGCACATCTGCTCGATCCATTCCAACCCGGGCCAGATCGACCACGAGCGGGCGGTCGTGCGGGGCGTCGGTGGCCGGTCGGCAAACGTTGGCGAGAAGCCGTAGACCATTCCCACCTCGGGGTGGGCCTGCAGCAACGCGACCGACCGGGCCAACGAGCCGGGACTGAGCAGGTCGTCGGCCGAGAGCAGGACGACGAACTCCCCCTCGGCGACGGCCAGCCCCTCGTTGTAGGTGGCGATGTGGCCGCGGTTGGTCTCGTGGGCGATCAGCCTGACCCGCTGGTCGGCCGCAGCGAGCCGCCGGGCGACCACGCTGCTGCCGTCCGGAGAGGCGTCGTCGACGATCACGACGTCGACCTCGACCTCCTCCTGCCCGAGTACGCCGGACACGCAGTCGGGCAGGAAGCGCCCATAGTTGTAGCAGGGAACCACGACGGAGACCGTGGGCCGCCCTCGCAGCGGTTGGGGTCTGAGCTTGATCACGGTCGCACCACCGCTTACCTCGCTGTCTCCGCCTCAGCCGGCCGGTTGCCGCGGCCTGTGTGCCGCGTTGCGGCATTCCTCTCAACAACCGCCCCGCCCGCGCGTCTCGCGCCGGGTGCCTGCTGACGAAAGCCACGCTTCCACAGGCAGGGCGGGGATCACAACGACTCACCGGCTCGGGCCGCTGTCGCCAATGTGACCCCGCTATGCACGCTTGAAGACGACGTCCACCCAGTAATTGGCGTTTGAGGGATTGCCCGGAAAGCCTCCGCCGTACCGGTAGACGGCACCGGCGGCGGGAATGTGCAGGGGCCCGCGCGTCAGTGGGTTGGTGAACGAGTTGCTGGTCAGCGCGTACCGCCCGGCCAGGGTCTGGTACGAGATGACGTACGTGGTGCCCGCAGTGATGGTGACCGGCTGGGAGAACTTCAGCATCTGCCACCCCGAGGCGGTCTCGTCCTCGAACGTGGCGGTGGCCAGTAGGGTGCCGTTCGCCGACCAGAGCGTGCCGGTGTGGACGCCACCGTTGAGCTCGCCCTTGTAGAAGCGGACACCCTGCACGTCACCGGCGACGTCCGAACTGAACTTGACGCCGACCTCCACCGCACTGGTGTCGTTCCAGTTGTCCCAGGCCGGCAGGTCATCCTCGGCGAAGAACCCGATCGTCGTCGGGGCGGGAGGCGGTTCCGAGCCCCCTCCGGGCAGGATCAACGGATCCACCCAGTAGTTGGCGGCCTGGTAGGAGTTGTTCGGGAACGCGGGGGTGCCGCTGTAGCGGTAGACCCCGTTGGCGGTGGCCGGCGCGGTCAGCGGACCGTTGGTCCAGGCCGAGGCGAAGAAGTTCGTGGTGATGGCGTAATGGCCGTTCGGCGCATGGTAGGACACCACGTACGTGGTGTTGGCGGAGATGGGCACCGGGTTTGCGAACATCGCGCTCTGCCACCCGATCGCCGCGTTCGACGGGAAGGTGAGCCGGGCCAGCAGTGTTCCGCTCGCCGTCCACAGGCTTCCTGTGTGCGTGCCGATGTTGCCATCGCCGCGGAAATACCGCAGGCCGATGACCGAACCGCTCACCGACGGCCGGAACTTCACGCCCACTTCGACGGCGCCACCATCGTTGTACGCCGGAGACGCCGGCGTGGCGTTCGTGGCGAACAGCTTCAGCACGGACGGATCGAGGTCGGTCGTGAAAGACCACCGCGTCGGCGCGTCCATGGCGTTGCCCTGGGTGTCGCTGCCCACCACCGCGGCGGTGTACGTCCGCGTCGCTTCCAGCGGGGATGCGGGAGTGAACGTGGCGGTTCGGGTGGGCCCGTCATACCCGACGGTGCCCGCCACCGGGGCGCCGGCCGAGTTCGTGAGCGTGAACTGCAGGCTCGACGCGTCGATCGGCTTGGAGAAGGTGGCAGACGGCGCCACCGAAACCGGCACACCCGTCTGGTCACCGATGGGGTTGATCGACGAGACGGCCGGCGCCGCGTCGGCCGCGGCCGTGAAGGTCACGTCCACGTAGTAGTTCGTACCGTCGTAGGTGCTGGCCGGAAAGCCGCTGCTGCCGTAGCGGAAAAGGCCGTTGCCGCTCGTCTGGGTGGCACGAGTCGCGGCGAGCGGGCCGGACACCCAGTCCCGGTAGTTGAACTGGTGGAAGTCGGCGGCGTAGTGGCCGGCGGGAGCGAAGTACGACGCGACGTACCTGGTGTGGGCGGTGACCGGCACGGCGGTGCTGAAGCTCAGCTTCTGCCACCCGGTGGCCGTCTCCCCGGTGAACGTCCCGGTCGCCAGCCGGGTGCCGCCAGCCGACCAGAGGCTGCCGGTATGGGTGCCGGTATTGCCGGGGCCCTTGTAGAAGCGGATTCCGGTGACGAAGCCGTCGGTCAGCGGCGTGAACCGGATGCCGAGTTCCCACGCGCCGGCGTCGGACTCCGCCGGGTTTGCCGGCAGCCGTTGACCGAACAGGGTGTTCGAGCCGGTGAGCGTGAGCACGGCGGGCTGGCTGGGCTGGCCGAGGTTGGCGCTGTCGTCGGTAGCGCGGGCGAGAATGCTCTGCGTGCCCAGTCCACTCGCCCAGAACCGGTAGGTCCACGAGGTGGTGCCCGCCGCCGCATGCCAGGTCTCGCCGCCGTCGGTGGACACCTCCACGCCGGCCACCCGGCCGCCGCCGGTGTCGCTGGCGGTGCCCTGGACGGTGACCTCGTTGCCGTTGGTCGCCGACACCCCCGTCGTGGGCGAGGTGATGGTCGCGGTCGGCGGCTGGGTGTCGGTCGACGCGCTGGCCGCGGCCCGGCCGGTCATCAGGGTGGCCGGCTGGACGCCCATGTCCGCGAGGAGGTTGATGGTGGCCTGCTGGATGGCCGGGTCGGCCGGCTCCACCGCGGTGCGGGAGTCGTGCCTGTCGTCGAGGCCCCAGCCCCACTGAATGGTGCCGGCCGAGAACACCAGTGCGCCGCTGCTGGCCTTGTACATCGTGATGTGGTGGGTGGTGGTTCCCGGGCTCACCTTGTTGCCGAAGTCGCGAAGATACTGCGGTGTCGGACCGGTGGTGGTGGACATCCGGATCAGTCCCGCGGGCCGGAACCCGTTGTCCAGGTCCTCATTGGACTCGTACCCGACGAGGTGCTCGGCAAGAGTGGTCACCTGTCCCGGGGCGGCGGCGGCAACGGAGGTGTTGCGCCAGATCCGGAACCGGCCCTGCTCGGCCGGAACCTGCAACGGCAGGTCGTCGTCGTTGGCCACGTATGCGGTACCCGTCAGAGCGTTTTCCGGCCTCCCGCCGTCGCCGGGCGGGGTGAACCGCGGGTCCCGCCACGTGCCGGTCCATTCCGCGGAGTCATCGATCTTGTCGTTGGCCCAGGTCTCCTTGTAGCAGACCAGGGTGCGGTACGGCGTGCCGGAGCCATCCTGGCTGCTCTCCCAGCGGGTCTTCCAGTAGACCTCGTTGCCGCTGAAGAAGGCGAGGTGCACGCCGGCATCCCGGGCCGCCTCGACGTTGGCGCGCTGCGCGCCTGACCAGTATTCGTCGTGCCCCACCGAGAGGAACACCTTGTGGTTTCGGATGAGGCCGCCCCGCCGGTCGCTGTCGATCCCGGTCGTGTAGCTGACGTCGTAGCCGTTGCGCTCGAGGAAGCGGATCGTGGGGTATTCGTTGCTGAAGAGGAAGTCGCGCCCCGACATGTGGCCGCGGGTGGCGAACGGGCGGTTGTAGCTGAGCGCGTAGGCACGTCCCCGGGCGCCGCCCTCGTAGAAGTTGGATCCGCCGTAGAGGTTGTATGCCTGCCAGGTGGTGTCGGAGGTCTGGAAGAAGAGCCTCGACTGGCTGGAGTCGTCACGCACGACGAAGACGATGTGGCTGCCGTCCTCGGCCCCCGGACGCTGCAGTCGGGCGATGTAGACGCCGGACACCGCGCTCTGCGGGACGGTCCAGCTCGCCGAGACGGCCCAGTTGCCGCAGTCGTAGATCTGCGTGCCGGCGTCCTCGAGACAGTCGGGCTGCTGCTGGGGCAGGGGCACGGAAGGCACAGCGCTGCCCCACTTTCGCGCGCCGTCGCCGCCATACCAACCGAGGCGGTAGATGTCGATGGTGTACGAGGACGCCGCAGCCTTGATCTTGAAATCAACCTGCTGGCCGACATTGACACTGATGTCGGTCGCGAATCCCTGCAGTTCGGGGTCGCCTGCGCCGACCACATCCCATTCTGAGGCCGGCGATCCTGGCTTGCCGTTCTCACACACGACGACGTTGTCGGGGGTGCCGCAGGCATCGGTGGCGGCGTTCGCTGGGGACATGACGAGGCCGGTTCCCAGCAGAAGCAGTCCGGTGAGAGCCACCGCGCCACCCGCGGCCCGGCGCGCCCCCGGCCGCGGGCACCTCCACCCGCGCCCCGAGGTGGTCGCCCGCGAGAATCGCCCCGGACCGCCCGCACGCCTCGCCCAGCCCGACCTGGCCGCTGCCGATGCACGAGTCAGAACAGCAGGTGCTGACAATCCGTCTGCCCGGCCGAGTCCATCCGCGTCCACGGACCCTCGCTCTCATGATTGAGTCAAGGAGTGAGCCCCAGATATGAACTCATTGACAAGAACTGCCGCGACGGTAGCCGTGCCGGGGACGGCACGACAATTGCTCGTCCACATCGGAACTGGCACCATCCCGGATCGCTGCGGGTCAACCGTTCGGACAGCCTCGCAGTGCGACAGCAACTCTGTACCGGCCACCGTGCTGTTTGCGGTCGGAGCAGCGACGAGGGGCGGTTGGCGCGATCGGTGACGTGCCGGTGGCCAGGAATGGACGAAACTCCTGGTAGCTGGCGGGGTCGACCGCCCTGCGAGGCACCGCTACCGAGGCGCCCGCGGCGCCTGGTTCAGCACCCGATGGACGGTGGAGGTGCGGACGGTGCGGGTCGGGTGGGTGAACCTCCAGACAGCGCCGCAGAACCCGGTGAGCAGGGCGAGCGTGGTGGCGTAGGTGGTGTAGGCGAGGGCGTCATAGGTGGCCGACACCAGAATGCCGATCACCTGCGCGGCGATCAGGGCGACACAGAGATGCCGATCTTCCTCCCGCGTTGACCTTCGCAGCGCGATCCCGGCGAGCGTGATCGCGGTGATGTGCAAGGCAGCGAGCACGACCACGCCAAGGATGCCACCGGTGACCAACGTGTAGAGCCACTGGTTGTCGAGCACAGTCCCCTGGTAGAGGTCAGGCACCAGCGTGCGCGGGCCGCGCCCCAGCCAGGGCCGCTGCGAGAACCAGTGACCGACCAGTTCGTAGTCCTTGGTGCGACCCTCGATGCTCGGATCTTCATCGGCTCCCGAGAACATGTATCTCAACGTGCCGAGCAGTCCTGGCTTGACCACCATGAGGGCAACGGTCATCACGCCGCCCAGAATCAGCAGGTTGTATCGCCACCGCCAGGGCCAGACGGGGATCATCACGATGATCGCTGCGGCGAGCGCCACGATGCCCGTACGCGAGATGGATATCGGAATGGCTGCGGCGCACAGCAGCCCGGCGACGGCCGCCGCGAGGCGATGGCCGCGCGAGGGTGCGAAGCGCACGAAATGGATCGCGAACGGCACCACCATGGCCATGACCGAGCTGAACTCGATGTAGTGCGTCGCGGTACCCGCCACGCGGAACAGGCCGGTGCCCTCACCTCGGTTTTCGAACCCGATGATGTAGCCCTTGATCTCGAGCCCCGGCAGGACCAGGTAGTGCGTGATGTCGAACGTGAAGATCGACTGGAGCAGCGCGCTGACCGCCATGAATCCGGCGCACCAGAGGAGCACCCGCAGGACGCCCTTGAGTCGTTCCCAGTTCGGTATGCCGTCGGCCGCAACCAGGATCACGCCGAGGAACTGGCACAGCGCGAGCATGGCGAAGTCCTGAGCGTTGGCCTCCAAGGTGGGCAGGCCGCGCAGGAGCCCCGCGACATAGGACAGCATCGCCGCCAGCAGGAAGGCCAGGACCGCCCAACGCAGGGGCTGCGGTCCTGTCATGACCAGCAACGGGTTGAGGCGGGTCAACAGCCACCAGCACCAGAGGAGCATCGCCAGCAGCAGGGCTGGCCGCCCCACGTACGTCAGGTTCGGCACGATCAGCCGTGCCGGCAGCAGGTAGAGCAGGCAGATCATGATGCTGAGCAGCGCCGCGACGTCGATGTAGGTGCGTCGACGCCGAGTGGCATAGGTGTGTACGGCGACCAGCGAGGGTTCGAAATCGACCGGGTGCACCGGGGCGGAGGTCACCGCCCCTTGGTCCCCTCGTCGCGCCTGGACCAGCGCGGGTGTGCAAGGGGCAGGACGATGGTGGCGTCGGAAGGGTTCACGCCCGGGCCCTCGGCCACATTGTCATATCTGGCGCTGGCCCGAGGGTCGTGCCCGCGGGACGGTCGGAACCGGTAGTCATCGCTACCGCTGGACCGCCGGCCGGAAGCGGCCCCGATGCCGGCCCGGTCGACATCAGCCGCCGTTGCGGATTCGAACACGCTGCCTACGCCACCACCGTCCCGGGCTGGCCTGCGCGCGCTCGTCGCGGCAGGCCGCTCATCCGAAGCCCCGGAGACTTCCGAGCGCCTCCCGCTGTTCGTGCCCACCGGTGGGGCAGGACCACCTGCCGCGCCTTCGACCTGTCCGGACATCGGCGCGACCGCGCCATCCTCCGCGCCCCGTCGCGCCCGACGGCGGAGTATCGCGTCGATGGCGATCGTGCCTGCTGCGGTGATCAGCAGGCCCAGGGCGCCGGCCACGGCCACCACCCGTTTCACCTTGGAGGTCACGGTCGTGACGTTCTCGCCCTTGTCCAGCGCCAGTGTGGTGATCGAGGCGTCCGGGGTCACACCGTACTGCTGCTGGGATCTGGCGATCTCCTCGTCAAGCAGCTTCATCACGTACTGGACACTCCGGGTCGCCTGCTCCGGGCTGTGGCCCACCGCCTCGATGGAGAACATCGGCGTCTGGTAAGCCATGGTCACCGCGATGTTGCTGGTCAGCCCCTGCGCCTCGAGTTCGTCAAGGACAGCCTTCTCCTGGACCCTGATGATGGCCGCCTGCCCGGTGGCGTTGAAGCCAAGATCGAGCCACGGATTGCGGACCGCCTGCGGCTCCTTTCCCGGCTTGGCCGGGGCGCCGCGCGGCGGTATGAGTTGCAGGTGCCCGCTGGCGCTGTAGTCGGGCTCGACCGAGGAGCTGACCAGCACCGCCGTGCCCAATGACACGACCAGCATCGGCAGTGCGATGTACCACCGCCGAAGCAATAGCTTGGTGAGATCCCAGAGGTCCACGTCGTCCTATCGTTGATCGATCCGCTCGAGCCAGACGAGAGCCCGTCCGCAAAGGGGATCAGCCTGATTGGTGGGACAGTGCGAGGGCTAAGTGTTCTCTCCTGGGTAAAGCCTTGGCAACCCCTGGCGGACACCGCCCGAACAGGCCGCGCGCCGTGCCAGGGGTCGCAAGCGCTCCTGGTCTGGACACTGTCGGACTGCCGACAGTTGACCATTGGGAATTATGCTTCGGCATCGGGTTGGCCGACGCCCTCGGCAACCCGTCTCGCTGGTCACGTAATTTCACCTTCGCGTGCCTTCGCAACCCTCCTGACGGAGACGGGCAATCATCCCAACGGCCAGAACCGGAGGCCGGCCAAGTGCCCGGCGGAAATCAGATCCGCTCGGGTGTCGGCAACGCGTCACCCTGACATTTTGCCAGGGCTCGACGTTTACGGTGGGCCGCATGTGTCTTCGACCCACCGTCGTGTCGCCGCGGTGAGGAGCTTCCTGGCGGTCTCCGTCGCTCCGGGTTCCCCCCGGGCGGTTCGCAGACCCGACGACGTCACGCTCAGCTGCCTGGCCCACGCCACGGTCAGCACAACCCACGCCACCGAGGACGGCTGGGTGGCGTTCGCCGGGACGGACCGCGACGACCAGGCGTCCCACCCGGAGCAGAGCTTCACCGCCCGGCTGACCCGGTCCGTGCGCTCCCGCGCCGCGGATGTCAGCGCTGACACGCTCGCGCGGATGCTCCGTGATCCGGTCGACGGCGCCGGGCTGGCCGAGCTGCTGCCGCCCTTCGCGGCAGCGCACTGGGCAGGTCCCGGTCACCCGATCGTGGCCGCCGTGGACTGGCTCGGCTTTCGACAGCTCTACTGGTGGCAGGGTGACGGCATCGCGGCGCTGTCGACAAGCGCACTCGCGCTCGCCGCGCTGTCCGGGGCCCCGCTGGACATCGCCGCGATAGGGGTGCAGAGCCTGGCCGGCTGGCAGGTCGGCCTGGGGACGGCGTTCCAGGGGATCACCAAACTCGCGCCCGGATGCCTGGTCACGCTCCGGCACGGTCGGGTAGCCGTACGGCCGTACGTCGAGGACATCGGCACCTTCGACGACGAAACGCCACCGCTGGCGGACGTCGTCGACGAGATGGCGGACAGCCTTCGCGGCATCCTGACCGCCTACGTCGAGGATCACCCCGGAACCGTCATTCAGCTGACCGGCGGTCAGGACTCGCGGATCCTGCTCAGCGCCGTGCCACCCCGGCTGCGGTCGGCCCTGCGCGCGATGACGCTCGGCACCGAGGGCGCCGCAGACGTACGGATCGCTGCGCTGCTGAGCGAGAAGTGCGGCATCGAGCATCAGGTGCACTGGCTCGACCGGCAGCCACCGCTCGATCCGTCGGCCGCCCACGCCCTGGCGGTGGGCGCGGCCAGGGATCTCGACTGCGCAGCCAGCCCCATGGCGCTGGCTCCGCTGCTGCTGGCCGAGAGCAACCTCCACCAGGGACATCGTCTCTCCGGACTGGGCGGCGAGGTCGCTCGCGGCTTCTACTACCTCGGGCAGCCTCGCCAGGCCACAGTGTCACCCCGCCTCGTGCACCGCCTGGCCGAGTGGCGGCTGTTCACCAACGAGTCGGTCCCCGCCGACGCCCTCGACCCGGACTTCGCCGCCGCCCGCCAGCACGCAGGCGAGCAGATCAGCGCGGTCTTCGCCGGCTACTCCCGAGACTGGCTACGCGCCACGGACGAGTTCTACCTGTGGCAACGCATGCAGCGGTGGGCCGGGGCGCACGGCAGCCCAGCGGCGGTGACCCGCTTCTTCGTCAACCCCTTGTTCGACCGACGAATCATGCAGCTGGCTCTCGCCACCGCGCCTGACGACAAGCGTGACTCCCGCCTGTCCGGTCGGCTCATGCAGCGTCTCGATCCGCGGCTGGCACGCATTCCGCTCGACTCGGGCCTCGTACCGGCACGGCTGGGACGCGCCGGACCGGCCGCCGCAGTCGCTCGGGCGCGCGTGACCGGCCGTAAGGCCGTCGGCAAGGTACGCCAGCGACTCGGGGGCGTCCGGCGCCCGCAACTCGGTGCCCCCGAGATGGCCGACCTGGTGGTGGCCCACTGGCGGGCCGATCCGGACGCCGTCGCGCCGCTGCGCCGCAGCGGCATTGTCCGCCCCGAGTGGCTGGACGGCCTGCTCGATGGTCGGCACGAGGCGGCGGCCACCACGGTGGCCTTCCTGATGAACATCGCGGTGGCGGCCGGCGTGGCCCAACGCGGGCAGCAGGTCATTGAGGGCACGAGGAGCGCCTGATGCTTCCAGGTATGTCCGGCCGGGTGCGGGGCATTGTCCAGGCCACCAGCCACGCCCGTGACCTGCGAAGCCGGCGGCCGCCGGCGCTCAAGGTCGGGCGGACGCGCGGCCGCACCCCGGTCGTCTACTACCTCACCCCCGACCAGACGTCTCCCCGGGGCGGCGTGCGCACCAACTACCGGCACGTCGACCTGCTCAACTCGATGGGCATCGAGGCAGCTGTCCTGCATACCGCCCGCGGCTTTCGATGCACCTGGTTCGACAACAACACCAGGACGGTCAGCGCCGCCGAGACGCAACTGACCGACGACGACATCCTCGTCGTGCCGGAGTTCTACTCCCCTGGTCTGCACCTGCTTCCGGCCGCCACCAGGACGGTGCTGTTCAACCAGGGCGCCTACCACACCTTCGACTACGCGTCTGACCTCGGCTCGCGGCCAGGCGCTCCGTACACCGAGGTGGCCAACCTGGTGTGCATGCTGACCGTCTCCGACGACAGCGCCGCCCTCCTCGCGTACACCTTTCCGAAAATCCCGGTCCACCAGGCCCGCCCGGTCATCAACCGCAGGCTCTTCCGCCCGCGCCCCGGATCCGACCGGCGGCGGGTCGGCTACGTGCCCCGGCGCCGACCGCTCGAGCGCAAGCAGCTCTTCCACGTGCTGCGGGCGCGCGGCGTCCTGACCGACTGGGAGATGATGCCGATTGAGGGTTACAGCGAAGCCCGCACGGCGGAGATCATGCAGGGCTGCGCGATCTTCCTGAGTTTCAGCGAACGGGAGGGCTTCGGTCTGCCACCCGTGGAGGCGATGGCCAGCGGCTGCTACGTCGTGGGCTTCACCGGACTGGGTGGACGTGAGTATTTCGACCCCGAATACAGCGTGCCGGTCGCGGACAGCGACCTACTGGCCTTCGCGCGCGCGGTGGAAAGCGCTATGGGTCGCTACGACACGGAGCCCGAATATCTGCACAAGGCCGGCCTCATGGCATCGGACAGCGTGCTCGGACGATACCACGAGCAGGGATTGCGCAAAGACCTCCTCTCCGTTTACGGACCGATGTTCGGCAACTGACCGGACGGCCGAGCCGGTTGTCGGACTTCCGACACAGGCCTACACCGCGCGGCCGATTGCCCAGGGCGTTCAATGTCGAGCAGGGTTCATTAAGAGC
This sequence comes from Micromonospora sp. NPDC047548, assembly GCF_040642975.1. Taxonomy (NCBI): domain Bacteria; kingdom Bacillati; phylum Actinomycetota; class Actinomycetes; order Micromonosporales; family Micromonosporaceae; genus Micromonospora; species Micromonospora sp. NPDC047548. The sequence goes on from NZ_JBEYTI010000014.1 coordinate 119,896, forward strand.
GTCTTAAGTACGCGCAAGCACGCGCGTTGCACGCTCGCGGCGTACGACAACTGGACGAAGTGGATTGGCTTATGCGGAGCGGCCGGCGCCACATCACAATTCTTATCGCCAACCTGCCCGCCGAACGCGACCGGCGGGTCATCCGAGAATGCCTCACCCTGGAGCAGAATGGCTACGAGGTGACGGTCATCGCTCCGCGGGGCGACAAGAGTCTGAAGTTCCTCCCCGGCAGCCGCAGTACGCGGCTGCGGCCGTACCCTGTCTTCGTTTACGGCTCCGGGGTGCTCTCGTACGCCGCCGAGTTTCTCTGGTCCTTTCTGTGCATCACGGCGCGACTTGTCGGCGAGGTATTGTCCGGCCGCGCGCACGCGGTGCAGGTCTGCAACCCGCCCGACGTCTACTGGCCGCTGGCGCTCTTCATGCGCGCGATCGGCAGGCCCTGGGTCTTCGACCACCACGACCTCTGCCCCGAGATCTACGCGACCCGGTCGGGCGGCAAACCCAACCGCTGGGCCTTCCGGATGTTGGAGCTGTGCGAGTGGTTGACGCTGCGCACGGCGTCGGCTGTCGTCGTCACCAACGAGTCATTCCGGGACAACGCGCTGCGCAAGGGCGTCCCGGCTGACCGCATGACCGTGGTCCGCAACGGTCCGGCCCTGGCCGAGATCGCCTCGGAACAGCAGCGCGACGACGGCCGCCCGGCCGGCGTGCATCGCGTCGTCTACCTCGGGGTCCTCGGCCCGCAGGACAACGTGGAGGGAGCCGTGCTGGCCGCCCAGGAGCTGACGCGGCGGCGGGGCCGCACCGGCTGGCGGCTGACCATCGCCGGCGACGGAGAGAGCATGCCGGCGTTGCGGAAGCTGGTTTCCGAACGGGGCCTGGGCGACGTCGTGGAGTTCGCCGGATGGCTCGACGTGGGAGCTGTCCACGACCTGCTGCGCACCGCCACCGTCGCGATCCAGCCCGACCTGCCGACGCGGATGAACGACCTGTCCACGATGGCCAAGACAGTCGAATACCTCGGCCGCGGGGTGCCGGTGGTCGCGGCGGACCTGACCGAGACCAGGCGTACCGCGGGCGAGGCGGCGGTCTACGTACCCACCGGCACGCCGGTCGAGTTCGCGATCGCCATCGAGGAACTGCTTGCCGACCCCGCGCGTCGGGCCCGCATGCGCGAAGCCGGCCTCGCCCGCTTCGCCGACACCCTCGCCTGGGAGCACCAGGCCGGGCGGTACGTTTCGGTCTGGCACCGGGTGCTGCCCCTGAGCCGGCGCGGTGTGGGGACGCCGCCCACTTCCCGGGCACCCGCTCCGATGCGGGCGGGCGACGCGGCGGGGCGGAAATGACGGAACCCGGTGGCACTGGCAGGACCAGTGTCGTCATCGCGGCGCACAACGAGGAAGCCGTGATCGGCCGATGCCTCGACGCCCTGCTTGCCGATCCCGGTCCGGCCGGCGTCGACATCACCGTGGTGGCCAACGGCTGCACCGACGCGACCGCCGCCGTCGCCGGGAGCCGACCGGGCGTACGGGTGATCGACCGTCCCGAGCAGGGCAAGCCGGGGGCGCTCAACGCGGGCGACGCCGTCGCGGTGGGCTTTCCCCGCGTCTATCTCGACGCCGACATCGTGCTGCCACCCGGCGCGGTGCGCGTCCTCGCCGAGGCGCTCAACCGGCCCGATGACGCCGGCACCGCCCCGCTGGCGGTCGTGCCACGGCGGCAGCTCGACCTCGCCCGGCGACCGCTGCTGGTACGGGCGTACTTCGCCATCAACGCCCGCCTGCCGGCGTACGACCGGGCGCTGTTCGGCAGGGGTGCGATCGTCCTGTCGGCCCGGGGCCGGGCCCGCTTCGCGGGTTTTCCCGACATGATCGCCGATGACCTCTACCTCGACTCGCTGTTCACGTGGGACGAGAGGCGCGAAATCTCCGCCGTGACCGCAACGGTGGCGACCCCACGGCACACCCGCGATCTGGTCCGCCGGCTGGTTCGCGTCCGAGCGGGCAACGCGGCGATGCGGGAGGCCGCCGTGCGCGGCGACGTGCCTGCGGGCGTACGCCGGTCCGCCCGCGCGTCGTGGCTGCGCGACGTGGTGCTGCCGCGCCCGTGGCTCGCTCCCGCAGCCGTGTGCTACGTGGTCATCACCATCGTTGCCGCGCTGCTCGCCTCCGGCCGGCGCGACGCCGGAGCGTGGGCACGCGACGAGTCCAGCCGGCGGGCGACGCACGAAGCGACCGCGGGCCGATAGTCAACAGGAGAACGATGACCAGCGAGAAACTGCTCAACGTGTGCTTTCACGGGGTGGGTGAGCCGCGACGTGAGCTGGAGCCCGGTGAGGACCGCTACTGGGTCAGCGCCGACCGGTTCCACGAACTCCTCGACGAACTCGTGACGTGGCCCGCCGTGCGGATCAGCTTCGACGACGGAAATGCCTCCGACGTCGAGATCGCACTGCCGGCGCTGCTCGAACGGGGCCTCGTGGCGGAGTTCTTCCTGCTCGCCGGCCGGCTTCACACGCCGGGCAGCGTCGACAGCGATGGCGCGCGGGAGTTGCACCGGCACGGCATGCGCATCGGCTCGCACGGTATGTGGCACCGCTCCTGGCGTGGGATGACGCCCCAGGAGCGGCACGACGAGTTCGTTGCCGCCCGCGACGCGTTGGCCAAGGCGGCAGACCATCCGGTCGACATCGTCGCCTGCCCACTCGGGCGGTACGACCGGCAGGTGCTCGCGGCACTGCGCGGCAACGGCTATCACCGGGTCTACACCAGCGACCGGCGGGCGCCCCGCCCCGACGCCTGGCTGCAGCCGCGCTTCAGCGTGCACCGCCACGACACTCCGCAGTCGCTGCGCACCGAGGTGCTGGCCAGGCCGTCCCTTTCCGTCCGAGCGCGCGCGACCGCCGTGGGAGCGGTGAAGCGGTGGCGGTGAGCGACCGCCCCCGCGTCCTGATCGGCTTCGCCGAGTCGCTGGCCGCGATCGAATCGGCCTGGTGCCTGCGCGACGCCGGCTTCGACGTGGTGGCGTTCAGCCGTGCCGGGCGCCGGCCGCCGCTGGCCTCGGCCCGTTCCGTCCGGGTGCTGCCGGTGCCCGCGCCGGAGACCGACGTGGCCGCCAGCGTCGCGGCCATCGAGGCGCTCGTCGCGTCCGAGCGACCAGTTGCCGTGCTGCCGCTCGATGACGCCGCGTTGCTGCTGTGCGACCGGCTGGCGACCACGGTTCCCCTGGCCGCTCCCACGGGTGCCCAGGTGCTGCTCGCGCTCGACAAGCGCGAGCAGGTCGAGCTCGCCGAGAAGGCCGGCTTCGCCGTGCCGCGAACCACGCTGGCCCATGCGGGTTCGTCCGGCGAGCCGCCACCCGGCGATGGACCGTGGATGGTCAAGTGCGCCCTGGCGGCGGTGGAACGCGACGGCCGCCTGTCCCGTCCTGCGGGGGCGGTCGCGGCACGGCCGGACGAGGTGAGGACGATCGCCGACCGGCTGGGCGCCCCGGCACTGGTGCAGCCGCTGCTCGACGGGGTTGGTGAAGGACTCTTCGGGTTCGCCGCCGGCGGTGACATCCTCGCGTTGTCGGCGCACCGGCGGGTGCGGATGATGAACCCTCGCGGCTCCGGGTCGAGCGCCTGCCGGTCGGTCGACGTCGATCCCGAGGTGGTCGCTGCGGTCCGACGGTTCCTGACCGGGGCCGGCTGGCACGGCATCTTCATGATCGAGCTCCTGAGAGACCGGGCCGGCCGACCCTGGTTCATCGAACTCAACGGGCGCGCGTGGGGAAGCATGGCGCTCGCCCGGCGCCGCGGCCTGCCGTACCCGGAATGGGCCGTGCGCGCCGCCCTCGACCCCGACTGGCGGCCGCCACCCCCGCCCGATGCGCCCCACCTGGTCTGCCGGCACCTCGGCCGGGAGATGGTCCATCTGCTGGCCGTCCTGCGCGGAGCTCGTGGCGCGGACGCCGGACGGTGGCCGTCGCGCGGCGCCACGCTTCGCGACATGCTGCGACCCGCCCGCGACACCCGGTGGTACCACGCCCGTCGGGGCGAATCGGTGGTCCTCGCCCGGGACACCTGGGCGACGGTGACGGCGCAGGTGAGGAGGCGGGTGTGAGAACGGTACGCGCAGCGGCGCACGTGCACTCCGAATGGTCCGACGACGCCTCGTGGACCCTGCCCGACATCGCTGCGGCCTTCGGCCAGCGCGGCTACCAGGTGGTGCTGCTCTCCGACCACAGCCGTGAGTTCCAGCCTGCGCGGCTCGACGAATATCGGGCGGCCTGCGCCGCCGCAAGCACCCCGGAGGTCCTGCTGGTCCCCGGGATCGAGTACAACGACCCGGACAACCTGATCCACGTACCGGTCTGGGGCGATGTGCCGTTCTACGGCCATACACCCGACATCACCGAACTGCTCGGCAAGGTCAGCGCCGACGGGGGCATCGCTGTGCTGGCCCACCCGTCGCGCCGCGCGGCCTGGCGTCGCTACGATCCGGCGTGGACTCCACACCTCGTCGCCCTGGAGATATGGAACCGTAAGTACAACGGGATCGCCCCCGACCCGCACGCCGCCGCCCTGGCCCGACGGGAGGGGCTGCGAGAGTTCGTCGCCATCGACTTCCACACCCGCCGCCAGTTCTTCCCGCTCGCCATGGCCCTGCAACTCGAGGGCGATGTGCTCGACCGTGACGCCGTGCACCGCACGCTGCGTGCCGGTCGATTCGAGCCGATGGTGGGTGAGCGGCCAGTGCGACGAGTCCTCAACGGCCCCGCGGCGCGGGTACTCGCGGTGGCGGAGAGGGCGCGTCGGACCGCTGCTCCGGTGTTGCGAGGTCTGCGCCGCACCTGATCCTCCGGCGTCAGGCCGGCAGGCCCCACGTCGGGCCCGGCGCCTCCCGCAGCCGGCGCGGGCTGAGCAGGGCGGCCGCGGCGGCTCTGCTCGGCCTGTTGCCCCGCAGCGCCCGCGACGACTCCCGCAGGACGAGCGCCGCCCAGTACGCCAGGGTGGCCACGATCCCGTGGCGGCGGCGGTAGAGGCGCACGCGGTTGACGGTGAGGAGCGCCCAAAGCCGGGGTGAGACCTTGGATTCACCCTCAAGGTGTACGGCGAGTGCGTCAGGAGCGAGCCGCGTCGCGAAACCCGCGTCACGAGCGCGCAGTGCGAAATCGGTCTCCTCCGAATAGAGGAAGAACGACTCGTCCCACGGTGCGATGCGCTGCCAGCAGGCGGCGCTCACCAGCATCGCCGAGCCGGCGGCCCAGTCCGCCGTCGACTCCTCGGCGTAGTACCTGTCGCCGACGACAACCTCGCCGAGAACCGGATGCCGACCGGCTCGCCGGGCACCCAGCAGCGCGTCGCCGAGGGCGCGCAGCACGGACGGCTCCCGACGCAGCACGGGGATCGCCGAGCCGTCGCCGCGCTCCAGGCGTGGCACCACGATGCCGGCGTCGCAGCGCCGCAGGACCGACACCAGCTTCCTTCCGCACCCGGGGGCGAGGCGGATGTCGGGGTTGATCACGAGGACGGCCGTGTGCGGGTCGGCCACGGCCACGGCGGCGTTGATGCCGGCCGAGTAGCCGCCGTTGCTTCCCATCTGGACGATCCGGGCGGCCGGCGCCAGCCGGCGCAGGGTTTCGACAGTGCCGTCACCCGAGGCGTTGTCCGCGACGGTCAGGTGCCAGGACATGCCCTCGAGGCCGGGGCCGAGCGAGGCGATCAGGTCGGGAAGAAGTCGTTCGCTGTTGTAGGTGACGACGACGACGGCGACCGTCTCTTCGATGCTGCTCAACCCTGCTCCCGGCCTCGAAATGAAGGGGCTGCGCTGGTCGGCGGCCGCGCCCCCAATCCTGCTTGCCTGCTCCGCGCGTCGGTACCGCCGGACGGGCACCGGGAGTGTCCGTTTCCCGTCGCACATGTCCTGTCTCGCCGGCGGCATCGACCGGTTCGACGAACCCGGTGTCCATGGCTTCCTCCACCGGATCTGGACCTGCCGCCAGCGGTCGCGACACGTGCTGGGAGGACAGAAGCGGGCGCTGTCAGTACGCTCCGGAACTTCGGATGACGGCGCTCAGCGTGCGGACCAGGATCGCGAGGTCCATTGTCAGCGACCAGTTCTCCACGTACGACAGGTCCAGGCGGATGGACTCCTCCCAGGACAGGTCGGACCGGCCGGAGACCTGCCACAGCCCCGTCAGGCCGGGCTTGACCACCAGGCGCCGACGCATGTCCGACGGGTAGCCGGAGACCTCACGGGGCAGCGGCGGCCGCGGTCCCACCAGTGACATGTCGCCCTTGAGCACATTGACAAGCTGCGGGATCTCGTCCAGCGACAGCCGGCGCAGCCAGCGCCCGACCGGGGTCACCCGCGGATCGTCACGCATCTTGAACAGCTCGCCGTCGGTCTCGTTGCGCTCGAGCAGATCCGCGAGACGATCTTCGGCGTCCACGTACATCGTCCGGAACTTGTAGATGACGAACAGCTGGCCATTCTTACCCACCCGCTCCTGGCGGAAGATCACCGGACCGCCGGCGCCCGGGCTCGTCCTGACCAGTAGGGCGATCGCCATCAGCACCGGGGCGCCGACAATCAGCAGCAGGAGTGCCGAGACCCGGTCGAAGACGGCCTTGACGAACCGCCGGCCGCCCTTGAGACGAGGGTGCTCGACGTGCAGCATCGGCAGCCCGTCGACTGGGCGAACGGTGGTGCGATCGCCGGCCACGTCGACGAGGGTGCTCGCCACGATGAGATCGATGTCGTCACCTTCCAGCTGCCAGGCAAGCCGGCGCAGGGCGGCACCGGCGATCTCCGGGCAGGAGAGCACCACGACCGTGTCAGCGCTGACGCGCGCGACGGCGGGCGCCACGTCCTCGAACGTGCCGAGGACCGGCGGCAGGGAGCCAGCCTCGCTTCGCTCCAGCGGGTCGACCGCGCCGTTCGGCAGGCAGGCGCCGACTACTCCGAGTCCGTGGTACCGCTCACGGCGCAACCTCTTCGTCATCTCGGCGACGGCCACTTCGTGCCCGACCAGAATCACCCGGTGCAGCCGTTCACCGCGTGCCCACGAGCGGTGCAGGCGCTGCCGGACAAGATATCGCAGCACGATGCCGGCAACGATGACCAGCGGCATCGCGATGATCACATAGCCTCGGGCAATCCGGATATCCAAGGCAAAGGAAACAGCGGCCAAGGTGGCGGTAAGGGCGAGGCCGGATCGAAACACCCGCGCGTACTCATCATTCCCGACGAAAAGGTGACGTGATTCGTACGCTCGGTTGAGGGTGAGGGCGACCAGCCAGGCCAACGGCAGCGCAATGGTGACCCAGAGATGGTAACGGTTGTACGGCTCGGCCGTCGCCGGGCCGAATCGGAGGCCCAGGGCCGCGATCGCCGACGCCAGTCCAACCAGAACGTCAACGAGACACAGCGCGACGATGTAACGGAACTGCCACCCGCTCCGCGTCGTCCCAGCCGAATCCGGGGGTCCCGCCATCGAGGTGTTCAGCGTTTGGAGTTGCGCGTCAGTAACGTCGATTACCGGTGCCATTTCCACCGAGTGAACGCCCCCTCCCATTGCCCCCGCCACCTGGCCAGCCGCCTTGCAGGTATGACTTCCGGATCGAGATCGTGCGGGCACGCGTCGCTTGGCACATCCAGGAACCAGTGCCGCCCACGAAGCGTCCGGGAAACCCGCCTGGGCTAGAGAATGCTCAATCCGGACCCGCGCCGCCAGAGCCATTCTCCGGTTTCCGGGGCCAGAGTCTCATTACCGACAACGGAAACGGCGCAGGCTGGCCGAACGACGTCCGACCCGACCATGAGCAATGGTCCAAACAGTGGCTGCAGAATACCCGCGAGGGTTGTCCGCCCGACCTGCGCAGGCGTTGGAAGGTGCCCGTACGGGCCGGGCGAAAAGCCGACCAGGCAGGCGGCGGTCTGTCCCACGGCACAGCCGTGGTGGACGGTCAGGCCAGTCGTCCGCCCGGCACAAACCGATCGGTCAGTCAGCACCCGCTGCTTGCAGTAGCCATGGTGGCGGCGGCGCCGGCCGCAAGATCGTTCGTTGCCGGCGGCAATGGGTGTAACCAGATCGGGAGCAGCGGGTCGTCGCCGGGTCGGGTCGAGCACTGACGCAAATTCGGACCGGCCGGCTTACGGGGTGGGAATGTGGGCACCGCTTGCCGCGCCGGCGGGCCGAGCCGGGTCGGTGTGCGGCGTCCCCTCGTACCGTCGTCGGCGACCTCGGTGACCTGCATCTGGGCACTGCCGCAGCGGCGCCGCGGATCACGATCGCCGGGCGGGTCCGCCCGGGTGCGCCGGCGGGCACACTGGTCCGCAACCGGGGTCAGTGTCACCGGCGCCGCCCGCGTCCACCCGCCGACCCCTGGCACGTCACCGCAGGTGGACGTCCCGGCCCCGCCCGGCAACGGCGGGTCGTTGGTGGGCCCAGGATCCGCCCCTCGCTCATCGCCGGCGACCCCGGCGCCGACCTCTATCCGCAGCCGCCGGTGAACGCCGCGGCACGCCACAGGCCCGCCAGATCGCCGCGCTCGGCGACGTCCAGCACCGGATCCAGTACCTGGAGAACATCCTCGCGCGGACCCGCGACGACCGCACCAGAGTGCAGCGCGGCCCGGATCCGGGGCTGCAACTGCTCACCGCCCTGACCGCCGGCGGGGATGCGGACGCCGCATCGCCCTTCGCCGTGGCGGATTCCGCGGACGTCGTGGACACCCCCACCGGGCGCGCCGTCGCCCTCTCCGGCGCGATCACCTCCGGCCAGGCCGAACTGGTCCGCCGCCAGCAGGAGGAGGCGCGGCTCCGGCAGGAGGTCAACCGTCGGGTACGCGCCGTGCCGGGACCGGCCCGCAGCGTCGCCACGGTCGGTCGGGGCCGGCTCGGCCGTCCACTGTCCGGCGCCGGCTGGTACGGCGGCTATGGCAACTACACCTGTATCGACCACGGCAGGCCGGACGGGCAGCGACTGTCCACGTGCTACGGCCACCAGTCCAGGCTGCGGGTGTCGCCCGGTCAGCGGGTCCGCGCCGGCCAGGTGGTCGGACTGGTCGGATCGACCGGCGCCTCCACCGGTCCGCACCTGCACTTCGAGGCACGTCTCGGCGACAGTCCAGTCGACCCGCTGCCCTGGATCTGAGCCACGCCGCCCTCCGGCATGACCATCGAAGGTCAACGATCAGGCCAGCCGGGTCAAAACAGCGGACGCCAGGCGCGAATGATCAAGGCTGACCGCTCATTACGGACACCCACGTGCGGCTAGCAATTTTTAATCGAACTGAGATAAGACACCACTAGGGTCAGGGCATTGATTGATCGGCGTCATGGGGGAAATGCACCGGAGTGGGTGGGGAACCGGAAGGGGTGGGGGATGAGGGGGATCCCGTTCGCGTCCTTGGTCATCGGCATTGCTTCATCGCCGGCCGAACGCCGACAGCTCGCACAGCTGCTCGGCGGCACCGAGGCGTTCCTGATCGTCTCGAGCGTCGATCAGGCGCGGGAGATCCTCGAGGTGGCCGAGACGCCCCGCGCCGGGACGGTGGCGCCCGTCCAGACCGTGATCGCCGAGGTGGTGCAGGACATCGCTACGCCACCACCACCCGAACTCAGGGTCGATTCGGATCGACGGGTGCTGCGCTGGCTGGACCGCGAGATCGAGCTGACCCGGCTGGAGCACGATTTCCTGCTGTGCCTGGTCGGCGCGCCCGGACACGTCTGGACCTTCGAGCGGCTCCATCTGGAGGTGTGGGGCAACGAGCACCTCGGTCGCGGCTCCGACATGCACTCTGTGGTGCGGAGGCTACGGCGCAAGCTCGCCCGGCTGGACGCCTCGGCGACGATCCACGCGGTCCGTGGGGTCGGCTTCCGCCTCACCCCGGCCTGACCATTACGCGCCGCCAAGGTCGCGGCTCACACCCCTTCGAACCCGGTCCGGCCCGCCTGGTTGGACACCAGGCGGGCCGGATCTGTCACGGGTCAGTTGTCAGCAGCGGACCGGGGACAGCGCGAAGTCCTCCACCCTCGGGGTGCTGCTGATCGTCGTCTGACGGTTCTGGGGCTTCCAGCCGTCCTTGGCGACGATCATCTTCAACGGGTTGTGCTTGCGGTCCAGCCAGTAGGCGTACTTGCCCTGGGCATCGGTGGTGAATGTCCACGAGGCCGCCTTCGAGTCGACCTGGACGGTCGCACCCTGAAGCGGTGAGCTGACACCCTGGCAGCTCGTCCCGGTGACCGTACCCATCAGCTTGCCCCAGGTGGTCGGAGGAGTCACGTTCATGGTCACCGTCACCGGCTGCACCGTGTACGGCGTGTTCTCCTTGATCGCGATCGAACCGGAGTAGGTGCCCGGCTGGTCGACGTTCGCCGTCATCCCGACGGTGACCGTGACCTTCTCACCCGGCGCCAGCGTGGCCGACGTCTTGTCGATCGTCATCCAGCTGACGTCCGCCGGGCCCTCGGCACACTCCTCGAACCCGGGCAGCGCCTCACTGTCCGGCGTGGCGGTGAAGCCACCGGACGAGCCGCCGACCTTGTAGAAGCCGCACGCCGCGCCACCGCGGTACCGGGCGGTGTTGGCGTTCGGCAGGTTGGACCACGCGTTGGTGGCCGGGTCGTAGGAGAAGCCGGCGTTGGTGACGGCTCCGCCCTGCACACCGCCGACGACCAGGAACTTGCCGTTCGCGACCGCGAACGAGCTGGCCCAGCTGTCGACCGGGGCGTCGGCGATGGCGGTCCAGGCGTTGGCGCCCGGGTCGAAGGCGTAGCTGGCCTTCAGAGCGGCGGACCCGTCGTTACCACCGACGCAGTAGACGACGCCGTCGATCCCGCCGCAGGAGGCGAACGCCACCGACTTCGGATAGTTGGGCAACGTCTCCCACGTGTTGCTGCCCGGGTCGTACCGGACAACGGAGTTCGACATCGGCGTACAGGACGACGTGGTGCAACCGCCGATGGCATACAGCTTGCCGTCGACGACCGCCTGCCCGGCCGCGGAGCGCGGCACCGGGTTGTTGGCCACCTTCGTCCAGGTGTTGGCCGCCGGGTCGTAGGACCAGGTGGTGCCGTCGGGACCGGCCGCCGCCCAGCCGCCGGTCGCGATGATCTTCCCGTCCACGACGCCCACCGTCATGGCGTTACGCGCACCGGGGAGATCGGCGATCGACGTCCAGGTCTGCCCGATCGGGTCGTAGACGTAGTTCTTCGCCGAGGACGCCGATCCGTCGCCGCCGGCGATCGAATACACCTTGCCGTCGAGATTCACCACCCGGTTGTCCATCACGTTCGCCGGGTAGGCCGCGATGTCCGTCCACGGCGCGGCCTGCGGGCCGGTCGCGGCGGTGGTCGCCTTGGTGTCCTTGCCGGACGCCTGGGCGGCGAACGACGTCGGGACGTTGAGCCGCTGCTCGGGTGCGCCGTCGGCGGCGAGCATCTCCTGCTTGCTCAGCCGGGACCCGTCGGCCCGGAGGAGCTCGAAGCCGCCGTCCCGCTCACTGAACTGGACGTCGACCGGCGCGGCACCGGTGTTGGTCACGGTGAAGGTCTTGTCGACCTTCCCACTGGGCATCTGGACCGTCCCGCTCACGTCGGTCGGCTGGATGGACAGCCGCCCGGCGCCGAGTTGGAAGGTCGCGGACGTCGCCCCGTTCTTCTGGACGTCGACGTCCTTGCTGTGGCTGACGTAGCTGCCGGCCTTCGCGGTGAACTTGTGCGACCCGGTCAACGACGAGAACATCCAGAAGAAGCCGTCCGGCAGGTCGGTGTCGTCCGGAGTCGCGGCGGTGGTGGCCTTCTCGGCCGTCCGGTCGTCGCTGGTGACGGTGGCACCGTTGACGTAGCTGTCGTCGTTCTTGTCCTGCACGTGGCCGAGCACCAGGCCACCGTCGATCGGCTGGCAGCTGACCTGGCTGCCGATCAGCACGTTGTCGACCTGCCACCACCATGCCCACGCGGCGTCGTAGTAGTGGAACCGGACCCTGGCCTGCGCGTTGCCGGCCGCCTGCGGGATCTTGACCTCGGTGACCAGCGGTCCCCGGGCGCTGGCCGACTGCCGGAGCACGTTGGTCCAGGTGGTGCCGCCATCGAGGCTGAGGTCGACATCCGCCTTGTTGGAGCCCAGCTGCCGGAAGTCCTGGTTGAACCGGATCACCGGGGCCGCGACCGCGGTCAGGTCGACGACCGGGCTGACGAGCGAGCTGTCCTGCCGATTGCCGCTGCCGTACTTGTCGCTGTCGAGCACCGCGAGGTTGCCGGTGCCGCCGGTCAGGTTGCCGCGGTTGCCGGGGTCGGTGAACTGCCAGACCTGGCCGTTACCGAGACCGTCCGCCACGGACCAGCCCGACGGCACGGTGGTGCCGTCGAAGGTCTCGTACACGCCGTCGGAGCCGTTGCGGTATCCGGGCGCCGTGGTGCAGGCCTTGGAGTCCACCGGCACAGCGACGTCCTGGGTGACGTTGCTCGAGCCGACCACGACCTCCTTGGTCACCTTCTGGTAGCCCGGGTACTGCGGCTCGACCTTCACGCTGTACGTCGACCCGCTCGGGAGCGTGAAGCTGTAGTGACCGTCGGCGGGCGTGGTGTAGTCGGACACTCCCGACGCGCCCTCGACGCTCACCTTCGCGTAGAGCGGCCAGCCGTGTCCGGAGCCATCAGTGACCGACCCGCTGACGGTGACGCTCGGTACCGCCGCCAGCGCGATGTTGGTCGTCGTGGTCGTGTCCTTGGTGATCGTCGCCGACACCGTCTTGCTCTCGTAGCCGAACGCCGACACGGCGACCTGGTACTCGCCGGCCGGAAGCAGCGACGAGTACTTGCCGTCGCTCCCGGTGGTCAGCTGGCGAGCCGCCGGACCGGTCAGGGCCACCGCGGCACCGCCAATCGCCCTACCGGTGCTCGCGTCCGTGATCGTGCCGGCCAGGGTGCCGGTGTCGCCGATCGGGGCGGCGTTGAGCAGCGCAAGGGCGTCCAGCCGGCCCTCACCGTAGACGTTGTTGTTCGCCGCGGTGCCACCGCACTGGAGGTCTTCCTTGTCGACCGCTGTGGTGTTCAGCAGCGCGCGGGTCGCGTTGATGTCACCGACCAGCGCCGGCGCCGCCGACCACAGCAGCGCGACCGCGCCCGCCAGGTGCGGGGAGGCCATCGAGGTGCCGTTGAAGCTGGAGTAGCCGCTGCCCGGAACACTCGACCGGACGTTCACGCCGGGGGCCGAGATGTTCGGCTTGATCGCGCCGTCCTGCCCGGAACCGCGGGAGGAGAAGCTGGCGATGTTGTTGTTGATGTCGTAGGCGCCAGCGGAGTAGTTGCTGATCCGGCTGCCCGGGGAGCCGCTGGTCTGGCAGCCCGGAGCGTTGTTGCCGTTGGACCAGGCTCCGAAGATGCCCGACGCGGCCCAGGCGAGGGTCACGTCCTCCATGAACGGGGCGTTGGAGGGCTGCTGAGTTCCCCACGAGTTGTTGATGATGTTCGGCCGCTTGCTCGCGTCCGGGTTCTGACCGTTGAGATCCCGAGGCTGCAGCATCCACTGCCCGGAGGAGATCAGCGCGGCGTCGCTGGGGCAGCAGCCGTTCGCCGCGATCCACTTGACCGCGGGCGCAACGCCGATCTGGTTCGCGCCGTCGGAGCCGGCCATCGTGCCCATCGTGTGCGTACCGTGGCCGTTGCCGTCACAGGGCGCGGCGGCGCAGGTCCCAGCGGCGTTGAACCAGTTGTAGTTGTGGTCGAACGTGCCGTCGCCGTTGTTGCCGCGGTAGGAGTTCACCAGCGCCGGGTGGTCGAACTGGACCCCGGTGTCGATGTTCGCCACCGTGATGCCCGCACCCTTGACACCGTACTGGGACCAGACATCGTCGGCGTTGATGTTCGCGATGCCCCACTCAAGAGCGTTTACGGTCTTCTCGTTGGCGCCCTCGGTGACCTCGGGCACCTTGTACTCCACCGGGGCGTACAGGCCGTCGACCTCGGCGTGGGCGGCGAAGTTCTGCACCATCGACGACGAGCCGCCGCTGACCTTGATGGCGTTGGTCGCCCAGAACGTCTGGTACTTCACGCCCGAGCTGTCGAGCTCAGCCCGGATCTTGGTCTGGCTCGCGGCGGCGGTCTTCTGCAACGCCTCGGCGACCGCGCTGCCCCGCTTCGTCCAGTCCTTGATCGCACTGGCCTGGCTCAGGTCCGCCCGGTCCTTGAAGTGGATCCAGAAGTCGCCCTCGTTCTTGGCCTGGAGTTGCTTCGCGAGGTCCGGCCGAATCTTGTCCGACGGGGACGGTGCACCCGCTTTCGCCTCGGTCAACGCGGCCTGTGCGCCTGAACCGGTCGTGGCCAGAGCTGTCGCGGCGAGAATCATCGCCGCGCCGGCGCTCACCAGAGATCTGGCGGTGCGCCACCTGTGTGGATGTCTCAGCATCGGTGCTGCCTCCCTCAGAACGACCCAGAGTTGGTCGAGTCATGACGAGGGGCGCAGGAGAGCCGGCTCCCTTGTAGACGAGCCGGATCGGACGAACCCTCCATGCCCCAGACACCGAGCGGGTTACGCCGGATGCCCGTCTGGACACTATGATCTAGAGGAAAGGACGATCAAGAACACCACGTGAGCAAACTGTCACTAACGGTTGACTGGTTCAGGGCGCGTCTGCCAATTATTGTCACGATCATGACGAGGCTGGGCAGAAATTGCCCATCGTTTCCGGGTGGGTGCCGTGGGGGCGCACGACGAAAGCACTGTGCCGGGCAGGTCCGATCCGGCCGAGAAACCATTTCCGCTGGTGATCGCGGTGACATCATCGCCGGCCGAGCGGATCCGACTCGCGGAGCACCTCGAGGGCGTCGCGCCGCTGCTGCTGGTCGCCGATCTCGACGAGCTGCGCAGGCTGATCACGGCCCCGCAGCAGCGTCTCGGGGCGTCGTCCGCGCAGGCGCCCGACGCCGTGCCCGAGACAGCCGACAACACACTGCTGATCAACTCGGCCCGGTCCACCGCCCGGTGTCGGGACCGCGAGATCGGCCTGACCCGACTCGAGCACGACCTGCTGACCTGCCTGACCACCGAGCCGGTCCGGGTCTGGAGCTACGCCGAGCTGCACCGGTCGGTCTGGCGTGACGAAGGACTGCAGCGCAAGGCGGACGTGCAGTCCCTGGTGAAGCGACTGCGGCGCAAGCTCAACGAACTCGGCACCGGTGTCACCATCGACGCGGTGCGCGGTGTCGGGTTCCGGCTGACCGACCACCAGCGCCCAAAGGTCAGCGGTACGTGACGCCTGCCTGACTTGGGCAGACTGCATCCCGGGCGCGCCGCGTCAGGCCTGGCGCGACAGGACGGAGAGGATGCGCGCCGGCTCGACGTTCGGATCCAGCCGGACGTGGTCACCAGCCATCAGGCGAGCGGCCACCGCCCGAGCCACTAGCCCCCAGGAAACCCTCGATCGCGTAGGGCAGAGCAAGTCCACCCGCAAGGCTGCTTCCCTGCGGCGGCCGTCGGCGCGCCGCCGAAAACCCGTGCCCGGCGGACTTCGACCACGGCAAGATGCTCGTTGAGCGCGGAGTGGAGGTCGACCCGCGCCTGCTGGCGGACGCGAGCCGGCCGCTCAAGGAGTTGGCGTCCCAGCGAACGGTCGCGTTGGCAGGTCGAGGCAGGCTTCCGGTCGCTCCCCTCGTCGCCGGCGCACCTCGGCCTCGGCTGACGTCCTCGACGGGCGGGAGCCTTCCCGGCGCTCGACCGGCCCCGTCAGTAGAGCAGGTACGGGCGACGCCGCCGCCCGAACGCGGCCAGCTCGTCGGCCCAGGCGCCGACCACGTCGGCCACGTCGGCGCCCGCGTCGATCATCGTGCGTAGCCGTGGCGACCCGGTGAGCTTGTCGATCCAGTACGGCCGCAGTTGGTCCCACGCATCCTGTCGCCAGGCGAACGCCGGGTACTTCCGCGCCTCCACCAGCATCGCCACGCCGGTTCGGATCGGGTCGTACGCGGCCCGGTCCACGATCTTCACCTCGACGCCCGCACAGAGCTTGTTGAGCAGCGCCGGCTTCTGGCCGGCCGAGCTCGGCGAGAAGTACGCCTCGCGGAACCGCACTCCGGGCAGGTCGCGGGCGTTGAGCCGGTCACCCCAGTGGTAGTCGAAGTCGGTGGCCAGTCCGCCGATCAACTCGAACGGACGGCAGGTGCCGCGCCCCTCGGTGATCGACGCGACGCCCTCGAAGAGACAGGTGCCCGGGTAGACCAGCGCGGTGTCGGTGGTGGGCATGTTCGGGCTGGGCATCACCCAGGGCAGATCGGTGTCGGCGGCGAGCCGGTCCCGCTTCCAGTGCCGGCACTGCACGACGTGCAGCTCGACCGGCCGTCCCACCTCGGACGGCAGGAACTCGGCGTTGAAGAAGCGAGCCAGTTCGCCGACGGTCATGCCGTGCTGCTGGACGATCTCCTTGAGACCGACGCCGGAGGTGTAGCCGGCGGTCATCATCGGGCCGTACGCCCGGCCGCCGACCGGATTCGGTCGATCGAGCACGACGTACCGCTTGCCGGCCCGGGCCGCGGCGGCCATGGAGGTGTACATCGTCCAGATGTAGGTGTAAAAACGCGCCCCTACGTCCTGGATGTCGAAGAGAACGGTGTCCACCCCGGACTGCGTGAACATGACCTCCCACCTGGCTTGCGATGCGCCGTACGCGTCGTAGACGGTGATGCCGGTCCGCGTGTCCGTGCCGGTGCCCTCGCTGCCACCCGCCTGGGCGGAACCCCGAAAGCCGTGCTCGGGACCGAACGCCGCTACCACGTCGACGTGACCCGAGCCGTGCATCAGGTCCACCAGGTGACGGTAGGCGGAGTCCACGCCGGTCGGGTTGGAGATCACTCCTACCCGCTGACCGCGCAGCTCGGCGAAGTCGGAGCCCACCAGCACGTCCAGGCCGGTCTGGACCCGGCGAATCCCCGGATCGGCGCTGCCGGGTGAGCCGGTAACGGTCGCGGCGAGGGCGCCGGCGGTGACCGCCCCTGTGCCGGCAAGGAAGGCTCTACGCTCCATCGGGTGCCTCCAAGCAGCTCAGTTCATCGAAACTTAGCTACATTCAGCCGGCCGGTCAAGGAAAGATACCTACAGCGCGGGCTCGTGCCGCCGGATCGCCGTCGCGGGCCGGGCCGTCCGCCGGCGCCGACCGTCGGCCAGGCGAGCGACATCTCGGGTACGCACCCCGCATCGCGTCGATGGTCTACGCCGACGTGCTGTTCCTATGGCCGCGGATGTCGCCGCCGCCAGCCGGGGCGATGGCGATCGGCTTCTGCTGGGCCGTCGAGATCGCGCAACTGACCGGCATCCCTGCCGCGCTGTCGGCTCGCAGCCTGCTGGCCCGCCTGGTGCTGGGCGTGCAGTTCGATCCGACCGACCTGCTCTGGTATCCCGTCGGGATCGTGCCCCTGATCGCGGTCCACGGGCTGCTCCGCCCCCGCACGAGATCACTGGCCGCGTCCTAGCCCGCGCCCGCCACGCCCCGTCGGCGCGTGGTCAGGCTTCCAAGGAGGCCAGCGCCTCGGCCAGCCCGGCGGCGACCAGGGAGCCGCGCCGGGGTGGCAGGCGACGGACGAAGAGACTGAACGTGGCCTGGTCCACCATGTCGCGGCAGAGGTGGCTGGCCGCCCTCCGCAGCTCGTACAGGTCGGTGCGCCGCCAGGTCATGCCACCTTCACCCGGTCGCCGTCGCCATCGGCGGGCCGGCGGCGACGTCGCGGTCCCGGTGGCCGGTCAACCGGCGATCCAGGTGTGGCGAAGCGGTTTGGGTGCGGTCGGTGCGGGAAGGCCGGAATCAGCCCCCGGCCCGGGCGCGGTGCTGTGCGTGCAGCGCCCGAGCGGGTAGCGGTACTCGGGGTCGGCGATCTGCCCGATCTGCCCTGCTCCCGGACGTCGCCGTACGTCGGGGTCCTGCTGCGGGAGTTGCTCGCGGTGGCCTCGGTGCGGGCCCGGTCGCACCGTGACGTTGCGGGGGCCGGCCTGAGCGCTCAGCTGCGGTTGGAGGACAAGGTGACGGACTATCCGAAGGCGATCGCGTCGGTCGACCGCATCGAGCCGGTGCCCCGCCGGATCCGCGCGTTCCTCGCCGGCGAGCAGGTGCTGGACACCATCCGGGCGCGGTACGTGTGGGAGTGGCCGTTCTACCCCCAGTACTACATCCCGATCGCCGACGTGGACCGTGACCTCCTGGTCGATGAGGAGCGCACGGAGCGGTCGCGGCGCGGCACCGCTCGGCTGCACGGGCTGCGGGTGGGCGAGACCTCCCGTCCGTCGTGCGGGCGAAGCTACGGAGACGACGCGCTGCCCGGACTGACGGACACGATCCGGTTCGACTGGGCCGCCATGGACGGCTGGTTCGAGGAGGACGAGGAGGTCTTCGTGCACCCCCGCAACCCGTACGCCCGGGTTGACGCGCTGCGGTCCACCCGCACCGTACGGGTCGAACTCGACGGGACCGTCCTGGCCGAGTCCACGTCGCCCGTGCTGGTCTTCGAGACCGGCCTGCCGACCCGCTACTACCTCAACCGCACCGACGTGAGCTTCCGGCACCTCGTACCGTCGGCCACCACGACCTCCTGCCCGTACAAGGGCCGAACCAGCGGCCACTGGTCGGTACGCGTCGACGGCACGGTCCACCCGGACCTGGCCTGGTCGTACGACTTCCCCACCGGGGCGCTCCTGCCGATCGCCGGCCTGATCGCCTTCTACAACGAGAAAATCGATCTGATCGTCGACGGGGAGCGCCTCAGCCGGCCGCGAACGCACTTCTCGTGAAGGGAAGCGCCGCCGACGCTCAGGTCTCTCGCGCTCGAACGACTAGCGGTCCGGGCTGTCGGCGGGAGCCATGACGCGTAGCGCGTTCGGGTCCAGGCCGATCCGGATCGGGGTTTCGCCGTACAGCTCGCCGTCGACCTCGACGGGCGCCGGCGGGTCGGTCTCCAGCCAGACCTGGCAGACGGCGAGGAACGGCTCGTCGCCGAACGTGCGGCGGTCCCCAGTCGCCGCGTTGCGGGCCGTGTCGCGCAGCAGCTCGCGGCGGGTCGGGCCGCCCACCGGGTACGCGACCAGCAGCCGGTCGTCGGCGTTCGCGTCGGTGGTGATCGGCCGGCCGGCATGGAAGCCGCCGTTGGCCACGTACAGCTGGTCGGTGACGAACTCGTGCTTCCGGCCGTCGGCGCGGACGGTGGCGCGCAGCGGCCGGTGCCGGGCCAGCAGGGCCAGGGCGGTGATCGGGTACGCGAGCCGCCCGGTGGCCCGTTTGAGCCACGGCCGCGCTTTCAGCATCACGTCGGCGGAGAGGCCGATGCCGACGTGGTTGGTGAACCGCATGTCGCCTACGAGCCCGAGGTCGACGTCGATCACCTTGCCGTCCGCCAGCACGGTGACAGCGGCGTTGAGGTCGAGCGGGATGCCGACGGTACGGGCGAAGTTGTTGGTGGTGCACCACTCGTCGACGCGCTGATCAGGTGTCTGCGGCGAACAGGGCTGGGCGCCCGACGGCGGTACCCGGGCGAGGAGGCGTACGGCGAGCCCGAGGTGCGGCTGCGCCGGAACCTGGCCGACGCCGACGGGCCTGCCGACGTCCGTGAGCAACCCATCGCAGTGCCTCACCACGTCCCTCTCCCCCACGACATGCGAGGGTGTGTGGTGCGGGGCGTGCCGGGATCAACGGTTCTCAGGGTCAGGCGGAGGCGGCCCGACCCATCTCGGCGAGGATCCCGGTGCCCTGACCAAGCTCGATCAGGTAGCCATCGGGATCCCGCAGGTAGCACCGTATCTCGACTCCATGATCCTTCGGTTCGGTCAGGAACTCCCCGCCCCGTGACCGCCACTGCTCATAGACCGCCCGGACGTCAGTGACCCGGATGTTCATCGCGCCGCTGAGCGTGTTCGAATCCGGCGGCGCCTGTGCTCGTACGTCCGGCTTGTCGTCGGTCGGACCGCCCTCGCTGTTGATCACGATATAGCTGTTGTGGAACCGCAAGATCGCTGGCTGGCGTTCCCGCACCACCGTCGCTCCCAGCACCCGCTGGTAGAAGTCCCGTGAACGGTCCACATCCCGCACGATGAGCAGGTGCGTGAGCACCAGCCCACCCTCGGGCTGAAAATAGTCGGGCGCCTCGATCGCCATCACGCCTCCCCCGGGTCCGACCGGCAGGGCGTACCCGCATGCGGCGCCGGCACACCTGCCGTGGCCTGTTCGGCGGCCCCTGGCGAAGGATGCCTCGGTAGGACCGCTTGAGCGCGGAGCAGGGCAGCAGCGTCGACGCCTTCCTGACCGGCAGCGGCTCCGCCCGACCGGCCCGCCGCCTCATCAGGCTGAGCGGATACTCGTTCGGGCGGGGCCGATGTCATGACATGGAAGTTCATCGATGCCCTTTCGTGGCTTTGGCGATCTGCGGGCTGACCACGACGGCGTACCCGACGAGAAGCGCCGAGGTGAGCCCGAGCAGCAGGCCAGGTTCGGTGACCACCAGCGTCACCACGATGGCCAGCGTGATTCCCGCCAGGCCGACGATGAACCGGCGCCGGGGCAGGCGACCGAGAGCGAAGCGGTGCAGACCCAACCCGCACAGCATCCACGTGACGATCGACCCGCCCAGCACGAGTCGCGCGTTGAGCGGCATCTGACGCGACTGCCCGATCTCGTACACCACTACACCCAGCGCCCATCCCAGGAAAAGCACGGCGGCGCCAGCGGGTGAGTGGAGATAGGCGTAGCCCTGACCGCTGCCCAACTGCGGCACGGCGAGCCTGCTGTTCACGTAGGTGATATAGATCCACCAGATGCTGGCTGGCAGGAGGAAGGCCGCCAAGGCGGCGGCCACCACGCGGGCGGGCGGGTGGGCGGTGGGTACCGCGTCACGCAGGTTGGTCAGCGTGGCGCCGAGCAGAATGATGGTGAACTGCCCCAGCCGTTCAGGCAGGTGGGTGCGGTGCACGGGATGACGGCGCAGCCAGCGGCGGCCGAGCCACGGGGTGAGCAGCTCGATAGCCAGGGCGATGATCCACACTGCTGGTCGTACGGCCGGGGAGATGGCCAGTGACCCAGCCCAGAGCAACCAGCCGGTACCGAATCCGGTGAGATAGACGGCGACCAGATCCCAGGCGGACCGGCCGGCTGTGAGGACCCGCAGGTACATCAGGAGCAGACAGCCACGCACGATCAGGTACCCGACCGGCAACAGCAGGCCGGACGGAGCCTGCGGCACACCGAGGGTAATGGCGCCCGCGCCGACCGTCGCGGCCAGCACCAGCAGTCGGTGCAGAGTGTCGTCCGGGTCGTAGCGGGTGTCGTAGAAGGACTGGCCGATCCATGACCACTGGATGAGCACGTAGAGCACGATGGCGACGGCCAGCTCCGTCGCATTCGGCGATGCCCGGGTGTCCAACCGTGCGGTCACGCCCAGCAGGGCCAGGACGAACACCAGGTCGAAGAAGAGTTCAAGCCAGGTGGCGTGCCGCTCTTCGCTCAGCTTCGGCCCGCCGGGGTAGCGTAGCCCCAGCAGACCGACGGTCCGGGACAGCCGGGTCCCCCCGCCACCTCCGGCCAATCGCCCGCCCCCTCCCCACGCCGTCACTACCATTCGCAATCATCGCCTAACGGGTCGTATCACGTGCCGGACCTACCCTGCTGCGGCCTGGCCAAGTCAAGTGGTGTCCGGTCTCGCTGATCACCTCACCTCGTTTGACGGGCGCGGCTGGGGGGATTCGGGCCTTGCCTTTGGTTCGCGCTGAGACTCGAATGGGCTGCAGCCGTCGGCGGCCCTGAGCCTGGAAGAGCAGTCGCACAGAAGGTCCTGTCATACCGCGGCTGCCCATAGGTGTCCGATATAGACGAGCATGCGGACGCGGGGCGAGAGCGCTGCGCCGGAACCTGCCGGCTGTTCACGCCGCGTAGAGAATTTCAACAAGATCTGCTGGTGATAAACTTTCGGCATGGCAACGGCCTCCTGGCAGGCGGTGACGGCCCTCGTCGACCAGGTACGACGGGCGCTGTATGACTACGTCCGCAGCCAGGACCACCCGGTGACCCGGGACGAGGCCGCCGAGGCACAGCACATCTCGCGCAACCTGGCGGCGTTCCACCTCGACAAGCTGGTCAGCGCCGGATTGCTGCATGCCCGGTACGAGGCGCCGACCGACCAGCCGCGCGGCCGTGGCAGAACGCCGAAGGTCTACGAGGCAGCGCCCGGCTGCATCTCACTGACCATCCCGGAGCGCCGCTACGACCTGATCGGCGAGATCCTCGCCCAAGCCGTCGCCGAGGATCCCACCGATGCCAGGTCGGCGGCCCTGCGCCTGGCGGAGCGGCGGGGCGTGGCCATCGGTCGTCAGGTCGGCGGCAGCGGGCCGGTCGCGGCCGTCCTGGCCGAACTCGGCTTCGAACCGGCCGACGACGACAAGCTGATCCGGCTGCGGAACTGCCCCTTCCACGAACTCGCCGCCCAGCAGACCGAGCTGGTGTGCGGCCTGAATCAGGCCTTCGTCGCCGGTCTGCTCGACGGGCTCGGCCGGACGGATCTGGACGCGCGGCTGGCCCCCAGCCCCGGTGCCTGCTGCGTCCAGATCCATCCGGCCTGACTCGCCCTGCCGCTCCACGCTTACCGGCAGCCCGGCCGCAGGCGAGACCCTGTGCTCAGGTCAGCAGATCGTCGAGCGGTGCCCGCGGGTCGGAAAGCCTGACCAGGTCGACGGCCCTGCCCACGTGGCCGGCACGCACCAGTGCCTGGATCTGGTCGGTCACGTCCCACACGTTGGCGTTCATCCCAGCCAGCACCCGGCCGTCGGAGACCCAGAACGCCATGAACTCCGGCGCCCTGCCATCCACCACGCTGGGATCGCCACGGAACACCACCCGGTCGTAACCGTCCGGGGCCACCCACCCCGAGTACTCCATCCCCAGGTCGTACTGGTCCGAGAAGAAGTACGGCAGTCGGGCGTACTCGACCTGCTGGCCCAGCATGGACCGCGCCGCGGCCGGGCCGCCGTTGAGCGCGTTCGCCCAGTGCTCCACCCGGATGTGCCGGCCCAGCAGCGGGTGGTAGGCGTTGGCGACGTCACCCGCGGCGTAGATGTGCGGGTCGGAGGTGAGCAGCCGCGCGTCGGTGACGATGCCGTTGTCCACCTTCAGGCCCGCGGCCTCGGCCAACTGCACGTTGGGCTGGATGCCCACGCCGACGACGACGGTGTCTGCGGCCAGTTGGGTGCCGTCGGTCAGCAGCACCGACGAGACCCGCCCGGTGCCCCGCAGTTCTCGGACGCCGACGCCGAGGTGGAAGGTGACGCCGTGTCGGCGGTGCAGCTCGGCGAAGACCCGGGCGACCTCGTCGCCGAGGACCCGCTGCAACGGGAGGTCGGCGGTTTCCACCACGGTGACGGCGGCGCCGTGCTGGCGGGCGGCCGCGGCGATCTCCAGACCGATCCAGCCGGCGCCGATCACCACAAGGTGGGCCTGGTCGGTGAGGGCTTGGGCGATGCGATCGGAGTCCGCCAGGGTGCGCAGATAGAGCACGCCGTTCAGGTCGGCGCCGGGAACATCCAGGCGGCGGGGCGTCGAGCCGGGGGTCAGCAGCAGCCTGTCGTATCCGAGCCGTTCGCCATCGTCCAGGACGATCTGGTGGGCGGTGCGGTCGATGCCGGTTACCCGGGTCGCGGTGCGCAGCTCGACGTCGTTCGCCTCGTACCAGCCGGCGTCGTGCACGTACACGTCGCGCCGCGGCGTGGTCTCCAGCAGCAGGCCCTTGGACAGCGGTGGCCGCTCGTAGGGCCGTTCGGGTTCCGCACCGAGCAGTGTCACCCGGCCGCCGAAGCCCTCCGCGCGCAGTGTCTGGGCGGCTTTGGCGCCGGCGAGGCCGGCTCCGACGATGACGAATGTGGCGCCGTTTTCCATGCCGCGTCTCCGAATCGTGTCAGTGAACTCCGGTGAGGGAGAAGAACTCGGCCCTGGAGTGGGCGTCGTCCCGCAGGCTCCCGAGCAGGGTGGATGTCACGGTGGTAGCCCCCGTGGACCGCACGCCACGCAATGTCATGCACAGATGCTCGGCCTCGATGACGACACCGACGCCCTTGGGCGCCAGTTCGAGGGCCAGCCAGTCCGCAACCTGCCTGGTCAGCCGCTCCTGCACCTGGGGGCGGTGGGCGAAGAGCTCCACGACGCGGGCAAGTTTGGACAGCCCGAGGATCCGCTCGCCCGGCAGGTAGCCGACATGGGCGACACCGACGAACGGCAACAGGTGGTGTTCGCACACCGACCGGATCGGGATGGACCGGGCCAGCACCAGCTCGTCGTAGCCCTCGTCGTTGGGGAAGGTGGTCACGTCGAACGGACGCGCGGTGAGCAGTTCGGCGTACGCCCTGGCCATCCGGCGCGGCGTGTCCCGCAGGCTCTCGGAGTCCAGGTCGATGTCGAGCGCGGCCAGAAACCGCGCGGCGGCCTGTTCGGCGGCGACCAGGTCGGGCGCTGGTTGCTGGTCGACGTGACGGGGGGCCGGTGCGATGGTCACCTCAGCTGCCCTCCCCATGGTCGTCGCCTTCAACCGCCATCCTGGGCCTCCCGGCCGCTAATTTCAATAGCGAACGCTGGTGAAATTCCGAGCCGCACTCAACTCCATGGTGGCTGATGCTTCAGGACGCCGGCCAGCGGCGCAGCCTGCGGGAGCAGGGGCCATCGCGGTCGGCGCGGAGCAGGCAGCGCCGGCCGCCGAGCAGCAGCAGGTCGCAGAAGGCCTGATACCGTACGCAGAATGTGCAATGCGCCCCAAACAAGGCCATGCGGCGTGGCGTCACCGGCCTCGCGCCGAGGTGCGAGCCGTCCGACCGCCGGAATCCGGGTACCGGGCGGACCGGCCAAGATTTGGCGGACCGGCGGGAGGGTACCGGGTGCGGGTGCCGGGCCCCGGACGCCGCACCGGTCACCGGTGACGCGGCCTCGCTGGGACTACCGGTGGAGGGCTCAGGCCCATTCGCCCGAGAACAGCGGAGCAACCGGGCGCTCCCGGCGCCCGATCCGCAGATCCCCGAAGATGGTGCTCCGCTCTGCTCGCTCGACCTCCGCGTCCAGGTCGATCCGCAACTCCTCGGAGGCGTCGTGGGCCGCGCCGATGAGCACCATCTCGGTCCCGGGGTGGTCGAGCAAGCCGGGCGGGTCGAGCGGGGCGAAGCGACGACCGTGAAACCTCTCCTGCAGCGCGGCGGGCAGCCTCACCTTCTGCGACCCGCGGAGCCCGACCCCGGGCGGGGACGGCGCCTGCGGGTTCTTCACCGTGACGATGTAGCTCGCCTCCGGCTCAATGCTGAGGTCGTGCTGCGCCTCGCCGAGCCGCAGCGGGAGTTCGAGTTCGTACGCGAGGTGGGTGTGGTCGTCGTGCCGCGCGATCACGTACGCACCCTCCGCCGCGGGCCTTGCCGGCGGCTGCTCCCGCCTGTCGCGGGTCTTCGTCCGGTACGTGCGCGCCTGCAGTGCCTTGTGCAGCTGCTCGGGCCGGTCCACCACCTCGTCGACGAACGCCCAGAAGCGGTCATGCTCCTCGATGTCGGGCAGGCGCTTGCGCCCGACCACAAGCAGCCGCAGGTGCCGCCCCTGCCACGGGTGCATCACCACCAACAGCCGCTGCACCTCGTCCAGCGAGTCGACGTGCTCCTCCTCGACACGGGGGCGGTAGAGGAAGTAGATGTCGCCGTCCTCCAGCAGTTCGGCCATTCGCGGCGGATACCCGAAGCAGCCGCCGATCAACGCTGCGGGGCCAGAGCGCCGCAGTCGTCCGCCAATCGGCCTGGCGGGCGATCGCCGGGGCGGCGGGAAGCGCGACGAGCGCGGCCGTGGGGAGCGGGTCGGTCAAGCCGGCAGGTGAGGATGCGCAGGCACACGAAAACACCGAACGGTGCGTATGCTCCGGTGACCAGCACATCGGCAAACGCCGGTCGGCGAATTCGAGAGCGGAAAGCCTCGGATGGCGGTCATCGACTCTGATGCTGCTGGAGACGGCGCGACGAGTGGAGCTGCGCGACCCGGACTCCGGCAGACTGCTGCGGACGATGGCGCTTCCGCCGCCCGCAGCGGATCAGCCCTGGCGCACCCAGTTCGTCGGTGACCTGCTGCTGATCCGCGACGGCGGCCGGATGGTCACCGCGTACGCCGTCGGGTCACTGAGCCGGAGGTGGTCCCGCCCGCTGGATCCGACCGAGGAGCCCGGCCTGTTCCGGTGCGGTGACTTCGTCTGTCTGCAGGAAGAATCCGGCGGGCTGGGGGTGCTGGACCCGATGACCGGTCGGACCCGTTGGCAGGCAATCGGGGCGCTGCCCGGCGTGGTGGGTGAGTGCCAGGCCCCCGGCTCGGTGCTGGTCTGCCGCCGGGATGGCGGGGCGTTCGGTGTGTGGCGGCTGGACCGGTGACCACCGGTGAGACGCGGCATCGGGTCGGGTCGGCCCGGGTGGCCCGGCTGGCCACCGTCGGGGCCGATGGCCAGCCGCACCTGGTGCCGGTGTGCTTCGTCCTGCTCGGCGACGTCGTCTACCACGCCGTCGACGAGAAGCCCAAGCGCCACCGGCGGCTGCGCCGCCTGGAGAACATCCGGGCGACGGGGCACGCCAGCCTGCTGATCGACGAGTACGACGAGGACTGGTCGCGGCTGTGGTGGGTCCGGCTGGACGGGCACGGCTGGCTGGTGGAGGACCGCGAGGAGGAAGCCGCGGCCCGCGCGGCGCTGGCCGAGAAGTATCCGCAGTACGTCCAGCAGCCACCGGCCGGGCCGGTGGTCGCGGTGCGGGTGACCCGCTGGTCGGCCTGGTCTGCGACGCAGTGACAGCCCGTCGTGGGGTGTCAGCGCTGTGGTACGTCTCGTGTGTAAGGAGTCAACGGCAACTAAGTATTTACATCTGCGCAATGATCGACTACGGTCATCGGAACTCGAGTACCCAATGGGTGGCGGCCCCCTTACACAGCGTGACTGCCTTGCGTGCTGCGCACGGGCAAGCACCGAAGTGACACTGGGAGATTTGCCTTGAGTCCCGACGCCTTACCGAGCTCATCCGGTCAGCGACAAGCCTCTTCTCACGACGCAACAATCCAGCACTCGCCGAGGAAGAAGCGCCTCCTCCAGCGCATCCGTCCGGCCTCCATGCTGGTGCCACTGGCAGCGGGCGCCCTCGTCCTCGCAACCACGCCACTGTGGGGGCCAGGCGGCGCGCATCGACTTGACGGCGCGGCCGTGTCCGCGACCCCCACCCATGCCGTCGGCCTGCAGCCGCCGCAGGATCCGGGTCCGTTCCCCACCAGCGTGACACCCACGTCCTCCACCATCACGATCGCCGGCCAGCGGGACGGAGAGAGCACGTTCAAGGTCGTCAAGTACGACCAGGTGCAGCCGAAGACCCCGGGCCAGATGGACTTCGACCACTTCCACACCGGCATCGAGATCCAGTGGTGGCTGCGGAAGTGGGCTCACGAGCGTCCCGACATCGTCGACCTGCACGTCGTCGGCGAGAGCTTCAGCGGGCAGCCGATCTACCAGTTGACCATCACGGACAAGTCCACCGGCGCCGACACGGACAAGCCGGCGGCCTACTTCGAGGGGAATCGCCACTCGGGCGAGGTCTCGTCCGCCGAGAGTTCGCTGTGGCTGGCGCACCACCTGCTCACGCAGGCGGGCAAGGACGAGAAGGTCGACAAACTGCTCGACGAGAAGACGGTGTACATCCGTCCGGTCAACAACCCCGACGGGCACGACATGTACCTGTACACCGCCCAGACGAACCGGTCGACGGTGCGGCCGGACGACAACGACGGGGATGGCAAGCGCGACGAGGATCCGGGCGAGGACCTCAACGGTGACGGCTACCTGAGCCAGATGCGCCAGCACGTCGGCGCAGGCAAGGGAACCCACGTCGTTGACGAGCGGGATCCGGCCGGAAACGCCATGCTCAGTGTCGGCGCGGGCAAGGGCGACTACCTCCTGTTCTCCGAGGGCACCGACAACGACGGCGACGGCCGCTACAACGAGGACGGCGTCGGCGGCCTCGACCTGCACCGCAACTACCCGTACAACTGGCACGTCATGCCGGCGGATGACGCGACCGGCCGGAACCTGACCCAGGGTGGTGCCGGCGCGTACCCGTTGTCGGAGCCGGAGACCCGGCATGTGTACACCTGGTTGATGTCGCACACCAACATCGCCGCGGTGAACAGCATGGACACCCGGGTGCCCATGCATCTGCGGGGCCCCTCGACCTGCGACCCCGTCGAGTGCATGTATCCGAGTGACCGCAAGCTCTATGAACACTTCGACAAGGCGGGCGCCTCGTTCACCGGCTACCGGAACACGGGGAGCGTCTACATCGACTACGCCACGCGCAATGGTGGCCAGCCGACTCCCCTGTTCGGGCACGGCCCTGACTTCGGCTACTTCCAGTACGGCGCGGTCTGGTACGGCGACGAGATCTGGAACGGCGGTGACTACACCGACTACGACAAGGATGGCAGGTACGCCGACTGGGAGCGGTCGCGGTGGTGCGCCGAGAACGGCCGGACGAACTGCTTCCTGCCGTGGACCACGGTAGAACACCCCAAGCTGGGTACGGTCGAAATCGGCGGGATCAACCCCAAGTTCTGGTCACAGAACCCGTCGGCTGATCTGATCGGTAGCTGGGCTGCCAACCAGGCACAGTTCAACCTGTATCTGATGGAGTCGCTGCCGCAGCTCGACCTCACCGAGGTCACCGCCAAGAAGCTCAAGGGTGCCCAGAGCGACGGCGCGACGCACGAGATCACGGCTACGGTCAGCAACATCGGCCGCATTCCGACCGCTCTCGAGCAGGCGAAGGAGATCAAGATCGTCGCTCCGGACACCGTCAAGGTCGAAGGCGCGCGGACCGTCGGCGCCGCGCCGCAGTTCTACCTGGACGGTGGCGACAAGCAGAAGGTCAGCCTCCGGGTGATCAAGACCGGCAGCGACACGGTCACGGTGAAGGCTGTCAGCGTTCGGGGCGGTCTGGACACCGCATCCGCAGGTCTGAGCTGATCGCTTAAGGTGTCCCCGCCCCGCACAGCGGGGCGGGGCTCCCGGCCGACCTCGGTCCAGGGCTGCGATGCCCGGCCGCCGCGTCCCCTGGTCACGTCGGGCGGCTCGTTGGCCGGGTCCTCCTTGCAGGCGCGCAGGCGTAGCACCAGGTCCTCCTTGCAGGCGTAGAAGCGGACGAACGCCCGGCGCTTGCCGCTGTGGCGGCCCGGGAGCGGTGGGCCGAACATTCCGCTGGGCGGGCCTGTCGGAGGGGCCGGGTACCGTCCCCTGCGTGACTGGCCCTGGAGACCTCCCACCCGAGATCCTCGACCGGCTCCGGCCCGTCTGCCTCGGGCTGCCGGAGACGTACGAGGAGCCAGCGTGGGTGGGGACGCGCTGGCGGATCCGCAAACGCACGTTCGCTCATGTGCTCACGGCCGACCCCGACCACCAGGTGGCCTACGCCCGTGCCGCCGCGACCGACCAGCCGATCTGCGTGCTGACGTTCCGGTCGCCCGGCGACGAGATCGCCGGGCTGATCGCCACCGGCCACCCGTTCTTCAAGCCGGGCTGGGGCGCCGATGTCGTCGGCATGGTGCTCGACGACGACGTCGACTGGGACGAGGTCACCGAGCTGCTCACGGAAAGCTACTGCGTCCTGGCGCCAAAGAAGCTGGCCGCCCTGGTCGACCGGCCGCCCGAGCTCGGGTAGCGGAACTACCGGCGTCCCACACCACAGGACATCCGGCGCGCCCCCATCTGGGGGTCCATCGCCTCCAGCAGGTCACGGGCCTCAACGAAGGGCGGGCGGAACCCTCGACTTTCGCAGTTTTGGGTGGCGGGTCGGCGGTGGGTGTGACACGCCGAGCGGCCTGGGCGTACGTGATCTTGGGGTGAGATGACGGAAGCATCGACGGTGCTTGCACCACTGTCGTTGCCGAAAGTGATCCGTCGATGCTTCCAGGAATCAGCCTACCCATCTCGTTGCGCCGGTTGTTGGACGCCTTCGTCGGGTGTTTCACGACGCCGACGTTCGAGGTCTTCCAAGCCATGGTCATCGGGCTGATCGCGCAGACCGGGCAACGCACGGTATGCGGGATGCTCACCGGGGCCGGGCTGGCCATGACGTGGTCGCATCATCGGGCGCACCG